>NZ_JAMQWD010000005.1:0-354269 GCF_024744415.1 Vibrio sp. RM-41-2B | reverse complement strand
TTATAAAATGGTTAATTCTTTATAAGTCATTGTTTTAAATAAAAATAAAGTTAAACACAAGCTTATCAGAACATAACTTTAAGCATTATTTATCAATAGGTTACATACCGAACAGTGGACGTTACATCATCTCATGATTTCAGATACTACTCTCATGCTCAGAGTTGTTCTCTACAAATACGATTAGAATAATAATTCAAATATCAATATAAGCAATTGTCAGTAATATCATTTAATTACTAACTTAAATGATATTACTGACAGTATAAAATTAATTTTATATTTATAGTTTTACTTATGAAAACTGGTATATTTAGAGTGTAAAAAATAGAAGAAAACGTCTCATTTTGGTGCAGTTCGCACTATTATGACGCAGCAATTAAAAAATAATTTCAGTTTTATTTTAAATATCCAAATAACATCAATTAACTAGCATTTAACGTATCGAATCACTTTTAATCTATTGAAGTACCGGTACGGTGCAATATTCGGTGGTACCATCTCCTAAAGCAATCATCTAGATTCTTTAACCCAAGTAAATTGATGTTATACCCAAATGACGTCAAGATGCAGAAATCGTGTCAGTGACATGCTCCGCAGGGCGAGTTGCCTTATCCCACAGCCTTTGTTAACGATTTTTGATTTAGAACCACTAGATCTTCAAATCGTTGCCGTGCCTGTGAGCCAAGTCATTCTCGCTGAACCTAGCACCTTGAGGTTATTTGGGGATAGTATCCTTTATCAATTTGCACTATCTTTGTGGCTTCTATCAAATCACTTAGTTATCAACAAACATGAATCTTGCATTGCTCAGTATGTTCATCCCTACCTTCTTTTTTGTCTCAATTACACCAGGAATGTGCATGACGCTCGCCTTAACGCTAGGAATGAGTATCGGTTATCGCCGCACATTATGGATGATGATTGGTGAACTCGTCGGTGTCGCGCTGGTTTCAGTCTCGGCAGTACTAGGGATCGCAGCGATCATGCTCAACTATCCTTGGATGTTTATCGCACTAAAGTTTATTGGTGGCGGCTACTTACTCTATCTTGGTGTAGAAATGTGGCGATCTCGAGGTAAGTTAGCAATAAATGTCGATAATTTGGAGACACCCAGAAGTGGTAATGTCGCGCTCATCATGCAAGGCTTCGTTACCGCTATCGCAAACCCAAAAGGCTGGGCATTTATGATTTCTCTGCTGCCGCCTTTTATCGATCAAAATGCGGCTCTTGCTCCACAGCTGATCGTGCTTGTCTCCATCATCCTTCTTTTTGAGTTCATTTGTATGTCTCTGTATGCCACGGGTGGTAAAGGACTGAAACGCGTGTTGGGTCAATCAAAGAATGTGCGTCTGATGAACCGTATCGCGGGCACTTTAATGATGGGGGTTGGTGTTTGGCTATTACTGAGCTAAAGCAACGCTGGAAATGATGAAAAATATCCTAAGAAAAATTACGCGAAACATAAGTGAAGTATTAGATTTTCAGGCCCGGGTTTGGGTCGTAAACGTTTATGCTGGAGAACACAAAGGCGAATCTTACGTTGTAAACGAAGACAGCTTTTCCGAGCCATTGCAATGGATGAAAAAGAAAGGTTATCACACATCCATGCTGCGCCTGGTTGAATCGATGAAGCGCTCTCAAATCATTGAGTTCGATTTAGGTCACGTCAAACACCGCCTGATGCGTGTGAAATAGCACAAAGTAAAACGCCACTCAAACTGAGTGGCGCAAGCACTTTTACCTTCAGCACCTCGCATTACGGCGCGGTATCAATCTCAACAGGCAAGTAATGCTTCGGTTCGAGCTTGAACAGTTCAGGTAATACGGTACCAATGGAAATGGAAGACCATGTACCTGATAGCACACCAATAAACATCGCTGTTGAGAAACCCGCTAGCGGTGCTCCCCCCATAATCCATAGTGCACCAACAGTAATCAGTGTTGTGCCTGAAGTCACCATCGTTCTAGAGAACGTCGCGATGACAGCCTGGTCATTGATGTCTTCCATTTTCCAACTTTGTTTCGCGATCAGTAGCTCACGAATTCGATCTGAAATGATTATCGAATCATTCAATGAGTAGCCTAAAATTGCCAATACGGCAGCAAAAACCGTTAGGTTGAATTCCATTTGGGTAACGGCAAAGAAGCCGAGGACGACAATTACGTCATGAGCCAGAGCAAATACAGAGCCACTCGCTAGGCGCCACTCAAAACGGAAACACAAGTAACCAAGGATGCTCAGCACACAAATCAATAGTGCTAAACCGCCTTGATCAAACAAATCCTGACCAACTTGAGCACCAACAATACTGTTGCTGACGACATCAACTTGATGTGAAACTGGCTTTAATACTTCTTCCACACTTGGCAGAGTTTGTCCTTCTTCTGGGGCGGAGTAGCGAATAAGCCAACGACCATCTTCACCTGTGCGGGTGATAGAGGTTGATTCACCAAGTTTTGGTTGCAGTGCATCAAGCAGATCGTGGTTGGTTAACGACTTATCGACTTTCACTTCTGTCACCATACCACCAGTGAAATCCAAGCCAAGATTCAACCCTTTAAAGCCCAGAGCACCAAGTGCGATCACCGTCAAAACGATAGAAACTAGCGTAGTAAAGTGGCGAATTTTACGAATATTTTGTTTTAGCATTTCGACCATGATTAAACCCTCACATCACGACGGGCATCTCGGCCCCAAATTAAATTGATCATTGCTCGAGAGGCAAATACGCCTGTAAACATACTGGTTAACAAACCTAATCCGAGTGTTAAAGCAAAGCCTTGGATTGGACCGTTACCGATGGCGTATAAAATCACGGCGGTGATCATGGTAGTAATGTTGGCATCAAGGATGGTCGAGAACGCGCTATCAAAACCCAGATCAATCGCTTGAGCGAAACTGCGGCCTTCACGCATTTTGTCCTTAATACGTTCGAAGATAATAACGTTGGTGTCCACTGCCATACCAACGGTTAACACCAACCCTGCAATACCTGGAAGCGTTAGTACCGCACCTGGTAACAAGGCAATTAGGCCAAGCAAACAAAGCATGTTGGCACAAAGCGCCACATTCGCCACCCAACCTAAGCGGCGGTACCAAAGGGCCATAAAGGTCAGTGTTAACCCCATACCCAAAGCAAGTGCCGCAAAACCATTTTCAATGTTTTCAGCCCCCAAAGAAGCACCAATAGTGCGTTCTTCTACGATAGTAACCGGGGCTGTTAGCGAACCCGCACGAAGTAATAGCGCTAACTGCTGCGCTTCGTCCATGCTGCCAGCGCCGGTAATACGGAATTGGCTACCAAGTTGAGATTGAATAGTCGCAACGCTGATAACGCGCTCGCTGCGCTCTGTTACGCCACGATCGTTTGTCTTGTATTCGCGATAAACCGTCGCCATTGGCTTGCCAATATGCGTTGCAGAGAAATCACTCATCTTTTTACCGCCCGCGTGGTCAAGCGAGATGTTAACTTCTGACATACCCATATTGTCGACGCCTGCACGAGCATTAACAATGTGCTCACCCGTTAGGACTGGTCGTTTCTCTAGAATAACAGTTCGGCCATCGTTATCTTTCAGCACAAGATCTTGGCCGCTTCGCGCTTGGCTTGCATCTTTCACTTCGTAGAATGCCAAACTCGCAGTGGCACCAATAACGTTTTTCGCTTGTGCTGGGTCTTGTACACCTGGGAGCTCAATACGAATGCTGTCTTTACCCTGACGCTGAACTAATGCTTCCGTAATGCCTAGCTCTTCAATACGACCACGCATAATCTTCAAGTTTTGTTGCAATGTCGTTGATTGGAACTCTTGAATATTCTGCTCACTTGGCTCAAGAACAAAACCGCGAGACGAGCTTTTCACCACCCAACCTGGATAGTTTTGACGCAAGAATTTATTTACTTCAGCCAGGGCGGTATCACTCTCACTGTTTACCGCAATGCGGTTACCACTTTCTGCGCGAATTTGTACACCACGCACGCGCTGATCTCGCAGGCTTGCTTTGATCTCATCGATCAAAGCATTACGTTGCTCCTCAAATGCTTTATTTACGTCAACATTCAAGAGGAACTGTACCCCACCGCGAAGGTCAAGACCGAGTTTGATTGGGCTAAACCCCATCTCATTCAGCCACTCTGGAGCAACAGACACATATGAGAAGGTAATGCTGTCTTCTTTATTTAGCTCATTGTTTAGTAACGCACGAGCTTTGCTTTGCGCATTTTCATCATCGAATACAATGGTCGTTTTGCCATCTTTTTCGATGATTTTGTCTGCTGAGATGTGATTGGTTTTCAGTAGTTGATTCAACTGAACAACCGACATTTCACTGCTGTTTTGGTTTGAAAACGTTAGCTGGATCGATGGTTGCTCACCGAACCAAGTCGGAATCGCGCTTAACGTTAAGATAATGACCGTCGTGATTAATACGACATATTTCCAAGCTGAATAGTGATTCATCAGCTTTCTGTTCTTTTGCTGCTTTGCTGTTTTTTTCATGTAAACATCATCCCTTCACTACGAAGTGAAGCTTTTAATAACAAGGCTTAACACACGACAGATGCCCCCAGAATAAATTCAGGGTATGAAAAGCTCAGGACGGTTACGCCCTGTTGAATACAATCGTCGTGTTAAGAGTGCACAATGGTGCAAATAGATGGTGTTTAGGCAGAAAATTGACTATTGAGTGCGACGTACATTGCGTTGGTCTCTTTCCAACCAGAAATGCGATGATCGCTTGTGAAATGATAAAAAGTGTACTGGTTTTGACGCCAATTGATATCCATCAGGCTGTAGGCATAACCTGCGTCAGCATAGAAAGGCGTGTTTAGGTCACCAACAACGTCAACATGCTCATCATCAAGGCCTTCACGTAAGTGAGAAACCCAACGTTGAGTGTTAAATAGGGCTAGCGTATCGAGTCTTGCATGACCTTCAGAAATCGGAGACTGCGTCGTTTCTTCTGAGACTTCAGAAAAATCGATTGAGGTATTTGCAAAAGCAATACTCGCAACAAATGGTTGCAGCTTAGAAAAGTAAGGTAAATGAGCTTTCTGATCGATTTGCGCAGCAAAAACATGCGCTGGTAGCAATACCATCGCAAGCAGCATAAAAAGCAATTTTTTCAAGCAAATCTGAGACATAAGAACTCACTAAAAACAAAACGAGTCGAGTTTTTTCACTCGACTCGATGATAGTATTCCTATTAATTATGGTTCACAACTAAAAAGTTATAAATCTCTAGAGGCTTTAAACTAAAGGCGCTCTGTTAGCGGTAAAAGATATCGCCTTTATCGACATCTAAATAGATTTTGTTCTCTTGCTCCAAACCACCACAATAAATGAAGTACACATTGCTCTTGTCATAAGTAACCGAACGAACCCAGCCACCGAGCTCTTCAAAATCACTCGGATCACAGGTTTCATCGTCTAACAATTGCTGTGTTTTCTTGCGGAAGATGTCCAAGTGGACTTTTAAATCATCCGACTTCTGCAAATATCCATCCAGTATTTCCAAACGCTCTTGTTCTTTAATAACTGGCTCTGCATCAGATAATCCTTCAGAATTCAACCACTCAGCTTTTTCTTCACCGCCCTCTTCATAAACAAGGTAACCAGAGATTCGATACCAACCATCCACTTTTTCTAACACCGATACTTTTTCTCCCTTATAGAGCGTATCGACAACCAAAGCATTAACATTTGGCTTATTGTAAACATTGATTCGACGCTCAATGACATAGTATTCGGTCACTTCAGGGGGGGCGGTTTCTAAATCCAGAATCGGTTTGGATATTTCTTCTTCCACTGGCGCTTGCTCCACTTGCGCAGCTTTTGGCGCCTCAGGTTCATCTTTCTGCATAAAGAAGAAATAGTATCCAGCACCCGCCCCACCGAGCAACAGTATGACAATCAATGCGATGAGAATTTTCTTCATGTATTTTTCCTTTTCATTCTGTGTTCTTATCTCACCGGCAACACGCATGTCGCGGAAATTTGGGTATATACTCAAAAGGGTCGGTCAACTAACGCGAGCAATAATGATCAACAAACTCAATTGGATACTGTTGCTTCTTCTGTTCCCCATTGTGGGGCACGCCAATATTCAATGTAACCCGTCGTCGTGGAATGACAATCTTACCCAATTCAATCGTTTAGAGTCCAATTACAATAAGCATGTTGAGGTATTCAATGCACTTTTAGCCGAACATAAGCAGCGTCAGTTATTGTCCCAAACCTTTTCCCTACATGAACTCGTATTACTTTGGCGCGCCCGCTCGAACCAAAATGCGTTCAAAACTCAATTAAAAGCCTCCATTCAATATAAAGAAGAACTCACGACTAAAGCTAATGAGTTGATTAAATTGAGCACACAATCTCAATGGTCAGCAAATGGATGGAAGAAACTTGCCCAAAAGTGCCGTGAGTCAAACGAAACTGCCAATCAAATCACTGCGGAGTGGTATAACACCAACGCTTTGCAACTTACCGAGGATTACAAACGCCTTTCTTCACAGTACCAAGCACTAGCGCAACTCTATGATAAAGAAGCGAGATCGCTTCAATACGCTCAAGATGTTTCGAGGTAAAAATCGAGCCCGTTTTGAAAAGACGATGTCGGGTTTTCACTCCAATATTGGACGTTATTCGTGCTTTAATTCCCTCTTTTAGTGATCCCAACGTTATATGTAAAAAATGGGACTGTTCCCTTTTACAAACTTGACTAAACCATGACCAAGAGAGGCAACCTATAGAGACATACGTCACAATAATGCTTTACTTATGGCCAATTTTTGGTTAATTTACCCATTAATAAAATTTAATAAAAAGTCACATTTGGCTGGAGATGATGCTACAACCATGGTTATCAATCGATTAAGTAACAGGGACTGTCCTAATGCTACCAAAGCCAAGTTTTTGTCAGTAGTTAGGCACGTAAAAGAGTTTGGTTCAATCAGCGATTTGGACCTTTGTAAAATCTTCGGAGAAACAATTTGGAGTGATGGGAGGGAATACCATTCAGCTGCGTTCTCATTCAAGGTTGATAGATACACAGGTAACTGTGAAATCTCACAATACAAGCACCAATAAGGCTTAAGAATTTATAAGGCGGAGTCAGGAAACTGATTCCGCTTTTTTGATCATCGCGATCGTAAAGTCGTGATCGGAATAACCCTCGATCAATTGTGCGTCTGGACATAGCCATCGGCAATAGCGTAACACCCCAACTTTATTATGCGATGCGAGCATTCTCATGCTCGGCAGCTTTTCTTCATCCAATAAGTTAAACACGCACCCTTTCTCTGCTGCCCGGTACATTTTCTCGATCATCTCAATGGTATGATTTGGATTCGCGGATTGATAGTTCAATGATCCAGAAGCAAAGACATAATCACTACGGGGCAATACCAACGTTGAAAAGTCACCGCATACGAACTCACTTTGAGTACGAAAGTCCCGCTTTCTGGCCTCAGAGATAAACTGTTTTTGCTGATCAATGCCAATATAACTTTGGGGGCCCAGATTGTTGAACTCAATAAACGCTAATAAGTCTCCGTAGCCGCACCCAATATCTAAAAGACTTGAACCGTCTAACGTTAACCCACGGCACAAAGCTTCAAATCGACTGATTTGGCTGTACTTATCTCTCCATCCCAGCGTTCGCGCTCTGTCTGTACCGAACTGTCGGTATCGCTTTCGGTGATAGTGAGCAATCTTAAGTCTATCGAGAAATTTCATCTTTCTTATGCATAAATCGGCAAGCTTCCATTTCCTTTCACTTGTCTAATCGCCAAGTGCGTATGGATATCTTTTACGTTTTCTAATCGTTGTAGCTTTCTAGTGAATGTTTCATAACCAGCGAGATCTTTGCTGACCACTTCTAACAAATAATCATAAGCCCCTGATACAACATGGCACGAGATCACTTCGTCCATTTCAACAACAGCATGTTCAAATTCATCAATCGAAGAAGCTTGGTGGTTGTTCAAACTGACTTCAACAAATACGGTCATCGCAATACCCACCGTGTCTCTGGACACAATGGCTCGATAACCGCTAATTACGCCCTCCTGCTCTAAACGCTTAATGCGTCTTGCACAAGGTGATGCCGATAATCCTACTTTGTCAGCGAGCTCTGCCGTAGTCAGGGTCGCATCCTTCTGCATCAAGTTGATCAGTTGCCTGTCAATTTTGTCCATTTGTCCTTCCATGCCAATAATCACTAACAATTAACACTTATACGCGCTTTATCACCAACATCAAGCTTAATTACGTCAAACTTTGCCTCCCTTTGGCACGAGTTTTATTCAACAATTAACACATCATTTACAAATGGACATGCCGACAATGATATTGGGATACGCAGCTATATTAACGACCTTACTGCTTTGGTCTGGTTTCTTTATTTCTTTAAAAGGGGGCGCAATTTCTAGTTTGCAGCCAGCCGATATCGCGTTAGTTCGCTTTCTAATCCCAAGTTTAATTTTATTACTATTTGTGATTAAGCATAAGCAGGCGCTTCGCGTCGTGCCTAAACGCTACCTAACTGGTGTTGTGGTAGGGAGTGGCCTGCCCTACCTGCTGGTCGTCGGCACAGCTATGCACTTCGCTCCCGTGGCGCACGGCAGTGCATTAGTACCTGGTACTTTGCCATTATTTGTTTCTGCTATCGCGGTGTTGTGCTATCAACAGTCGCTGAGTGCTCACCGCTTAATCGGGCTTTCTACGGTGCTGTTAGGGATTTTCGTATTTCTTCTTTCTAATAGCGGTGCAGAGTACAACTGGTCTCAATTACAAGGCCACATCCTGTTTCTAACCGGTAGCATTATGTGGGCTGTTTTCACCATCAGTGCTCGTGTTGCTAACCTTAATGCGCATGTCTGTGCTGGATTCGTTGCAATCGCGTCTTTGGCACTGCTCATCATTGCGGTTGGCTTCGGATGGGTAGATAGTTACCTAGCGATAACGCCGATCAGTCAGTGGCCGTGGGAAGAATTATTTGGCCACGCGATGTTGCAAGGTGTCGGCGCAGGCTTAATCGCCTCTTTTACCTTTATCTATGCAATCCGAATTATTGGCGCCGAAGCCAGTGCTGCTTTTGGGTCATTAACTCCAGTCGTCGCGACACTTCTTGCCGTTCCAATCTTTGGTGAACAACCAGATTCACTGACTTGGTTAGCGCTGATGCTGGTAACCTGCGGCAGTATTGTGGCAAGCCAAATCTTTATGAAAGATGGAATGAGCCAAACTTATCGCCCACCACTTCACAGATAGCGATAATTTTACAAAAACTTTTGTCCTACTATCTTGAATAACAAAATGGCGTTTTGATAGCCTCGATTTAACCAATAATTAAAACGCCAATGTAATGCCTGCCACTCATACTAAAGATGAACTGCATAGATTCCTCAAACCGGGAATGAAACTTTCGACTAATTTCGAGTTTGGGCCTAAGGACCAGTATACGTATTCCACCACCTATCTTGGGATGAAAGAGAACGCGTATTTGATTCTTGATATACCGATGCGTTTGCTTGAAGAGCAAGTGATGAGAAAACTCCCAAACGCCGATGTCATCGTGCGTGGTGTATCAGATACGGAGTTAGGCCATGTCATTGCATTTAAATCCAGTGTTCTAACAACTGCGGTTCGTCCTTCGCCCCTTTTATTTATTCGAATTCCAGGAACATTTGCAACCAAACCAGTCCGGGAACACGAACGATATAAGCTGCAAATGGATTGTAAGATTGTTCACGCGGGGAATGTTTACGACGGTAACCTTATCGACTTCTCACTGGCAGGTATTGGTATCTCAACCTTTATAGAGCCAGAATTCAACGTTGGTGAAAGTGTCACTATCGACTCTTCTCTAAGTCACTATATCGGAGAAGAAAATCGGTGTGTCATTGCCAACATTAAGAAGTTGGTGAAAGGCTGGGTAATAGGAATTAAGTTTGAAAGCCCAATAGCGATGAGTCACGAGCTAAAAACAGAGTTACTGGAGCAGTCCTTTCTAACCAGTAACGTCTGAACTTACTGCTGGCTAAAGCGCGTCGCCTCAAAGCTGTTGAGCACTCTGTGCACCGCATAGGTCACGAGCAGAGTGACAACAATAGCAAACAAAATACTACTCACGCGATACAGCGCGCTGAACATTAAATCGCCATCCGGAGTAAGGTATTGGCCAAATAAAATACCTAATGTAGTTAATCCGCCAAACCCAGCTCCTGACCCACTAGACTCTTTTACATGCATATAGCTGAACATCATCGCGCCAATCCACAGCAATGGGACGATAAACAGCAAGGTATCCGACCAATCGTATAGTACGAGCTGCCCAGCAATACCAAAGGTTACCCCCATCAAGGTCCCCATTGCTCTTTTGCGCGCATACCCTAAAGCACCGTTCCAATGCATAGGAAACAATAAAAGCAAGGTTGTCGCCTGAGCGGACATAGAATCACTGAGGTCAAATAACTGGAATACAAGGAAAGACATTGTAGCGATACTCGCCCCCATAAGGGCTTCATGACGCATGCGGTGACTCTGTTTAGGCTGAGATGGTTTTGCCGGTGGCTGACGAGGCTCTGCATCAGGGATCAAAAATGTCACGACGTAGGCCACGATCACTGAAATAACGTTCGCTTGTAGGTTGCTGAATATTAGATCATTTAAGTCGGTTGTTGGATAACTCGCAAAATGCAGCATGATGCTTAAGCTCAGCACGCTATTTGCCCCAAACAGGAATAAGCTCCCTTTTGACATACAGGCGAACTTATACAAAAACAACCCGAAGGCGATGATCGTCATCATGCCAGGATGTCCACCAAATAGCCCACCAAGAATACCGACCTCTAATCCGCATACGACCGCTGAAAAAATCAGCTGTCGTGCAGCATGCAGGCTCATGACTGGTACCATTCCAAGTAACAACATCGGTGTTACGGTAAAAAATACGCCATAATTCCAGCCAAAGACCTTACATAAGGTGAAGCCAATGGTCGCGCCAGTTGCAATGCGCAAACACTGACGGAAGTCGTTTTCCGACATGGGATGATCCCATAACTTCATATCGCCTCCCCGTTAATAAATGTAATGAAGAAGACTCAAAAATCGGATCTGACATCTCGCTAACCAGCCAGATAACGAGTTTTCTGGCAACAGTTGCACAGTCGCACGTGCCCCGGCCGGAAATGCGCGCTGTTGAGGTTCATCGATAGCTAAATGTAAACGTAAACGCTGCGCGTCTCTCACCCAACGGTTTGAGTCTGTCGGTGTCGCTAAACGGCCATCCGCATCAAACTGGCCCGAGCTTACCCCCGCATCCACACTCGTAATACGAGCTTCAAATACGTCACCTGGCAAGCTATCAAAGGCCACTAACGCCCGACTGTTCTGATTGAAGTGTCGCAGACTCTTTTCACGAAAGTCGGCAATAATATCCACGTCATCCGAGACTAAAGCCACAAGAGGCGTACCAGCTGCCGCATAGGCACCCGTTTCCAGCTGCAAGTTAGCGACAACGCCATCATGTTCAGCAATTACTTGAGTGTAAGACAGATTAAGTTCTGCTTGTTTTAGCTGGTTTTGTGCCACGCGGATATTTACATTCGTTGCACCTAAATCGCCTCGGTTTACTTCCAACTCTTTTAAACGAGCGCGCGCGGCAAGTAAGTTTGCTCTGGCTGCCGTTGCACTACTTTGTGCGTCGTCACGCTGTTGTTGCGAGGTGCCATTGCGATGAAACAATGTATCAAGACGTTTGGCTTCGCGAACTTTTTGCTCGGCGACAATTTTGCTTGCTTCAACGTCCGCTTTTGCCGCTGCAATAGAGGCATCAAGCTGTTCATTATTTTGAATCACACGCTCAAGGTTAAGTTGAGCCTTTTCTACGGCGAGCTGATAAGGCTGTGGATCAATCTGGAATAGTAGATCGCCTTGGCTTATTTCTTGGTTGTTGGCAACATAAAGATGCGTAATCTGTCCACTCACACGGGGAGCTACTTTAGTTACCACTCGCGTTGCCATTGCCTGGGGCGTCAGTGGCATGGCGAGATCTGCGACTAGAAAATAGGCAAAGACAAGGACAAACGCGACGCAAGAATACTTGATCCAACGTGCGAATTTTTGATCTGGAGTCATAGGCGTTTACTTCTCTTTTAATTCGGGTTTCTGACTTATTCGCTAAGTGAATCAAGTGCATTGTGAGCAATCTGATCGAGGATCAATGAAAGCTTTTGAAGCTCTTGGTCATTGATTTCTGTCAGTAGCTTGCTCCGTACTTGAAGAATTCGAGTCTCCATTTGCTTGAGTAGGGTTTTACCTTCTTCTGTAAGGCTAACAATACGTGCTCGCTTGTCATGCTCACTGCAATGGCGAGTGATCAGAGATTGCTCTTCTAATAGCTTTAATGTGCGCATCAGCGATGCCAACTCAATCTCAAGCGCTTCAGCCAAATGCTTCTGACTAACGTTGTCGCCCATTCGATAAAGTTTCCATAACGCAGTCCAACGCGGGTACGTCAGGTTTAAAGGCTCCAACTCGCGATCTGCAACCATTTTCCACAAACGGGCTACACGAGATAACTTTTCAGCCAGAGAAAGGTCGCGCAAACTGTTGATGTCTTGAATCATAAGATCTACTCAATTACTTAGCTTGCTAAGTAATATAAAATAGTTAGCACGCTAAGTAATATAAAATAGTTAGCACGCTAAGTAAATAAGTTTTTGTGATTTAAATCACATAGAATATGCCATTGGGGAACAAGTTTGCGTAACGCAACGTAGTACTTGGGTTGAATAGTAGTGATATACGACACTAAAGGTGATATCAGCACTCCTGGCTTATCAACAAGTGAAGCATTGAGATACAAAAAAAGCACAACCCTAAGTTATGGCGTTGTGCTTTTCGGTTTAGTGAGCGATTGAATTCTCAATTAAGGCTCATAGCGAATGAGTTCATCACGTTCGTTCAATTAAGAATCGCTGCTTGAAGTCAACAAAGGCTTCATGCAGCGCATTTTCTTTAATCGGTTTGAGCAATACGTAATTCGCGCCCGCCTCCATAAACGCATCACTGGTTTCTTTCGCCGTATCGGCAGTACAAGCATAAATTGGCGTGCCTAACTTCAGCTTCTGTCGGATCTCTTTGGTTGTTTCAATTCCTCCAAGATGCGGCAGTTGGTTGTCCATCAAAATCAAATCGTAAGTATGATCTTTTAAGAACTCCATCGCTTCCAATCCATCTTTTGCCCAATCAACCTGCATTTTGTACTTGTTACAAAATGCTTTGAGAATGAAAGCATTGGTATGGTTATCTTCTACCAACAGTACTTTTAGACTCTCTGCGAATAACTCACCAGGTTTAACTCTCGAGCTTGAATCAAGAGGGGTGAGCACTCGCTCACGATCTTTCACCGGCATTGTAATAACAAAGGTCGTACCCAAACCTTTTTGACTACGTACTTGAACGTCACCTTCCAGCATATCGACGAGGCTTTTCACAATGGTCAGTCCCAAGCCACTGCCACCGTATTCTCGAGTGGTCGTTGCTTCCTCTTGAACGAAAGGTTCGAACATTTGGTCAAGCTTATCGGGCTCTATGCCGATGCCCGTATCCGTAATTTCCACTACCAACACACTATTTTCGGCGCCGTAGAACTGCTCCAGTTCAGCATGCAAGCGTACGCTGCCCGAGGGGGTAAACTTGACTGAGTTACTGACTAAGTTAAATAAAATTTGGTTCAGACGAACTTGGTCAGTAAAGATTTCAACATTGGGATCAATCTTGTTTTCAATGACGAGGTTAACGCCTTTATTTTCGCAAATTGGACGATAAATGTTTTCTAACGTTCGAATCGTGTCAGTGAAAGAAAACGGGTGCTTTTGAATATTAAACTTACCCTGCTCAATCTTCGAAAAATCCAAAATATCATTCAAAACAGCAAGTAAGTGCTCACCACTATGTCGAAGTACGTCAATTTGGTTATTCTGTTCTTCCGTTTCGACCGAGTCTTTTAATAATTGAGCAACTCCTAGAATGCCATTGATTGGCGTTCGGATTTCATGGCTCATTTTAGCCAGAAAATCGGCACGTGCTTGGGCGGATTTTTCTGCCTCTTTACGTGCCAAGTTACTTTGTTTTTCCGCTTCAATAAGCGTCGTAATATCCTGACCTTGAACAATGATACCGCTGATATCACCGTCAACTCGAATCGGCGATAAGTTCCAGCGATATACCTTGTCTCCAATTGGTACATTGACGCCAGTTAACGTGGCTCCTTGAGCTGCCATTCGCAGGTGCGGCATCAACTTTTCTTTGAAGCCTTTAAACACTGGGTGCATGGTTTCAATGTCGTTTTCCATGACCAATTCTTTGCGGGCTGCCGGATTGATTTGGATGAGTACACCAGACTCTGACCACACCATAATCGGCGATAACGCAAAGTTAAACAGATCGCGGAATGAACGCTTTTGCGCTTCCAGCTCTTCAAAGGTGTTTTCTAGTGTCGAACCAATATGATCGAACTCCTCGATATCCGATCCGCCAAATCGTTCGAACCCTTTTTCTTCACGAGCCGAACGAGTGTATGCCATCAACGAGCCAAGCTCTTCGACGACTCGATTCTCAATCCACTCTTTGGTCATCAACGCAATCATCACCATCCCGATAACCGAAGCCAGCATCGCCAAAAGGTGCTGGATTTGCAGCGTCACAACACTCTGATTGTCTTGCACGGTTAGTAAACACAAATCCGTCGTGGCAGCATTGACTTCGATAGGGGTTTTAATGATCAACAACTGGTCAAGCTTTTGCTGAGACTCTCGCCGCTTCAGAACATCAAATATCTTGTACGCTTCATCTCCGACTAGTGAGCTGGCTAGTGGCGTATCGTTGGCCACCAAAACAACATTATCAACGTTTCCTTCGTTTTTTAGTCTTTCCATCAACCCGAAGTTGTTATCTAGAACAACAACATTGTAAGAATACCCCATCACTTCACCGGTTTTAGGTTGTAAAACCGGTACACGACGCAGTAACAGGTGGCGAGTTCCCATTGGGGTATGTGAAGGAAGGTAATACCAATTGTTGCTAAAAGTCACTTGGCTCGCGAGATCATTGAGAATCAAGTTATTGATGCCATAGAAATGCGCATTCCCATCGTCCCAAATAATGCCTTGATGATCGGTGAGAAAGCGAAATTCTGGCGTATGGGAAGGATCACTCTGGTCAATACTCATGAAAAAGTAATTGAGAGCTTCTTCATCCCGTTCTGTATAAAAATCTAAAACAACATCACTCTTCGAGTTACTGTTGTGATGAATCTGAATCGCAGCAAAATGGCTATCAAAAATATTAAGAATCAGCGCTGACGTCTGTTGCTTAGTTCTGTCGACTTCCTGCCAAATAATTTGCTTCGAGAAGTAATAACTCTGAACGAAGATACCTAAAATGATCGGAGCAAGTACGAGAATGATTATTTTCGTAATAAGCGTCGACAATGAGCGACGCTTTCTTGTTTTTGATGTAGTTATCATCAATTGTCTGAGTATCTAAATGCGCGTTTTCTTAATGCTTCAATTCTTTCTGGAGAATCAGATTTCGTGACGACTTCAAAATCACCAGAATAAACGGTTGGAACGGGTTTCCCTTCAAGATCCCACTTAATCGCTTCTGCCATTGCAATGCCAGTATCATCGTTCATACGCATAACAGTAACGTCTAACTCCCCTTTCGAAAGCGCTTCTAATTCTGCAGAGCCGCCACCCCAGCCGTTGATCATGACATCTTCACGCCCTAATTCTTTCAGCGCATCAACAGCCCCTAGCGCCACATCTGTAGAACACGCATAAATAAAATCGACGTCAGGGTATTTTTCCAAACTCGCTTTTGCTGCTTCATACCCAGACTGCTTTGTCGCTTTGGTATAGTAAGCAGATTGTAGTTCAAAGTTGTTATCACGGTTGACTTGATTGATAAAGGTATTGCCTCTGATATCGCTGATATACCCTTCTGAAAAGTAGAGCACACTATAATGGCTCTGTTTTGGAAAACGCTTACCAAACTCCACTGCAAGCTCACGGCTGCCTTCAGCATGATCAAAACCAACATAAAGGAACGGTTGGTGATCCTCCCAATCTCTTACCGGTGTAGTGATATTTTGTAAGATCAACTTGGTTTTCTTTGAGTCTAAGACGTGTTCAACAAACTTACGATGCCTAGTGGTATCGAGAGTGAAAATAAGATAATCGGAGTTGCTCTTCAGCGCTTCCATTAAAGACAAACTTTGTTGCTTAATATCTGCGTTGGGACGGGTAAATACTTGATTAAGTTGATAGTCGATATCGAGTTTATCTAAACGCTGTTCAAATGCGTCTATATTTCGAATCCAATAATCCGAAATCTGTTGGCCTGGATAAACCACAGAAATTTTTAACGGACGTTTTTTGTCTCTTTCAACCGGAACAGGAGTCTCTCGCACGGCGTCAGCCAACGCATTCGTTAACTGCTTCTGTTCTGGAAACTGGTCTAAAAATTCTTGATATGCCCAATACCCATTGAGGACTTGAGTGGCTTGCGCTATCGGCGCGACAGTGGCCATTGACATCAGGGAGAATACTAACGCTTTTTTCATCTACTGCTCTTTTAGCTTTTTATGAGCCTAATTCAGCTCTATTCGTTACCTAGCCGAGTCATCCTTTACTCTTGTAATCTACCTTCCTCTGAGTGCCTGTTTCAATAATAAATTGGTTCTTAGTCTGAGTTGGAACGAATAAACGTTTATTGTGTACCTAATTGTAAGGTCACAAAATATCATTTCTCCTTTTCATACTCTGAGTGTTTAAACAGAACACCAACCCATTATGCGTCAGTTTGTTCTTACATGGTACTCCAAAACTAAAAAGAAACCGCCTCAGTGGACGGTTTCTTTGTTATTCGGCATGTCGCGAACGCTTATTTCGATAAAGCAATTTCTAACATCATCTGCTGATTTTCATCAACGACAATACTTGCTTTTGACGTAACAAGCAGCTCTTTCTTAGCTTTTGTTAGTTGCTTAATATAATACTCAGCCCGCATGGCAAGTGTCTTTGAATCAAAATCCGAAGACCACTCCAATACCAAGGGACCTTTTCCTTTTAAAGCTTTCGCTCCTTTGCCCGTTTGGTGCTGATTGAATCTTCGCTCAACATTGTTTGTGACACCGCAATACAGCGCATTGCGGTTATTTCGTATCAAATAGACACTCCAACGCTGCGCTGTATTTTCAATCATGAAAGTAGTGACTCGACCTTAGCTTTAAGTTCATCGAGCTCTTCTTTAAGCTGAGCAACTTCGAGCTCTAGCTGGCTGACTCGATCAGAATTAGAGCCAGCCGCTGACACTGGCACTGCTAGCTCAGAGACGTCAACGTCGCCACAGAACAAATGCATATAGCGTGATTCTCGCTTCCCGGCTTCACACGGTAACTTGACCACTAATGGTCCTTTTTCTTCGCTTGCTAAGTGCTCCAAAACCGTTTCAACTTCTTTTACATCATGAAATGTCGCGAGACGATTGGTACGAGTGCGAATTTCCCCAGGCGTTTGAGCACCACGCAAAAGCATACAACATACGATTCCCTTCTCTTGTTCTGTCAGTTTTAAATCACCAAACTCCGTATTACAGAAACGGTGCTGATACTTGCTAACACGGCTGTTAAACGCACTTTCGTCACTGACGAGCCTACGTTCAATTAGAGCATCAACGGCATCGAGAACGTCTGACTCAGAGAGCGACATTACGGGATCACGGTTGCTTTTTTGATTACACGCGTTGGTTAATGCGTTTAGGCTGAGGGGGTAAAGATCTGGGGTGGTGACTTCTTTTTCGATCAAGCAACCAATGACTCGTGCTTCAATTGCCGTTAGCTCAACTTTCATAATGCATTTCCTTATTATTTTTGCATTTGACTTGGTACCTAAATCGCTTCGATATCATGCATCATACATTGGCAAAGAGATGCAAGAAGCGTTAGCGATTCAGGTGTCGGTGTCAGGCTAAAGCATAGCGCAAGACCTGGCACCCTTTGCGAATCGGGTCAGGTATCAATGCTCCGAGAGAATTGGCACTTTCGTCAAATTGCCATCTTGATCAACCATCATTATTTTTGAACGATTCAGCTCAACTTCGATGATTTCGAGTTGCTCGCGAGCGTTGATATACGCTGTTTTTAACTTTTCAGCCACAGAGCGAGTGGCTTGCTCATTATCTTGACTACTTACTTGCTCCGCAGTGTTCCCAGAGTCCATATCAAGTTCATCATTTTGCATTCAATGGTGTTGATAATATAGTGAAGGCCACGTTATGACAATGAATCGATGGATTCTACGATGTTGCCCAAAACTCGATTAGAGAAGCGTGATTATGTGGACACATCGCAATTGGTTGAGAAATGTTCAACTCTGCATTGTGATTGATCTAAAGACTGTTATGCCACTGGATGTTGTGCTTTAATCGAGGAAGATATTCATAAAATTAGGAAAGAGAACTATGAGTAGCGTATTTGAAATCGTTAACCAAGCTCGTCGTAAAAACAAACTAAAACGTGAGCTGCTTGATAACGAAAAGAAAGTTCGTGATAACCGCAAACGTGTTGACCTTCTAGAAAACCTTCTAGATTACATCAAACCAGAAATGACTCACGATGAAATCGTCGCAATCATCAAAAATATGAAAGCAGACTACGAAGATCGTGTTGATGACCACATCATCAAAAGTGCAGAAATCTCTAAAGCACGTCGTGACATCAGCCGTCGTATTCGCGAACTGACTGAAGAAGACAAGCAAACTAGCGGCAAAAAATAAACGCTTAAGCTAGATTTTCCAACCCCGAGTAAAGCTACCTTACTCGGGGTTTATTTTTGTCTCTAAACTAAGCGCCGTGTACAATCAATCCAACTCTTATTTCCTAACGCATTCAGCTTTCTATGTCCTCAACTACGACAAGTACACAACCAACACTTGCAAAACAATTATTTACGATGACTTGGCCAATGCTATTTGGCGTTCTATCTTTAATGAGCTTTCAGCTTGTAGATAGTGCGTTTATCGGTCAGCTCGGCGTTTTACCTTTGGCCGCTCAAGGTTTTACTCTTCCGTTGCAAATGGTCATTATCGGCATTCAAGTCGGTTTAGGTATCGCCACGACCGCTGTCATTTCTAAAGCGCTTGGTGCGAATGAAAGTCGTTATGCCAAACAGCTCGGTGGCTTAGTTTTGATGATTGGCTCAATCGGCGTAGCCGTTTTTGGAGGGCTAATTTGGCTTTTGCGCTACCCCATTTTATCTCTATTAAGTGCTCCAGAGTCTGTGATGCCGATTATCGACAGCTACTGGCCTTGGTGGCTGCTAAGTTCATGGACTGGCGCGGTTTTATATTTTTACTACAGTATTTGCCGGGCTAACGGCAACACCATGTTGCCTGGCACAATGATGATGGTAACCAGCGGCGTGAACCTTGTGCTCGATCCACTATTTATTTTCACGTTTGACTTAGGTATTAACGGAGCAGCAATAGCAACCATCGTTGCTTTTGGGTTTGGTATTTTAGTCGTCGCGCCTCGCGTGAAGAAGAACCACTGGGCAACAACGCAGTGGCAAGACCTCAACGTAGCTAAAAGTGTTGCGTCTATCGGTAACATCATGGGACCTGCGATGATCAGCCAACTGCTGCCTCCGTTGTCGTCCATGTTAGCAACAAAGTTGTTGGCAAGCTTCGGGACCGCAGCAGTCGCCGCTTGGGCGCTCGGTTCACGCTACGAATTCTTTGCTATCGTTTCGGTGTTAGCGCTGACAATGTCTATGCCCCCAATGGTCGGGCGCTTACTTGGCGCAAAGAACTACCAAGATATCCAATCGCTAGTCAGTATTGCCGTAAAATTCATTCTGGGCTTTCAACTTTTGATCGCAGCCATTACGTTTGTCGTCGCAAACCCACTTGCACTACTGATGACCAGTGATGTTCAAGTAGAGCAAGTATTAGAAATGCATTTGCTGATTGTTCCTATCAGCTTAGGTTCACTAGGTGTATGTATGTTGATGGTTTCTCTTTGCAATGCATTAGGTAAATCTTACACCGCGCTCACCATTTCAGCGCTACGCTTGTTTGTCTTTTTCCTTCCTTGCTTATGGGTTGGCGCTCAAATGGGGGGAATCCGAGGTCTACTTTTAGGCGCTTGTATGGGCAACATTCTGGCGGGCATTTCCGCTTACCTAACCTATCGACAAACCATACGTAAACTCGCTGGCGCTCAAGCAAACGCATAACAATACATGGTTAAAATAAAGCCCCTTTGATTGGGGCTTTATCGTCTTGAAATGTTATCGATTTAGGCGAGTTTTAATTCATTGAAGAGCTCAAATAGCTGATTCGATTTATAAGGCTTAGGTAAATAAGCATCCATACCTGCAGCAAAACAGTTGTGAATGTCTTCTTCCAAAACACTCGCGGTGAGCGCAATAATAGTCGTTTTCTCACGCCCGGCTTTCTTTTCCCAACGACGAATTTCTTTCGTCGCGGTCAGTCCATCCATCACCGGCATCATACAATCCATTAAAATTGCATCGAATTCTTCTCCCTTTGTGATGGCTTCCAACGCTTCTTGTCCATTGCTTGTTATCAAATAGTCATATCCTGCTTTATCCAGAAAGAAACTCGCGATTTTCTGATTCATCAAGTTATCCTCCGCGATTAAGATCCTCCTGTGAGAGCGCGACGTTCGATATTCAGACTTTGGAATACTATTAGTGACAGCGTCACTTGAAATGGTTTTTTCTACCTTCGCTAAATCGTCAATGACATGCTTAAATCGATTGCCAAGAAAAGGCAATGTGAGCACAGCATGTACTCTTTCTGCATTGTCGTAGGGAGTGGATAGATGATGCTGACAAATAATCACACGACGAAGATCATACTTGAGTGACAACTCATCTAAGGCTTCATCCGTATTGGAGTCGTCACTATGGCACAGAAATATGACATCAAAGTCATCGTTTATTGCTTTTACTTCATTAACATTATTCGCACCAAAGAGATTGATTTTCGCTAATCGACACTCTTTCAAAAGTTGATCAGCGTAATCGTAATTTGTGCAGATCAAGAGCCCTTTATTTATCACGTCCGAGCGCCAGCCAAACATCGGAATAACGTCAACCTCAATAGAGAATTCAAAGCATGTGCCCACTCCTTTGGTGGATGTCGCTATAAGCTGCCCTCCCATCATGGATACCAGTTGACGACAAATTGCCAATCCCAGCCCCGTTCCACCGAACTGCCTTGACACCCCTTCATCTTCCTGAGTAAAGGGTTCAAAAATCGTCGTTAACTTATCTTGTTCAATGCCTATCCCGGTATCTTCGACTTTAAACATCAGCGTTCCGCGCTCGTTCTCAGGTAACTCGTCATAACTGACATCAACACGTATATGACCGCTTTCGGTAAACTTGACCGCATTCGATACCAGATTCGTGATGACCTGCTTGATGCGATGATCATCAACCATCACTCGAGTTGGAATGTTTTCAGCTAAGTTAATCCCCAACTCTAGCTGTTTAGATGTGGCTTTGGATTGAAATAAAACCATCGACTGGTACACCACCTCTCGGATATCGGCCTCGACTAACGACAACTCCAGTCGACCAGATTCGATTTTAGAAAGATCCAAAATATCGTTAAGCAAGGTAAGTAATGTTTGAGATGAAGAGTCAATGTCATCAACGACTTCTTGTTGATGGGAAGATAACTCACTTTGAGAGAGTATCTCCGTCATGCCCATAATACCGTTTAGGGGGGTACGTATTTCATGCGACATGTTGGCAAGAAATACTGATTTAGCGCGATTAGCAGACACTGCTGACTCTTTAGCATGGAGTATTTCGTCTGTTTGTCTCTGCTTTTCTTCAACCACTCGATTCACTTGCTGAGCGAAAATCGTCAGTTCATCACTGCCATCGACTTTGACTTTCGTCTGTTTCTCTTCATCGTTGATCAGCGCCGTTAAGGTATGAATAATCGCATCTAGTTTGCTATTAACCCGAAACCAAGTGCCAAAGCCAAGCCAGCAAAGCATGACGATAACCAAAATAACGCCAGAGGTAACCATCGCAATATTGGTCTTTTGTTCATGAACTTGTGTTAGGAGCGACTGCTCTGTTTGTTTCGTGAACCCATCAATGAGTACTTGCAAGCGTTGCACACGGAAATCGAGTTCTCTCAAATACGCTTCATAGTCACTACGTGACATGTCCCCTGACATTAATTGCCCACGAGATGCCAAATTTCTCTGATATCTCGGCGACGTAAACAAGCCTAGCAATTTATCAACTTGATCGTATGACCCTCCTAAATTTAAAAACGCATCCAAATTTTGCTGCTGTCGATCAATAGCCTGAAAAAACAGACTCTGACTCAACCGACTCTTAGGATCTTGAACTAGGCGATGTGTCAACCAGGCTTCTTTCTGTGTCCAAAAAGACAGCTGAGCAAGGTAAGCAATAAAATTCTGCATTCGAATGCCGTCCTCACTGCCATACCACTGATGATTTTGTAGCAAAGAGCGCGACATATTTTGAAGCAGTTGAAATGCCCAATCACCAAGGTCATCCATCTCGTCCAACCTACCTGATAATACCCCTAGCATGGCCTCTTTCAGCTCATCAGCATATTCAGCGGTATTGGGGTTACTGACGAATTTTTGATGCATGGAAGAAATAACACCGTCTTGTTCTTCTATATTAAGTGCGGCTGATGCTTGAAGCGTAGGCTGGCGGCGTGCTTTCTCTATGGAGTAAATAAAATGAGAGGCTTGGGATATCAACTGGAAACCTTGGATATTGATTACCGTTTGATTGAGACGGCTTACGCGCAACGCATTGTCAGAAAACTGCTGAACTGCAAAAACCACTATCACCACCGTGGGTAATAGTGCGAGGAGTGCTAAGCGTGTTTTTATTGATAATCTCAACATCCATCAGCCCAATGGTTGATCTCATCCGATTATTTAATACTAGACTAGTTTCTAGCATTGAAAGGCATATACGACATGGTTACTTTAAAACAACATTCACCTACCAAAACCATGGTCATTCCGCTTATTTCGCCATCGGTCAATGAAATGGTAATTGTGACTCGAATCATACTTTTTGATCTTCAAGCTGAGTACAAACAGTGAAGCTTCACTCATACCTAAGATGCACATCACTTTTCATAAAATTCCAAACCATATGTTCACCTATTTCGTTGCCTTATCGAGACAAATCACACAAAAATGCAAACGAATTAACAGTGACAACAAAACTAATTTGAAAACACACATTATCATCGCGAAAAAAGTGGATGACTTTTTAAATGTCAATACGTGAAAACCACCGCTTTAGTCACATTAATTCACCACTAACACGACCTTAACTAGTGTTTTACACTGGATTTAATTTTCCTAGCAGAATAAGGGCTCCGACCTTAGAATCCGCACACATAACTATTACAACCCGATTACATAACCCACCACACTCTTGCACGCTGCCGAAGAGGCAACAGCAGAGAGTATGGTTAGCCCCCAAAACGTGAAAGGTCTAATACAACAATGAGTCCAGAGAAATATCTCCAAGACTGGCAAACTAGCCAAACGATTGCTGAATCTATTTCCCCTCTAATTGGTAAGCTATATCGTCAAAAAGGAATCGAAGTGGTTCTGTTTGGTAAAACGCTTATCAATGCTACTACTATAGACATTCTCAAAACTCATCGCGTTGCAAGACGTTATACAGGCAGCCCACTCTCACTTGAGCACACAATGCCTATCATTCAAGCGCTATGTGAAATGAGCATTTCTTCGTGTCGTGTCGATGTTGGCCAATTGGCAACTAAGTACTGGAATGAGCATGACGATACTGCGTCTCTAAATGATTTCCTTATCACTGCACTTGATGGCGCACGCGATGCAGACTCTTCATTGAAAGCGCGTGATGTAGTTCTTTACGGTTTTGGTCGCATTGGTCGACTACTAACTCGCCTTCTGATCGAGAAAAGTGGCCCAGGTTACCCACTACGACTACGAGCGATTGTGGTTCGTGGCGGTAAAAAAGGCGATTTAGAGAAGCGTGCTAGCTTACTGCGTCGTGACTCAGTCCATGGTCAGTTCAACGGTAGCATCGTGATCGATGAGGAACGTAAAGCTCTGATCGTTAACGGTAACTACATCCAAATCATCTACGCAAACAATCCAAGCGAAGTAGACTACTCTGCTTACGGTATTAACAACGCGCTTGTTGTTGATAACACAGGTGTTTGGCGTGATTCTGAAGGCCTAAGCCAACACTTAGCGTGTCAAGGTGCAGAGAAAGTGCTGCTAACGGCACCAGGTAAAGGCGATATTAAAAACGTTGTATTCGGTGTAAATGAATCAGTTATTCAAGAAAATGACACCATCATCTCTGCAGCGAGCTGTACCACAAACGCAATCACGCCGGTTCTTAAAGCGCTGAATGATAAATATGGTGTCCTTTCTGGTCACATCGAAACCGTGCACTCATACACAAACGACCAAAACTTGATCGACAACTTCCACTCTGGTGACCGCCGTGGACGTAGTGCTTCTCTGAACATGGTTCTAACTTCAACTGGCGCAGCTAAAGCAGTAGCAAAAGCACTGCCAGAGCTAGCTGGTAAGCTAACAGGTAACGCAATTCGCGTACCGACACCAAACGTTTCGATGGCAGTCGCTAACCTAAACTTAGGTGAAGACGTAGACCGTGATTCACTGAACGATTACTTGCGTGAAATGGCGTTGAACTCTGAGCTTTCGGCACAGATTGACTACACCGATTCAACAGAAATTGTATCAACTGACTTAGTTGGTTCTCGCCATGCAGGCGTCGTGGATGGTCAAGCGACTATCGCACAAGACAAACGTTGCGTACTTTACATCTGGTACGACAACGAATTCGGTTACAGCTGCCAAGTTGTGCACTGTATGGAACAAATGATGGGTGTTCGTTACCAAACATTCCCTCGATAGGTGAACTTTGCTCCACAACGTTAACCACATAGCGTAACGGACAATATCTCATATTTGTTCTAAATAATAAGCGCGAAGCGCATTACTAATATTTTTCCCCGTTTATACGCCTGATCACCCTCAGGCGTTTTTTCATTTCGCTCATTTGACACTCTCCGGACAAAGTGAAGGCTATCATTCATGTTTTGTTCATGTTCACAGCATTAATCTGAACACATGAATTACAGAGAGGTCATGATTATGAATCGGATTATTGTTACCGCACTGGCACTGATTACGGGCTTTTTTACATTAGTATTTAGCTTGATCATTGCGATTCCGTTGACCATCGCAGCATTGATTACAGGCAAGCGTATTGAGAAGCGCGTGAAGAAAATGCAGAAAGAAATGCATGAAGAGTATGAATTCAATACTGGTAAAGCCGATGCTATTGAAGGTGAGTTCGAAGAGGTTCGCCGATAAGTAAATAGAATTTATATAAGTTTCTCTCCCCCGACTGCTCCTGAGAAACTTCTTGCTTTCACCCTGTCTTTACAATGGCAGGGTGCTTTTTTACAAAAAAGGCAGCCATTCGGGCTGCCTTTAATATTTTGTTGTCTTTGCAAATTTATACGGTTACGACCACTCGAAGTGCCAATAGCATTAGAACAATCCCTGACAAACGATCAATTAACACCGCTTTAGAACGAATTCTGTCCACCACTTTAGAGCTTGATAACACTAGGGTGATAAAGGTATACCAAAGCCCGTCCACAACAAATGGTGTAGCAACAATGATCATTTGATTGCTCAAATCATTACCTAGCGCTACAAACTGACTGAATAATGCGATAAAAAACAAAGCAATTTTAGGACTTAAAATCGAGATAAAAAAACCTTCTCGAGCAGACTGGCTTACCGTTGTTTCCTCGCCTGACTCCAACTTCGCCGCCACACCGCCTTTCGAACGCAGCGCATTGAACCCTAAATATGCAAGATATGCCGCGCCTGCAAGGCTGATCGTCTTGAACAACATCGGGCTTTGCTGCAAAACAACAGCGAGGCCAATCAGCGTGATAAAGGCATAAACGCCAATTCCAAAAGCGTGTGCCCAAGCCGTTGCCAAGCCATTGATGCGTCCACCAGCCAAGGCATGTTTTGCCACAATCGCTAGGCTAGGCCCAGGTGACATAGCACCGAGTAAACACACGGTAAAAAGTGATAACCAAACTGTTAGTGTCATAAATAACCTCTCTCCATTTGAATTCAATCTATCAATTGAAGAGCTATAATTTGAAATCAAAGCTTCGCATAAAAGTCATGATTTAAAATCATAACCTAATGGATGGAGTATTCCGATATTTTCATCACCGCGTGGATTTGCTCTCGCACCCACTGATGAGCTGGATCATTGTCGTATTTAGGATGCCACATCAGCCAGTATTCATGGGTAGGTGTCTCAAAAGGAAGCGCTTTATGAACCAAAGGCCAGTGCTTGGCCAAATTATTTGCAATGTGCTCCGGAACTACCATTAAGTGCTCACTTGAGACCAAACGATTTACCGCCGCAGAGAAAAAAGGCACTTTAAAGGTAACATGACGCATCAGCCCCCTGTCTTTTAGTGCCATATCAGTACTTGAGTCTTTGTCTCCCCCACCCGTCACTTGAATATGCGAATGACTGATGAGGTCCTCTACAGAAATCGAAGCCTTACCTGCTAAAGGGTGAGACGCCTTCATCAAACAAACTGACTTATCAGAACCAATATTGATGCTAGATACACCTTCAGGCTGAGTGGGATACATAGAAGAAGCAAGGTGGATTCCTAACTCGTGAAGCTTATCGATAAAATCTAGCTGCCACAGTCGATACGCCAAATCCAATTGTGGTGCTTGTTCACCCAAGTGAGATGCAATATCGGGCAAAACGTATTGTGCTACGTAATCACTTGAGGCAATAACCAGCTCGCCTTGCCACAGTTGCGGCTCAAAAGGTTTGTCATCGAGTAAATGGTCAAACTCAGCCAGTAACGCATCAAGCTTTGATTTTAACGCTATTGCTCGCGGGGTTGGTATCAGCTGATTACCTTGACGAATAAGCAGTGGGTCACCACACAGATCGCGCAATTGTGCAAGCTGTCGGCTAACCGCAGACTGCGTAATGTGCAAACGTTCTGCAGTTCGGCTGACATGACACTCTTCTAAAAGTACATGCAAGGACCTAAGTAGATTCAAATTGATGTTGTTTAACATACCGGCTCAAGAAGGTTTTAATAAATAATGGCACCCATGATGCTTATTTCACAAACTGGTTGCCAGTCGTATTAAAGAACTCAGCTAAAACGGTATGAGTCATGAGGTGCCTTAGCTCTGGGTAACGTTGAATTTGATCTCTGATTTCGTTCAAACGAGTCATCGTAGGTACTTCGACAAAAACCATCATATCCGTTTCACCACTGATTGCATGGCACCATTTTACGCCATCGATTTTGTATAGTTCGTCGGCATATGATTCGCAATAATACGTGGATGTAGATTTATCGAACTTTAGAGCAAAATAAGCACAAATCGAGTCCCCGCCTGAAGAGGCAATTTCAGCGTGATACCCGAGAATCACTTTGTCATGTTCTAACTTACGAATACGAGCCGTCACCGCAGAACGAGAAAGGTTCACTTTATCCGCAATTTCAGTCACCGACAGCCGAGCGTTGTGTCGGAGAAGATCCACAATCTTGTGATCAAACTTGTCCATATACTTACCAAGCTTTCCTTATTTTTCTCATTCTATACCGATTCTAACTGCATAAGAAACCAACATTTTGTTGGAAATATTTAAAACAACCGTCATATTGACGGTTCAGTAAATCATTTTGTTATTAAGATTTTGGATATGCTATTTGGTAAGCATGAGATGAGCACCGTTATCCATTCAAATAAAAGAGCGATAACGCATTGAAATCAAATACGCTTCTTATGTATTCAGCGCACTAGCGGGCTCATTAAACTCCAATAAATGAGATAATTAGAAGCCACAAGCGTTTTCGTCATAAGCCCTACAACATTGGATAAATCAATTAGCATGGAACAGCTCAAAAAAGACATTTCACTCACATCCGGTATCGCCCAACTATCCACAACATTAATGGGAACGGGACTTTTTATGATACCAGCCATTGCAGCAGGCATAGCGGGTCATTTTTCACTATGGGCCTGGATTTTATTATTCATCGCCATTTGTCCTATTGCGCTGACTTTTGCCCAGCTAGGCAAGCGATACCCCAACGCGGGCGGAACCGCATTTTTTGTGCGTAAAGCATTTAACGCCAAGCTGGAAAGTAGTGTAGCTTGGCTATTTGTTAGTGTCATTCCGGTAGGGGTTCCGGCCGCGATTGCACTCGCCGCAGGCTTTCTACAGCAAATATTGCCAGAGCCTATTAGCAATAATCTGTTTGCACAAATTCTAACGGTATTACTTCTTGTGTTCGTCAACTTGATGGGCACTAAGTCATCAGGTCATTTACAAACTCTTATTGCTTTGAGTGTCTTTGCGCTCGTTGGCACATTTTTATGGAAAGGTGATGTTAACAGCGCCGATCTCGTGATGCCAGCTATCACACAAGAGTCAATTTGGCCTATTACCGCAGCGCTTGGCGTGATGTTCTGGTGTTTTGTTGGCATAGAGGCTTTTGCTCATATGGGGGAAGAATTCAAAAACCCTCAAAGAGACTTCCCTATTGCCATTATTGTCGGTTGTTTTGTAGCGGGAGCTACGTACTGGGCTTGCTCTGTTGTTATTTTAAAGTTTGGTGCATATGGTAATGCTCAATTCGATAATGCATCGATTCCATGGTTGAGTGCTCAACTACTTGGCGATGGGGCCAAATGGATAATCAGTTTGATCGGATTCTCCGCTTGTTTCGCGAGCGTTAACTTATACACACAGAGCCTAGCGCGAATGGTCTGGGCTCAAGCTCGGGAACATCGTCCTTACAGCCCACTAGCCAAGATTTCGCGTCGTGGTGTCCCTTTCTCAGCCACCTTATTAGTTGGCGGCGTACTGCTAATATCTTGCGTGATAGGAACGCTATCGCAGCTCGATCTGGAGTTTTTCCTAAAACTAGCAAATAGTGTATTCGTTTTGGTTTACATGTTGGCGATGTTAGCCGCTTATAAATTGCTTCGTGGGTTTGGTAAAGCGCTTGCGGGACTTTCTCTACTGCTTTGTACCGGTGTTTTTATATGTTTAGGCTGGTCAATGTTTTATGCACTTGGCATTTTCACTCTACTTTTACTGCCTTGGAAACAGTGGCGACATAAACGACAAACACGCGCAGTTGAATAGTCACCGCTTCCCATGTCGAAAAATTTGGGCTAAACGTTGGATACCAGCGTCTATGTTCTCTAACGCGATATTACCGTAACCAAGCACGGCACCATGCCAGTAACGTGCTTGGAAACCTGGATGTTCATAATAGCTCAAAGGTCGCAAGATGATCCCTTCATGCTCTGCCAGTTTTGTAAAACGCAGCTCATCTATACCGTTTTGCCATTTCAACGTAATATGAAGCCCCGCCGCTTGGCTAACGACGCAAACACTGTCGCCAAAATGCTGTTGAATGGATAAATGCACCTGTTCATGCTTGGTTTTATATAATCGGCGCATTTTTCGGATATGGCGCAACAACCCACCCTCGGTAATAAAATCTGCCAACGCTTCTTGAGTGTGCGTCGGTGAATCACCATTTAACGCATCTTTAACCACCAAACATTGCTCTACTAAACGTTCAGGAACTACAAGGTAGCCAAGCCGCAATCCGTTAAACATCACTTTACTGAAGGAACCCACATACAACACACGATCATCTCGACCCATTTGAGCTGCTAGCCCCTGTAAGCTGGTGTAGGGACGATGAGCAAACTGAAATTCGCTGTCATAATCGTCCTCGATTATCCAACTTGATTGTTCGACCGCCCAGTTGATGATCTTTCCTCTTTGCTCCGTATTGAGCGTGGTACCCATCGGATATTGATTACTTGGTGTGATATACAGTGCATCGGCATCGCTTGAGGTCACAGCTTCCACATCAAAACCTAATTTCTCTCTTACGAACAAAGGCTCAAATTGATAGTTTTGGAACTGAATCAACTTCCGCATTTGCGCGTAACCTGGTTGCTCCATCAGAACCTTATCACCTTGTTTGAGCACTACCATCGTCGCAATTGACAACGCTTGCTGCGCCCCAGAGGTAATAATAATGCGCTCTGGAGAACAATTCACTGAACGGCTTGATGCGAGGTAGTCAGCTAAAGCACAGCGCAATGCCCAACTCCCCTGAATATCTTGATTCCCCAGCAAGCAAGTACGAGACATATGGCGAGTGAGTAACTGTTGCCATTGCGCCATCGGAAATGCGTCCAAATCCGGCACACCCGGTGCAAATGCGCGGTTGATGTCAAAGTTGGTTTTCGGTGATGAGTCTCTCTGAACTGAACTAGGTTCAGGCAAGTACTGCTCAGGCAGTTCTACGGCAACATAAAAGCCCGAACCTTTCTGACTGTTCAAGTACCCTTCCGCCACTAACTGTTCGTAGGCAGAAATCACGGTATTCCTACTTAGATTAAGCTCTTGTGAAAGCTTTCGCGTAGAGGGTAATTTCCCGTTCTTCAACCACAGTCCTTGAACAATTTTCTTGCGAATAGCAAAAAACAACGCTTGCTGACGCGTTCCATCACTGTCTTTTAAATGCAGGTCACCGATATCAATCAAAGACAAACTGGATCCATCCATTAGTTAAAAGTGGCTCTCTTTAAGCTACCAGTTAAACGCTACATTGCAATCAAAGAATGAGGATCAATCGCTCGTAATCGTGAGCAAACAAGGAGAGAAAATGCTATCCAACACCAATAGAACGGAAATTAAGAAAGGCGCACATAAAGCCGTCTCTGATGTTAGCAAACTGCACGCCATCATAGACGAAAGCCTAATCGCTCATATTGCGATAACCAACGAGTCAGGCCCTGTGGTCATCCCTATGCTGGCATGGCGTGTCGATGATTACGTGTATATCCATGGTGCCAACAACAGTCGACTGTTACGCTCACTCAAACAAGGAGTGCAAACGTGCTTAACCTTTACTTTGTTTGATGGTTGGGTATTGGCTCGAAGTGCGTTTCACCACAGTGCGCATTATCGCAGTGCTGTGGTCTTTGGCCAGTTTGAGGTGGTGGAAGATAACCAAGAGAAAGACAGGTTGCTGAATCACTTTATTGAACAGATCGCTCCGGGGAGAACAGAACAAGTCCGTTTGAGTAATGAAAAAGAACTCAAAGCCACCATGCTGCTGCGTATTCCACTCCTAGAAGCATCAGTGAAAATCAGCAATTTTGGCGTCAACGACGATGCGGAAGACATGGACATTCCTGTTTGGTCAGGTGTCCTACCCTACCGAACCGTCGTAGGTCCACTGCAAGCTTGTGAAGATTTGTATGAAGGTATCGCTGAGCCAGACTACCGCAGAGCCTACTCTAATCGTTGGCAGGAATAAGCACCGTAAAACGTGCACCGCCTAAGTGACTCTCGCCGACAGAAAGCTCCCACCCCAGTTGCCGCGCTGCACTGGTAGCGATGGCAAGCCCTAAACCAAAGCCTTTCATGTCGGCGTTGCGGCTTTTGTCTAAGCGCGAAAATGGCATAAATACTTCTTCTCGCATCGCCTCAGGGATGCCCGGGCCATCGTCCTCAATATCGATGCTCCAGCAATCCGCTACCGTTCGAATCGTCACCTCAACGCAGGATTCACCGTAACGCTTGGCGTTTTGCAGTAAATTATCGAGGACGAGGTTACCCAAAGTAGGCTGAAAGTGAATCAATTGGTTCGCGAGTTCATTCTCTGCTCTCAACATGGCGGACTCTAAGCCTAGGTAATTCATGCGGCTTTTACACCAAAGTCGCAGTTCCATGGTTTCAACAGAATCGATCCATGAGTGGTTTTTCACACTCAAGCGAGACAGCATGACGATGTCGGATGTTAAATCCGTCACTACATCAACGTATCGTTCAATATCGTCATGTAACTCTGCCTGCATTTCACCACTCGTTCGTCGAGCTAAATCCGTCGCTAGCTGAATACGACTCAGCGGAGTGCGCACTTCATGAGGAATAGCTTGAGTAAAGATGTGTGTTTGGCGCACTCGTCTCTCAATCTCTTCAGACATGCAGTTGAAGCCTTGGGCGAGCTCTTTCACGGGTTGCGAAAATTGCTTTAGATCGACTCGCGTATTCAACTCACCAGAACCAAATTGTTGTTGCGCAGCCGTTAGTTGCCGAATTTGGCGGTCAAGACGTCGTACAGGTATGTAAACCATAATGCCTAAACTGCATACAACAACCAAAAGCAGAGTAAGTATAAATACAATCTCAGAATCTTCATTCCAATCAACGTGTGGGCTAAAGAAATCCGCTTTTTCTTTGAAAACTAAACTCTTCGAAGTGTTAGGCAAAGGGAATACCGCAGCATAGGTACTGCCATCAATAAGATAAACAGGTATCCCTTGTATTCGGTACAGCAGCTTACAATCTCGACAAGGCGGTGATCCGTCCCAGTTTTCAACCAATGTTAAATCAAAGATAAAGAAATCTTGCTTGCCGTTTTCGGTTAACTTCTTGTAGAGAGAATCCGGAGTGCCTCGTTGCTCAATGTATTGATCGACAAAATAAGCACCGTCACTCAAAAAAACGCCGACTTCTGTTTTGCGCATGTACTCTTCCCCCATAAAGAGAAACAAAGCAACAGTCAGCGCAAGGCCAGTAACTAACCCCACATATAGACGAGTAAACAGGGAAAACATGCGTCATTTACCTGTCAGCATGTAGCCGTGGTGACGTATGGTCTTAATGGTAGCGGTATGGATATGAGCCTTAGAGAATTTCTTCCTTAGTGAGGATATACGCATATCAATCGAACGATCAGTAATGCAGTATTCAATACCTCTGGCAAGACGGCAACATGATTCACGAGATACTGGCTTATCGACATTCAGCATCAGGAGCTCTAAAATTTCAAACTCAGAACTCGTCAAACCAATATCTTTTTGCAAATAAAATGCTTGGGAGCGACGAAGACAAAGGCTAATGCCATATCGGCTCAGCTTTTCTTCTTCAACGGTATCAACTTGACGACGATAGCGACGCAACGCCGCTTCAATACGGGCGAGAAGGATGTTGCCTTTTATCGGTTTGGTAAGGTAATCATCAGCACCGAACTTAAATAAGCTCACCTCGCTCATTTCATCATCGGTTGCAGTCAAAACAATGATAATCCCATGATAAAATTTACGTGCCTCTTGGCATATTTCTGCGCCATTTTTTCCTGGTAACATCAAATCTAACAGCACTAGGTCCGGCTTGAGTTCCTTAATCGTTTCTAATGCATTTTGACCGTTGTCGATAACAGTTACTGTATAGCCTTCGGCTTCGAGGTACATTTTGGTTAATCGAGCAATCTCAGAGTCGTCTTCTACCAGTAAGATTGTATTGCCCACCATGAATCATTTACTCCACCAATATGATGGAGGGAGTATATCGCTCGTCCTATACTGCGCAACCCACTTAAATGATAATTTTAATAAAAAGCAGGCTTACATACGCTTACAAACTATACATATACGATAATCCTAATCATTCTACGCCCCTAAAACCATGCAATAACCTGATGTTTTATTCATTAGCAGAATATAGCTTCACATAAAAAATAAAGTTCGGAATAAAAATCTACTATATTTTTAAATATATCGAATGATAGTCCTTACCAAAAAACAATATCAATATATATGACTCGATTTGCTTATATAGACAGGACTTTATGTTGCTTCTAAGTTTCTTGCTCTAATAAAGTCTACGAGTAACATGAAATGAGATATTCCCAATTAACACCTTTAGCCATATTTTGCGCTATAAGTCTAACTGCTTGCGGCGGCAGTGAATCTAATTCGAAACCATCAACAACGACACCTCCAACACCACCAGCGCCAACATTGAGCACTGTCACAATACCAACTGTCGTTTCTACAGAGCTTCCAGCCAAGTTAAAAGTGGCTGCTGATGCTGGCTTCACCCACTATGTGAAAATCTCCCTTTCTGAAGCAAATAACAATGATACATTTCACATTGTGGCTGTTGATGACGGTGCGAATAATGAAAAAATCTTTCGTGCAGCCAAAATCATCCAACACCTTCTCACAAACCAACCAGACTCTAAGTACGGTGCTGACAAGTCTCGTATCGCTAAGACATTAGCCGAGCGTGATGCCACACTAATGCTGACCGAAAACGACGAACAGAATGATGAGATGTTAACCAAAATCTTTATCAACGAACTGATTCGCCAAGACAAATTGAACGATGCAGTGACAAACTCGGGCTTAGCACACTCTTTTGATACGAGTTCTCTAGAAAAGTTTGTTGTAAGCATGATGGTACTTAACGAAGAAGATATGAATACACTTGTCACATCTATCGTGGCAACATTAGTAAATAGTAAAGAAACACCAAACTGGCTAAGGAACAGCCAATCTCTGATGTATCGAGAACTGACAGTTGAAGGCGATTGCCATTACATGAGTAATTTTGCCGATTACTGTGCCAATCTTGGTAAAAAAGCCGAACGAGACGCCGCTTTTGAAGAAATTTTACACTTGGTCCAAGCGCAAGGTATTGCACCTAACACGGGGACTGCGGCACTGCAAAATGACGTTCAAGCTCATGCGTTAACAATCTATAACGATATTCAAGCGGGCAAACCGACGGTGTGGCGCCCAACTCAGTATGACTGGGACGATTGGAAATCGGACGACTTCGATCCTGAAAGTGTTAAACAAACGGGCCCTTCATATTCTCACGAATATTTTGCTGCCGCTTTTGAAGCTTACATGGGCGTAGCAAAAGCAAACGGACATGGTTTAGATGGCTACCAAGCGTTAACGCGTGAAGAAATGCAAACCCAAGATCCACAAGCCGTTGATTGGATCAGTGGCTTATTCCACGGATACTTGCAATATACCGCGAATATCGACTCTGCGGGCGTCAAGCTCTACACAGAAAAGACAAATCCAGGCACAGTACCTACCTTCCGTATGGCTCCCAACAAAGACGGTTTGATAGAAGCGTACACCTACAAATCTCAGTGGCTAACAAAAGTGAAGATCATTGGCGACGACGCGATGAATGTGATCGGTAATGATCAAAACAATACTTTTGAAGGCAACAGCAAAGACAACAGCATTTATGGTGAAGGCGGTATCAACACCTATATCGTGCCACACAAACTGGCGGAATGTACTGTTATCAAAGCAAAGAGCGTTTCTGTTGAGTGCCCAAATACAGGCACTGACGAGTTGTACGACATTCAGAACATCCAATTCACCGACCAAACCCTAGATGTAACCAAGCTATAAACAATGAAAAACATGAAGAAACTTATTCTATTCGCTCCCTTGCTCCTTGCTGGTTGTGGTGGCCTAGCCGTCATGGATCGTACTGATGCCGTAAAAGCACAACCAGAAATGCTGATCAAAACCGACGGTGATTTTTGGGGATTCGGTGCAGATGGCCATTTTGATTTTGCTGGTAAGTACAAAGGCAAGTATTCACGCAGTGCTTCTAACTCAAGTTGGTTTAACCGTATCTCTTTCAAAGAAGGTTCAATGGGCGCAGAAGTGACTCGTATCGACAGCGGGGAAACTTGGCTTTTGAACTGCACTGGAGGCGGTATGTCGGTTAACTACATGGGCGTCGATTTTGGTGGGAATGATCCTTACACCTGTGACATTGCTCAAGATGGTAAAAAAGTCGGTGAGTTTGCGATGGAGCCAAAATCGGCTCTCATCGACATCAGCTTTGAGAAAAAAGAGGCAGGCGTAGTGCGTATTGGTAGCACCCACTTTAATGTAGAAACTGTACATACTAGTCCTGACGCCATGATGGCGGTAGACATTCCATTGGGTTATAGCTTTAAGGAAGGCACACAAGAAATTGCCGCTGTGCAGACGAACGGTACCATTGCGGTACAGATGCTCCCTGAACTTAGCGAACAAAAAAAGGATGTAATTGCCATCGGCGCTGTTGCAAGTGCACTAAGTTGGCGCCCTAAAAAATAGCCATTACATAAAACAACAACACACAAAAAAACAAAGCCCTCTACTTTTTTGAGGGCTTTTATTGCTTGTACTCATAGAGATAAGTGGAGCACTACTTCTCTAATCTTCCCGTATACTGCTTGGGCGTTAATCCACGATGCTTCTTAAACATACGATTGAAGCTCGCCACATTGGTGTAACCAAGGCGCATGGCTATGTCATCAATACTCACGCGCTTACTCAATAACCCAGCCGCAACATTACTCAATACATAGCCGGATACCATCGAGAAGTTGAGGCCTAATTTGTGCAAACGACGTTGAAACTGCTGTTCAGATAAATCAAGCAGAGAAGAAACGCGCTCTAACGTTGGCAATCCATAATGACTGCTGTAGTTCACCACTTCATAAATCACTTTCAACTCATCTTCTGGGTCGGGCATATTAAGCAAATCATCCAAATCGGAAAAACTCATCGCTAGACGGCTGTCCTCGCGATGGCTCACTTGGCGGGAAGCTAATCGGTCATCTCCCGGGATCCATATTTCTGTTTTTGGCTGACTCCATTCCACCTCGCAGCCGAAATATTCCCGGTATCGCTCAGTATTTTTTCTCGACCCTGAAATCTTGACGCGCAAAGGCTGATAGTCTTTACCAAGAAATTCGCGTAGCACTTTAATCATAAATACCGCACAGCGGATACTATCGTGCACCTTTACTGACGTTTCTATAAACGGATTGTGGTAAGTCCATTTGATGATTTTGCCCGACTGTTCGCCAGCGAAAAACGCCCCAGATTGTAAGTTACTCGCACCATAATTAACGCGTCGAATCGCGCTGGCTAAATCATTCCCAGAAAATAGCCAGCGTCCCACAGGTCCAAGCTTTTGCAGTTCAATACCTCTGCTGAGACTCAACACCACATCCGGGTCACTACTGGCTTGTTCAACACAACGATACCATTCTGCGACGGCTTTTAGCGGGATCAGTGTCATTGGGTTGTGAAACACCGACGACGGAATCCCCAGTTCCCCCGAGCCCACATTATATTTAGATAACGCGAGGTTATGCATGTTTAGAATACCCATCGCGCGAATAAACCGAACCGTCTTCATTACCAATCACATCAAATTCAATCCTCTATTGATTGAATCTGTCACAAAGAAAGACCTAAATCAAATCCAGATCACAATACGCCAACCGTTTGATAGAGGAGTGTTTAATGAGTTTACTGAGTGTCCCATTTGTCGGTACAGGCGCAGATACGGCGTTACATGTTGTCGCTGCTGTCATTTTAATCGCGAGTGTCGCGGGCGCGTGTTACGGCTTTTGGAAAATCCATGAGTTGCCAATTAATAAGGCGCACAGCAAAGACCATCATCAGATAGGGCTCATCACTGCGCTCACCTGGATAGGGTTTGTCTGGCACTGGGTTTGGGTGCTAGCTGTTATCTTTGCATTCGTTGATATGGAAAAAGCCATCATCAATCTGCGTGATACATGGAGAAGTAAACCGCAAACAGAAACACAGCCAAAAGAGGAAGCGTAATGTTAGAAGGTTTAGCGGTATGGGCTCTCTTCATCTATTTGCTGCGTTTGGTTGGCATGCCTTGGAACAAAGCAACCAAATCGTTCGCTTATCTTGGCGGTTTGAGTTGGCTGATGTTCGTATGGGTAGGTTTGATTAACTTCACCCCGATGGATTTATCCGGTGGTTCTGTCGTGCAGTCACCACACATCCAATTGCGTCCAGATTCAACCAATGTGAAGGGTAAAGTTGACCACATTTACATTAAGCCAAATCAACAAGTTAAAGAAGGTCAGCTTATTTATGAACTTGACCCAACGCAATACGAAATCGCATTAAATCAGGCGAGCGTATCCGCCGATTCTGCACGAGTCGCATTAGCTACGGCAAAAGGCGACATCGAGATTGAAGAAGCGAATCATCAAGCATTGGTGCAAGATCTAGAAACATCAAAGAGCCAATTGGAAGCGGCGAAAGTTGACTACAAATTGCAGAAAAAGATGCTAGATCGTTATGTTGAGCAAAACCGAGTGGTGCAAAACACCATCACGGAAAGCGACATCGACAAACAATCGAGTGCGGTTGATATGGCACGTCACAACGTGTTAACCCTTGAGTCTCAAATTAAGAAGAAACAAGTCGATATTTCACGTGCAAAACTGGCGATTCATAAAGCAGAGCTCGCAGTTGAAACCAAACAAACCGAACTGCGCCAAGCTGAAGAGCAAATTGCAAAAGCGCAATGGGATTTGAACAGCACCAAAGTTCATGCCCCAACAGATGGCTTTGTCACCAACTTTATCCTGCGTGAAGGTCAGCGTGTTTCGATGATGCCACGTATTAATATGTACACTAACGAGAAGTATGTGCTGATGCGAGTCAACCACCAGGCGATTCGTAACATCAAACCGGGTCAACCTGCGGAATTCTCTTCGTCCGTTTACCCAGGCAAGATCTTCTCAGCGACCGTCGAAGGCATTGTTGAAGCAACAGGTGAGTCACAAGGTAATCTGCTGGGTTTCGATGATTCTGTTCGCGTTACAACCGGCAAGAACTTACAGAACAAACACCACTTTGTTCGTCTTAAGATTGATGAGCCAGAAGGCTACGACATTCCTGTTGGCTCTGTTGGCCTCGCATGGATCAGCGGTGAAAAACCGATAGGCTTCATGGCCTTCTTGGATGTGATTCGCGGGATCATCATTCGAATGAAGTCTCAGCTGTACTTCTTCTACTCCATCTAAACTCACAAACCGCCAGTTTCGCTGGCGGTTTTTTCATTTGTATCCAAACACATCCTTTTCCCGTATAACAATTAGTTAGTAAACAGCGGAGAAGATTCATGTCGGCAAAGGAAAGAAGCCTACCTACCCATCGTATCTCAAGGTTCAGCAAGTTCGCTTCACTTGCTACCCGTGTCGCAGGCAATGTGATTGCAGAAGGCACGAAACAAATCGCCAAAGGCAATAAACCAAAAGCGAAAGACCTCTTGCTGACGCCACAAAACATCGCGCGGTTGACAGACCAACTTGCTCACCTACGTGGCGCTGCAATGAAGCTTGGTCAAATGCTCTCAATGGATGCTGGTGATGTTTTAGAACCTGAACTCGTCGATATTCTCTCCCGCCTTCGCTCCAACGCAGACCCAATGCCTGCAAAGCAACTGAACGGAGTCATGGAAAGTTCGCTAGGAACGAGTTGGAAAGCTGACTTTCTGTCATTTAACTTCAAACCAATCGCCAGTGCATCAATAGGACAAGTGCACCAAGCCTACAGCGATGCGGGCGATAACCTAGCCGTCAAAGTGCAATATCCGGGCATACGAAAAAGTATCGATAGCGACGTAGACAACGTAGGTACGTTGCTTAAAGTGGTTGGGTTGATTCCAGAATCTGTCGACTACAAAGGATTGCTCGAAGAAGCGAAAAAGCAACTGCATGATGAAGCCGATTACGCACGAGAGGCGCAATTTGCCATTCGTTATCATGACGCTTTGAAGGAGCATCCTCATTTTGTCGTACCAAAGATTCACACTGAAAGTTGCTCAGACTCCGTTCTCGCCATGGAATTTATTGACGGCGTACCCATTGAACACATCGAACATTATGATCAAAGTACGCGAGATTTTGTCATGCACAGCCTACTCGAATTACTGTTCAGAGAGCTGTTCGAATTTAAGATGGTACAAACTGACCCAAACTTCGCCAACTACTTATATATCGAAAACACTCGTCAAATCGGCTTGCTAGACTTTGGTGCGACCCGCGAATACAGCGAACGGTTCAGTACCGGCTATCGCCAAGCTTTTGCGTCCGTTATGAATAATGACGAACAAGGCTTGAATGACGCGCTTGAGCAAATTGGCTTCTTCAGCCAAACCATCCTACCTGACCAGCGCCAAGCGATTCTCGATTTAGTAAAAATGGCATGTGAACCCATGTTGGTTGATGAGCCATATGATTTTAAAGCCAGTGGCTTAGCGCAAAAACTTCGCGAAGCTGGCACTATTTTGAGCATGGAACAAGAGTACTGGCATACCCCACCTGCCGATGCCCTATTTTTACATCGTAAAATTGGTGGAATGTATTTGCTCGCAGCGAGAATTGGCGCAAAAGTGAACATTCGCCAATTGGTACAGCCATATCTCACTATCAACAGCGAATAGCCTATTGTTTTTCTGTTACTTTCAAGTACCTTGAGCAAGGTTAAGATGCATAGTTGTGCATCTCAATAACATGCCATACTTCCATAAAACGAATTAACTATCGGGGTACTCGGTGAGCAAGTTTCAAGATCTCTCCACTCTAATCCAGCAAATTGGCCAAGCCGAAGAAGCGGATCAAGTCGCAACGCTCAATGAATCTATTGAAGCGGGTCTCGAACCTGGCGCAGTCGCCCTAATTCTGGAAGCCTTTCCAATCGATGATCGTGTTCGCTTGTGGCGAGCTTTGCCACTAGAACTGCATATCGACGTGTTAACGGAAATGCGTGCCGACGTACGTTTTTCTATCATCAATGCATTATCTGAAATCGAGCTAAAACTCACCCTCGCTAAACTTGATAACTTATCGCTGATCGAATGGGCAGATTCGTTGCCTGAGTCGATCATCAACGAAGCGCTCGCGTTAATCGAAAAAGATGAGTTAGAGCTTTACGATCAGGCAAACGAATATGAAGATGAAGAACTCGGCCACTGGGCTGAGCGTAAAATCATCACCCTACCCTTTAATATTACGATTGGAACGGCTAAGCAGTTAATGGAGCGCTATAGCTACGACACGCCTCAACAGGTCTATCTGATCAACCGTAATAAACAGTATCGAGGGACAGTCAATTACTACGAAATTTTACGTAGTGACCCTGATACTCGCTTGAAAACACTCGTTATTGAAGCGGTGACGGTGCTAGACAGTAAGATGATGCTTCCCGAAGCGGTAGAAGCATTAGAGCACAGCACACTGCCCGCTCTGCCTGTGACTGATGCAGACCAAACTCTGATTGGTGAAGTCGATTGGCAATTTGCATTAAGTACGCAACGTGAAATCTACGAAGCGCGCTTAATGGCTGGTACTGGTATGGATGAAGGCGATGACTTGTTTGCGCCAGTATTAAAAAGCTCGCAAAAGCGCGGGGTTTGGTTAGGCATCAATCTGCTTACTGCGATTTTGGCGTCTGTCACTATCGGACTATTTGAAGATGTAATTGCTCAGGTAGTGGCTTTGGCGGTGCTCATGCCAATTGTTGCATCGATGGGTGGCATTGCAGGCAGCCAAACGCTGACTCTAATGGTTCGTGCGATGGCGCTTAATCAGATTACCCCAGGTAACCGGTTCAAATTCTTAAAAAATGAGCTGGGTATTGGCTCACTGAACGGCATTGCTTGGGCGCTAATCATCGGCGGGTTAGCCGGATTGTGGTTCCAATCGCCAGTTTTAGGTGGAACCATCGCGCTGGCCATTATCGTCAACATTATTACCGCTGCTTTATTTGGCGTGTTGATACCCATTATTTTGGATAAGTTTAAATTGGATCCCGCCTTAGCAGGTTCGGTTATTCTAACGACGGTGACAGATGTGGTTGGTTTCTTCGCCTTTTTGGGAACGGCGAGTTTAGTCATGCTCTAAAAAGTCCACTGTTTATTAATCAATCATTAGCATAATAGAATCAAATTGCATAACGCAGTTGCAAATTGCAAAAAAACTCAAACTTTAAGCAACGCATGTCACAGAAACTACGTATTTTAGGGCATATTAAAGTTGGCACAGTAACTGCATTATATAAATCGACCCTTCTTAAGCCGAGGGTCACCTAGCCAACTGACGTTGTTAGTGAACTTGATTTTGTTCACATGTATATAAGCCAATCGCACTCTTTGCGGTTGGCTATTTTTTTATGTGGCTATTGCTCTCTTACCCTCCGACCGAGCTCGGTTGTACTTTTCTTGCCCACAACAGATTGTTTACTGTTTATAAAATTCAAATATTCGCCCACTAAACCATTAGAAACACCAGCTTCAACAAAAACAAATCACCTACATGAAATAAAACCAAGAAAACACACCAAAAAAAGAGTAAATAACGCCCAAACCAAAACACTCATCATGAAATCGTTTTTTTTTCATAGAAATCGACTGAACAATCTAGAGTTATAGATAAATTTAATCCATAAAAACAAATAGCAATTCAAAACATTCATTTCACATAGAAAACCTGTCTATAAATCATAGAAAACACGTAAAAACAAACTTTTCACTTTTAGAATTTAAAAACCAAGACATTGTTATTAAAAGAAAAAATAGACACCAAAAATCAAGCAAACGTTCAAATTGCAATTTTATCATTGACTATTAAATTTACATCACGATAATACGCGCCGTTTGCCTGAAAACCAGGTGCTATAATTTAATATTTCAATGTGCGGAGGTAATAATGGCTGGAGACAATAACTACAGTCTTGGACCAGTTCCCAACACGGCCAGAAAAGGCGTGGCATCACTAACCATGGTGATGTTAGGACTCACTTTTTTCTCCGCAAGTATGTGGACAGGGGGTTCTCTCGGTACTGGGCTCTCCTTTAATGATTTTTTCCTCGCTGTTCTCATCGGTAACCTAATCCTCGGTATTTACACTTCTTTCCTCGGTTACATCGGCGCTTCTACTGGTCTCTCTACTCACCTTCTTGCTCGTTTCTCTTTTGGTTCTAAAGGCTCTTGGCTTCCTTCTGCTCTTCTTGGCGGTACTCAAGTTGGGTGGTTTGGAGTTGGTGTCGCGATGTTTGCGATTCCGGTGCATAAAGCAACGGGCATCGATACCAATACATTGATCCTCGTTTCCGGTTTGCTCATGACCGCGACCGTTTACTTTGGCATCTCAGCACTGATGGTGTTGTCAGCAATTGCCGTTCCTGCCATTGCGCTACTTGGCGGCTACTCTGTCATCGAGGCAGTAAATAGCGTTGGCGGTATTAGCGAACTGCAACAAGTTCAACCAACCGAGCCACTCGATTTTTCAATAGCTCTCGCGATGGTTGTCGGCTCTTTTGTCAGTGCTGGTACATTAACGGCAGATTTCGTGCGCTTTGGCAAAAAGCCGCGCAGCGCCGTGATGATCACCATGGTGGCATTTTTCATCGGTAACTCATTAATGTTTATCTTTGGCGCGGCAGGTGCGTCGGTGACGGGTCAATCAGACATCTCTGAAGTGATGATTGCGCAAGGTTTATTGATTCCTGCCATCATCGTACTTGGGTTAAACATTTGGACGACCAACGACAACGCGCTCTACGCATCGGGTCTTGGATTTTCCAACATCACTGGCTTACCAAGTAAATACATCTCGATGGCGAACGGGCTTATTGGCACACTTTGCGCTCTCTGGCTCTACAATAACTTTGTTGGCTGGCTAACCTTCTTATCGTTGGCAATTCCACCGATTGGCGGCGTGATCATCGCTGACTTCTTCACGAACCGTAAGCGCTACGCAAACTTTGAAGCCGCCCAGTTCCAAAGCGTAAACTGGGCTGGCATTATCGCTGTAGCGATTGGCGTTGGTGCGGGACACTTCCTTCCTGGCGTAGTACCGATTAACGCTGTACTTGGCGGCGCAATTAGCTTCCTGATTCTTAATCCTATTCTCAACAAAAAAGCACTGGCTACACACCCAGCGTAAGGAACCATCATGACAACACTACTGATCAAAAACGTAACGCTAAAAGGACAAGAAGGTCTGCAGCAAATTTTGATTGAAGATGGTCAATTCAAGCGCATTGAAAGCAACGATGTGGAGCTTAATCACAACGGTGACCTCATAGATGCTGAAGGCGGCATGGCGGTGGCGCCTTTCTGCGAGCCGCACATCCACCTAGATACAACGCAAACCGCAGGCGAGCCAAGCTGGAACATCTCTGGCACATTGTTTGAGGGTATTGAACGTTGGGCTGAGCGCAAAGAAATGCTGTCGATTGAAGACGTGAAAGCGCGCGCAAAACAAACCTTAAAATGGCAGATCGCAAATGGTGTACAACACGTTCGTACCCACGTCGATGTTTCAGACCCTACCCTAATTGCCCTAAAAGCGATGGTAGAAGTGCGTGAAGAGATGAAAGAGTGGGTAGACATCCAAATCGTTGCGTTTCCGCAGGAAGGTATTCTCTCTTACCCAAATGGCAAAGAGCTACTAGAAGAAGCCGTCAAATTAGGTGCGGACGTGATTGGCGCGATTCCACACTTTGAATTCACACGCGAATACGGCATTGAATCGCTGCACTACGTGTTCGAATTGGCGCAAAAATACGACCGCCTGATCGACGTGCATTGTGATGAAATCGATGACGAACAATCTCGCTTCGTTGAAACACTGGCAGCATTAGCGCACAAGTTTGATATGGGGAATAAAGTCACGGCAAGCCACACAACGGCAATGGGTTCCTACAACGGTGCGTATGCATCTCGCCTGTTCCGTTTATTACGCATGTCCGGTATCAACTTCGTGGCAAATCCATTGGTGAACATTCACTTACAAGGCCGCTTTGATGATTACCCAAAACGTCGCGGCGTAACACGAGTGAAAGAGATGCTGAATGCCAACATCAACGTCTGCTTTGGACACGATGATGTATTTGACCCTTGGTACCCACTAGGCACTGCAAACATGCTGCAAGTGCTGCATATGGGTCTGCACGTGTGTCAGGTGATGGGTTACGACCAAATCAACAACTCATTGGATCTGATCAGCACCAATTCAGCACGTACACTGAACATTCAAGATAAGCACGGCATTGAAGAGGGCAAACCAGGTAGTTTACTGATTCTTCCCGCAGAAAATGGTTTTGACGCAGTACGTCGCCAAGTGCCGGTTCGCTACTCTGTTCGTCACGGTAAAGTGATTGCAGAAACACAGCCTGCGACAACTCATATTCATCTTGAACAAGCAGAGCATGTGACGTTCAAGCGCTAAGGTTAGTAAAAATACCGACTAAAACGAAAAAGGGTCTGACGAAATCATCAGGCCCTTTTACTATTGGCAAACCTCACTGCTGCTCTGTGTCTTACCACCTTAGTAGCCAACCGAACACACAAAAATGCTATTTAAGATGACCCGGTACTTACTAAGTTGCATAAGGTTCTGATGGCTAAATCTCAATTACACTATCGAACTTGGAAATTCCTCTCTGCGTTCGGCATACTTCTGCCTTCACTTTAGTTGTAGATATAACTCATGACCTTATTAAGCCAGATAGAATCGCAATTTTTGGAATTTATGCAGCAAGAGATGCAAGTCGATGCGGCGCATGACATAAGCCATGTTCAACGGGTCGTAAACACCGCAAAAAAACTGGCTATGGAAGAAGGCGCCGACTTATCTATTGTGCTTCCCGCCGCCTATTTACATGATTGTTTTACCTATCCGAAAGATCATCCAAACCGCAAGCAGAGCTCAATCATTGCAGCCAAAAAAGCGGTCGCGTTTTTAGAAAGTATCGATTATCCGCAGCAGTACCATGATGCCATTGCCCATGCGATAGAAGCACACAGCTTTAGCGCTAATATCAGACCCAACACATTGGAGGCAAAAGTCGTTCAAGATGCCGACCGTCTGGACGCTTTAGGCGCAATTGGCATTACTCGCTGTATACAAGTGAGCACTGAGTTTGATGCGCAACTTTACGATGACAAAGACATCTTTGCTCAACAGCGAGAGCTCGACGATAAACAATTCACCCTGGATCACTTTCAGACCAAGTTATTCAAAATCGCTGAAACCATGAACACAGAGTCAGCAAGACGCAAAGCGCAAAAACGCAAAACCTTTATGCAAACGTACCTAGAGCAGTTACACGACGAGGTAACAGCGTAAATGTCAGAAAGCTATACGTTAATTAAAGAGCTTAAACGCCAACTAAAGTTAGCTGGGCTGCATTATGCTGATGTTGCACAACGCCTTGATTTAAGTGAAGGAAGCGTCAAACGTTTACTCGCTGAAGGTCAACACATTAGTCTTGAACGCTTAGAACGCATTTGCCAATTGATTGGTTTAGAAATGGCGGAACTGTTTAAGCTTGCGGCTGCGCACAATAAAGGTCTAGAGTCGCTAACGTTAGAGCAAGAAAAGCAGTTGGTTGATGATAAAGCCCTGCTACTCGTGGCAATCTGTGTTGTAAATGGCTATCAGTTTGAGCAAATCGTTCAGCAATACACCTTCAATGAGTTTGAACTGGTGCAAAAGCTTGCTCATTTGGATCGTCTGAACATCATCGACTTGCAGCCAAATAACAAAATTCGTTTGCGTATATCTCCGACATTTAAGTGGCAGATGGGCGGCCCTATTCAACGGTTCTTCCAACAGCAAGTTCAAGACGCCTTTTTCCAAAGCTACTTTTCTGGTGAAGATGAAAAGTTCTCCATGGCAACAGGATTGATGAGTGTACCAACCAACAAGAAGCTACAACAGAAACTGCAAAAGGTCATCGATGAGTTTTATCAGGCTTGCCAAAGTGATAGCTCTCTCGATATGGACGAAAAACACGGCACCTCTCTGATTATTGCGATGCGTCGCTGGACGTTCCCTCTGTTTGAACCATGGGAAAGAAAACTCACCAATAAGTCTCGCAATTAGTAACTCAATAAAAAATGGAAATAAAAGTAACGAATTTCGTTACTTTTGGTGGCATACAACGTCACTTGAAAGAGAAAGCTGGTTTAATCGTTCATTGAGCATAAAGTGCTCCCATCTCATTCGACTTTGTTTAATCGGTGCCCGTATGTTTTTCTCAAAACGCTTTTTTCCTTACTTTGTGACGCAATGCCTTGGCGCACTCAATGACAACATCTACAAAAACGTTCTGTTATTGATGGTGACATACAGCCAAATTGATAACCTACCAATATCCGTCAATCTATTCGTTAATTTGGCGGCAGGCTTATTCATCCTACCTTTCTTTCTATTCTCAGCGCATGCTGGTGCCGTCGCTGACAGCATGGACAAAGCCAAATTAATCCGACGTCTAAAGCTCATCGAGCTGGCTATCATGTCTTGCGCAGCAACCGCTATTGCCACCCAAAGTGCCATGCTGATGCTGGTTTTGCTGTTTATGACAGGCACTCAATCGGCCTATTTTGGCCCCGTGAAATACGCCTTACTACCACAAGCGCTCAAACCAAATGAGCTTGTTAAAGGAAATGCTTGGGTTGAAATGGGCACGTTTCTTTCGATTCTTATAGGTACGCTTAGCGCAGGCCTGCTGCTAGCCATTCCTAATGGTACCTTGATTGCTTCTTGTACCGTGATTGCCTTGTCTTTGCTTGGGTTCATGAGCAGCGTGAATATTCCAACGATGCCTAGCCAATCGAATGACAAAGCGAAATTTGAACCGATTTCTGGTTTAAAGAACACGTTAAAAGTGGCAAAAAAACAGAGAGGCATTTGGATGTCTATTCTAGCCATCAGTTGGTTTTGGTTCATGGGTGCGACTTACCTGACTCAATTCCCTAACTTTGCGCGTGAACATTTGTTTGCAGACAGCACTGTCGTTTCTTTACTGTTGGCATTGTTTTCCATTGGCATCGCGACAGGCTCTTGGTTGTGTGAAAAACTTTCCTTCAACCACGTTGAGCTTGGTATTTTGCCATTCGGTATCCTTGGTCTGACAGTCTTTGGCGTCGACTTGCTATGGGCAGTCCCAAGTTATCCATCACTTCCGATTCACTTTTATGATGTGCAAAGCTTCGTTGCTGAATCAAAACATCTGCGCGTCATGATTGACCTGTTCCTTGTTGGTGTAAGCGGCGGTGTCTTTATTGTTCCTCTTTATGCGTTCATCCAATCGCGCTCAAACAAAGGGGAGTGTGCACGTGCCATTGCTGCTAACAACATCATGAATGCGTTGTTTATGGTGGTGTCTGCTTTGGTTTCTATCGTTGTACTCAGCGTACTAGAGCTTTCTATTGTGGAACTGTTTGCCATGATGGCAATAGGTAACTTCTTCGTGGCAATCTATGTCTATCGTCAAGTACCAGAATTTACACAACGCTTTATCAGTTATTTACTCAGCCATTGTATGTATCGTGTGTCAGTAAAGGGGCGCCAACATATTCCTGAACAAGGTGCTGCGTTAATCGTGGCTAACCATGTTAGCTATGTCGATGCGTTGATTTTGATGGGAACCTCTACTCGCCCGGTTCGTTTTGTGATGGACAAGTCCATCAGCGAGCTGCCTGTTCTTAAATATGTTTTCCGTCATGCCGGTGTTATCCCGATCTGTTCTCCACGTAAGTGTGCCGACACTTACCGTCGAGCATTTGAACAGATTGAACAAGCGCTTAACGACGGTGAGGTTGTCTGTATCTTCCCTGAGGGTCGTTTAACGTCTAACGGTGAATTGGGTGAGTTTCGCCCTGGTGTGGAAAAAATCCTTGAACGTAATCCTGTTCCTGTCATCCCTATGGCGTTAAAGGGGCTTTGGGGTTCTTTTTTCAGCCACAAAGGCGGACATGCTCTCACAAAACGACCGACTCGTTTTTGGTCAAAAGTGGACGTTGTTATTGGTGAAGTGTTAAGCCCAGCTTCTTTAAATCGTCATCAATTGCAACAACAAGTACAGGATTTACTGGGCTAATACGCTTGCTATACCGATCAAACTTTTCAGCAAAACGTAAATATGCACCACAAAGCACAAGTAGTTCTTTGTTAATTAGAGTAGGATATCTACAACGTCATAAATCTAGGAGGTATTATGAAAATCATCATCTTACATGGTCTTTATATGCATGGGCTGGTCATGCAGCCTCTTAGCCAAAAGCTGCGAAAGCTCGGATACGAAACGCAAGTACTCAGCTATAACACTGTTGCTATCGATGAGTCTTCACTGTTTGATTCTATTGACCATTCGCTTAACCCACTGACCGCAAACGTGCTCGTGGGGCACAGCTTGGGAGGCTTGATGATTAAGCGCTATCTCGCCAACAGAAAGCCAACCACCAGCTTGATCTCTCATGTTGTCGCTATCGGTTCGCCTCTTAAAGGCGCGTCCATAGTAGGTAGGATTCAAGATCTCGGATTGGGTGCCATTTTAGGCAATTCGCCACACCACGGATTAAACAGACATGATGACGCTTGGGCTTTTCCGCAAAAACTCGGCAGTATCGCAGGAACGATGCCGATTGGTGCTCGCCCATTGTTGATCCGTAATGACAACACCATGTCGGACGGTACGGTTACCGTAGAAGAGACAAGACTGCACGGTATGCAAGATCATATCGAAGTGAAGCAAACGCATACGAGTCTGATTTACAACACCTTCGTGCCCCAGCAGATTGATCACTTTATTCGCACAGATTATTTCCGTCGGTAGCACACTTTTCCATCATACAGATGGAATCGACTTTCCAAGCTATTCAGTTCGCAGTACTATCCTAGCTCCACTTCTTCACAACTTGAATGAAGTGGCACATTTTTAATTGTTCTCAGGGCGGGGCGAAATTCCCCACCGGCGGTATACTTTTCAAGTGAGCCCGCGAGCGCTCGATTCGTCGAGGTCAGCAGATCTGGTGAGATGCCAGAGCCGACGGTTATAGTCCGGATGAAAGAGAATAAGAATACACCAGTATCGCGAGTAAGATCGCGTTGAATGCTGGTGCACTTCTTTTTGATCGTATTTTACGACGATCTCTCATACCGCCCTGATTCTGGTGAAATTTAGGAGTTAACCATGAATCAGTCATCACTACTTGCCGAATTCGGCGACCCAATTACTCGCGTTGAAAACGCAATTATCGCTCTAAAAGAAGGCCGTGGCGTACTTCTTCTTGATGATGAAGATCGCGAAAACGAAGGCGATATCATTTATTCAGTCGAGCACCTCACCAACGAGCAAATGGCGTTGATGATCCGCGAATGTAGCGGCATCGTTTGTTTGTGCTTAACAGATGCTCAAGCAGACAAACTGGAACTGCCTCCAATGGTGGTAAACAACAACAGCGCAAACCAAACCGCATTTACGGTTTCTATTGAAGCGAAAGTTGGTGTAACAACGGGAGTTTCAGCAGCAGATCGCGTGACGACCATTAAAACGGCGGCAAACCCGCACGCAAAACCGGAAGATCTTGCTCGTCCGGGTCACGTATTCCCTCTGCGCGCACGTCCAGGTGGTGTAATGACTCGCCGTGGTCACACAGAAGGTACGATTGACCTGATGCAAATGGCAGGGCTTCAACCCGCTGGCGTACTATGTGAAGTGACCAACCCAGATGGCACGATGGCAAAAGCACCTGAGATCGTTGCGTTTGGTCGCCTGCACAACATGCCAGTGCTGACTATTGAAGACATGGTGATGTACCGCAACCAGTTCGAATTAAAACTGGCATAATTAAATCCCAGCTCTGAAAGAAGCCGCGCATTTGTGCGGCTTTTTTGATCGATCCTCTTTGCACTTGAGTAGTTATACTTATTGAAAACAAAGGGAACAACACCATGAAAGGATTACTGAAACTCGTCGCTCTCGTTGGCTTTATCTCCATGACTTCGCTTACTCTTGCATCTGAGTGCCCTGATATTCTTCAAGGTAAGCAAAGGTTGTTAAACTCAACAGAAGAAGTCGATCTATGCGAAAGCTTTAAGGGAAAGACACTACTAGTCGTCAATACAGCAAGCCAGTGCGGCTTCACTCCTCAGTTCGAACAGTTAGAAACCCTCTATCAAACTTACAAAGAGCAAAACTTCACCGTTATCGGTTTCCCGAGTAATGACTTCCGACAGGATAGAGGAAGCGAAACAAACACAGCGAAAGTCTGTTATCTCGATTACGGGGTCACCTTTCCAATGATGGCTCGCTCCTCAGTATTAGGCGTAGATGCAAACCCCGTATTCAGCGAGATTACTAACCAAGCTGGCATCAAACCAAAATGGAACTTCTATAAGTTTCTAATTAGCTCTGAAGGCAAAGTTATTGCCACTTTTCCAAGCTCCACATCACCGACAAGTACTACGCTTACCAATATGATAGAGCAACAATTGTAAGGTGACGACCATGACAACACGCTCAACCATGCTACAACTCGGTTACTTAGGCCTGGTTCCATTTGTGTTTAGTTTAGGGCTGATTTTCACTGACATCTCACTGTTCAATTTAAGTGGCCAGAAATTTTTCATCGCATACAGCGCCGTTATATTAAGTTTTTTATCCGGCATCCTTTGGGGTAACGGCATTGAGCATTACTACCACCGCCTTAGCAGAAATATATTAATTCTCAGCAACCTTTTTGTCTTACTTGCTTGGGGCGCATTACTGCAGGGTCACAAACATTACGCGGTCGCTACCCTACTCTTAGCAATTGGGTATCTTGCTGTTTGGTATGCAGAAAAACTCGTGAGGAAAGTCGAACAAGACGCCGAGCCCAAGGGATATCAAGGAATGAGGAGCAAACTGACCTTCGGCGTAATCGTGATGCACGGATTGGCTTTAGTTTCATAGCCTGGTCTGTCCAGTGCTAAGATCACAAAAAAACGTCTTTTTATAAAACAATGTTCATTTCGTGAATGCACACATATTTTGAACACTGTTTTGTTTCATTTATGAATCAATCCACATATAAGTATTTCAAAGCATTCACAAAGGATATGAATATGTTTTTTCGCAAACTTTTGTTTAGCACAGCGATGATCAATGCAACGACAGGTTGCGTGTCTTACCAGGCACAACAAGCCGCCGCTCAAACAGTAAACAATACAGGTGCCGTGCTTACCAATGTGATTAAAACCACGATTGCTCAGCCATGTAATGTTGCAATCACTGCTGCTAGCTTGTTTTATCCGCATGCCATATTTATGACTAGTGTTCCGACTCAAGCATGTACAAGCGTTCTTAGATAATGCGAAAGTGATAAGCATAAAAAATGGCGACTCTATCGTCGCCATTTTTAAGCATCAATGCTATTTATAGTTACAGCGTCAATAAGTAATTAACTAATTGATTGTACTCGTCGTAAGTACGAATTTCGTTGGCCAAAACAATGTATTTATTGTTCACAACCACACCTGGAACCCCTCTTAACGTGCTGGCTGAGAATTGCTTATCAAAGCCCTTCTGCATTGAGTTTACGGCAAAGCTATTGTAAGCGGCATCAAACTTCTTACCTTCTACGCCATTATCAACGAAGAGCTGTTTCAGCTCAGCTTCATCTTTTGGCGCTTGTCGCTTTTGATGAATTTGGGCAAACATGGCAGGAATCATTGTATCTTCAACCCCGAGCGACACCATCGTCGCGTAGGACTTGGCCATCGGAATCGCCATATCTCCGCCCATAAACCCCACATGTACCTTTTCAAACTTTGCCTCTTTTGGCAGAGCAGGTTTTAAACGCTCAATAAGCGACTCAAACTTGTAGCAATGTGGGCAATAAAAAGAAAAGAATTCCGTCACAACAGGTTTCGATGCTTTCTTAACATCCAGAACTTTGTAGTGCTTCCCTTCTTCAAATTGCGCTGCGTGAGCGGTAAAAGTCAGTAAAAGTGCACTACATAAGGCAAGTAGTTTTTTCATTGTTTATTTCCTTGTGGCATTCAAATGCCAAATCATTTCATTTGGTAAAAAGGGGGAAACCCCAAGTAATTTGAGATGAGGGATTAAACAATCGGAGGACGATAAGGCTTGGTGATCACTGTCACTACTTTTTCGACTAGAGGCCTATCAATCAATGCAAGGCTGTAAGGAAGAAGCAGTAAGTCGTTTTGAGATAAGTTGGCGGGAATTTTGACCATGCAGGAAGAGCTACAACTCGTGTGAGACTGTTGTGCCTTATTGATGGTTGACTCATCGTGATGTGATTCTACACAGTCGTCATTGACACCAAGTTGTTTGTGCAGAGCAGCCTGTTGAACAATAATATCGCGTACTTCAATTGTTTTCACCGGGGCTGAAGCCTTCGCCATAGGAGCGACACTGCTCAAAAGCATAGCGGCTAAACAAACTATCGCGGTCAACAATGTACGGTTAAACTTCAACATAGCTACATCAACAAAAATGGTGATTTAAGATAATACATGATAACGATTTGACTTCAAGATACGGACTCTGAGTTCCGCCTCACCTAAAAACTTGGTACGTTAACGGTTCTATATCCTTGAGGCTTCTCAATACCGCTCCCCCCTCACATGAACTCATAGCGATTAAGCTATTCATCATTCAGATAGTTCTTCACCTGATACCAGCGACAATTCGATAAAACTTGAAATCGTTATGAAACACGAGTAATAGTTAGAGCAGTTTTTGTACGAACAAGGAAAGATCAATGCTTAAAAAGAGATTCTTTAAGACAAAAGATGAAGTTGAAGTCACGTTCGAGCTAGATAAAGACCAGTGGGACTCCATCCATATTGCTGGGGATTTTAACAACTGGCAGCCAGAACCGATGAAATTAGTGAAGAAAAGCCGTCAATTTAAATTTAAAACGCGCTTACCTAAAGAGCAGAATGTTCAGTTCCGCTACTTGCTCAATGATGCAAAGTGGGAAAACGATCCTCAAGCCGACGCTTATGTTCCCAATGCTTTTGGCAGCGACAACAGCGTCGTGTGCACCACCGAATAAAACGTAAGTTCACTCTAATATTCCATATTAAGGCGCAGCAGTTGCGCCTTTTTTAGCCTCTTCATAATGTGATTAATGATTAAGTTTGAATCATTACTTGGGGTATTTATCGAATCAACTCATCCGATAACCTTATTCTGAGAAAGCTTTATTTGAAATAATTCGTAAATTTGTTTAAGTTCCAGTGATATTAAATATTGTATACATCACTCAAATGAACGCACAACAAGTCAAACCATCTTTAATCATCGTGGAAGACGATCCCAAATTACAAGCTATGCTGGGAGAGTATTTTGTTGAACAAGGTTTCCAGGTCAAATGTATCGACAACGGGACAGACGCACCCGAAGCGATTATTGACACACAGCCAGACGTGGTTTTGTTAGATTTGATGCTACCTGGACAAGACGGCCTGAGCGTATGTCGTCAAATCCGTGAATGCTACAAAGGCAAAGTGTTGATGCTGACAGCGAGTGATGACGACTTCGATCACGTCGCCGCATTAGAAATTGGCGCCGATGACTTTGTTACCAAGCCAATCAAACCTCGCGTGCTGCTGGCACGCATTCGCATGCTATTGAGAAGAAAAGAGGCAGCCTCTACCGAGTCCAAAAACGGTCTACAAGTTGGAGTGCTGTGTTTAAACCGATTACGTAAATCATGCGTCATGAACCAGGAAGAAATTGCGCTGACTGACGGTGAGTTCGATTTATTATGGGTTCTCGCAACACACGCAGAAAAAACACTCTCACGTGAGTGGTTAACGAAAACACTACGTGGTATTGAGTACGACGGTACAGATCGCACCATTGACAACCGTATTGTGACATTGAGAAAAAAATTAGGCGATGCCTCTTGCTCTCCACAAAAAATTATTACGGTTCGCGGCAAAGGCTACCTATTTATGCCTGACGCATGGAATGAATAATGAGACGGATTTATCTGGAAAGCTTTGTCGGTCTTATCATTCTATTTATGGTGAGTTTGTGGGGTTACGAATTCTTAGTCTATGAGATCAACACAGATTACGATTACCTGCTACAAGAGCAAGAAGGCCAAGCTTTCCACGATCTGATCTATCCTATCTACGAAGAGCACGGACTAGAATACACTCAACAACAGCTTGAGCAATTTGCCACGTCCAGCCATCGCTTGTTGATTCCTCATACGCTCGAAGAACTTCCAGAGGACATCAGAAAAGCATTTGAAAGTGACACCTCTGTTAACGTTGCTTACGACGAAGAAAGGGATATATGGTTCCGCCTAGATGCGGACACCCCTATTTTCAAAATGATCGATGATCCGGATAGCTCAGTTATTCAGGCGATTAACTTTGATGACAACATTGTATGGTTATTCTTTTTAGCCGGATTTGCTCTGTATTGCATACTGCTGATCTGGTTTTTGAGTCGTCGAATTCGTGAGTTAGAAAGAGTCACGGTAGAGTTTGCTTCAGGCAACTTCAAAGCACGAGCAAGCACCTCAAGTGCCAAGTCCGTTGGAACGCTGAACAAAAGCTTTAATACGATGGCTGACAAAGTTTCTCGCCTGATCACTAGCAATAAAATGCTGACCAATGCAGTTGCGCATGAATTACGCACTCCTATTTTTCGTTTACAGTGGCAAGCTGACTTGTTATCGGACTCTACATTAACCGAACAACAGAAAAAGCATGTACGTAGTATCGTCGAGGACATTGACGAGATGGAAGACATGGTTGAAGAGTTGCTTTATTACGCCAAAATGGAACGCCCAGATACGGCGTTGCAAACAGAAAACGTAGCACTCGCCAAGTTAGTTAGTGAGTTAAAACAGAGATGGCAAAAAGAGACCAAATTATCTATCTCAGTCAATGAAACAAACTCTGAAAACGCGCGCGCATTCGCCGATCCAAAACTGCTAAAGCGTGCCTTGGATAATCTGCTACGCAATGCAATGCGATACGCAAATACTCAAATTATGGTTGAGATAAAAAGTGATCAGCAAAGCTGTTTAATCCATGTACATGATGATGGTATAGGTATAGAAGAGCAGCATTGGCCTCACCTTTTTGAAGCATTTTATAGCGCGGATGAGTCCCGAAACAAAAACACGAGTGGATTTGGGCTCGGTTTGGCGATCGTCAGGCAGATAATGGAACTTCAACATGGTGAGGTTTCGATTTCTCATAGCCCACTTGGTGGTGCTTGCTTCACACTTCGTCTTCCAAAATCAGACAGTTAAGCTAACGTCTTTCCTCCTTTACAGAAGACGACACTTCAATACACTCCAGCGACAGAGCCCAACAATAAAACAGTGTACATTTAATCCATAAATTCACAGAACAAATGGATAATACTCATGTACAAACCTTTTATTCTGGTTATGACGCTTGCCTCTACTCTTACCGCTTGTACTTATAATCAAAAGCCTGTTGTCGACATGACCAATGTTGATCCTGCTAAATATGAACAAGATTTTCTTTATTGCCAAGGGTATGCGGATAACGTAGACAAAGCGGAAGCTGCTAAATCTGAAGCCGCTAATGGTGCTGTTACAGGTGCACTAATTGGGGCAGCAGCTGGAGCGCTAGAAAGCGGGATAGGTGGGGCTGCTGTAGGTGCTGCTGCAGGCGGTGCTGTAGGGGCTGGGGCCGGAGCGTTGAGTGGAAGCAATGACTCCACCAAGACACAATCTCTCGTACTGCGAAAATGCCTTCAGAATAAAGGCTATACCGTCTACGACCTTGATTAATTCAACTCTTTTTTCTTATTCAAACCCTATATCGTTGTGTGATGAATGCCATTCACAAATGTTTCACGCAAGAACGATTAGTCTCTTTTCATCGTTTGGATAGATGCACAATTTAAATTATTAAGCTGTAGTAAGGTCATATTTTGAAGCCAGGAAAAACAGGTCTACGCCGTGTCATGGATGCGACCGGCTATTCATTTCAGGGATTGAAAGCCGCATGGAAATACGAAGCCGCCTTCAGACAAGAACTGACTCTAGCCTTAGTGCTTTCCGTCTGTGCTTTTTTCCTTCCAGTCACCACATTTGAAAGAGTACTGATGATCAGTAGCCTGTTATTGGTCCTGATCGTCGAACTTATTAATTCCGCCGTAGAAGCGGTTGTCGACCGTGTTAGCGATGACTGGCACGAGCTCAGTGGTAGAGCCAAAGATATCGGCTCGGCTGCAGTATTTGTTGCGCTCACTCTTGCCCTTTTTGTTTGGGCTTCGTTCTTGCTCTGATTTTGATTCAAGACATTTACTTATGAAGACACATAATTTGCAACAAAAAGGTATCTCGTACGTTACCTTTACTTTCTTGTTGGCACTCTATTTCGCGCTGGTTGTAAACATTCCTATTTACAAAGAGCTGAATGGTATTTTTTCAAGCCTAGATAATGTCAAAATTGGTTTTATTATTACGATACCCATTTTCTTTCTTGCCGCGCTCAATTTCCTTTTTAACTTATTTAGTTGGCCTTGGGTTGGAAAGCCATTCTTTATTATTTTGCTCATAATTTCGAGTATGGTGAGCTACGCAAGTTACAACTATGGCACGCTTTTCGATTCTGGAATGATTGCTAATATTGCTGAAACCGATTCGAGCGAGGCAAGCTCTTACCTGAGTACTTATTCTGTAATCTGGACGCTACTTATGGGGGGCGTCCCTGCGATGATTGTCTATAAGGTCAAGTTGCAGTCTCAGCGCCACCAATTGCTGTATTTTTCTCTCACGAAGTTGGTGTCGATGTTGTCATCTCTTGCAGTAATTGCTGTTATTGCCAGTGTTTACTACCAAGACTATGCATCTGTCGGTCGCAATAACAGCTATCTGAAAAAAATCATTATTCCCACTCAATTCGTTTACAGCGCGACTGGGTATGTAAAGGAGAAATACTTCACCACGCCAGAGCAGTATCGCGAGATTGGCATCGATGCAAAGCAGTCAGATAGCGCAGTAAAGCAAGCACAGAACAAGCCGACACTACTGGTGTTTGTTGTCGGAGAAACCGCTCGAACGCAAAACTACCAACTCAATGGCTATAAGCGAGAGACAAACCCTTACACCAGTAAGCTGGATGTGATTTCATTTCAAGAGGTTGCGTCTTGTGGCACTGCAACTGCAGTATCTGTGCCTTGCATGTTTTCTCAGCTCACGCGAAGCGAGTTTGAACGGACCAAGGCAGATAACCAAGACAATGCTCTCGACATCATGCAGCGCGCTGGAGTGGACCTCATCTGGAAAGAAAATGATGGCGGAGACAAAGAAGTCGCCCACAAGATCAAGAAAATTGAAGTGAACCGAAAGCAAGCAAGTCCTCTGTGTAACGGTCAAACCTGTTACGATATGGCGCTGTTAGATCACTTTGATCAAGAAGTTGCGGATATGCACGGCAATCGCGTTGTCGCCATGCATCTTATAGGAAGCCATGGTCCTACCTACTTCCAGCGTTATCCTAGAGACAAAGCGTTTTTCAAACCAGACTGCCCACGTGCAGATATAGAAAACTGTAGCGTCGAACAAATCGTGAATACTTACGACAATACGATACGCTACACTGATCTTGTGTTGGCAGAAACCATCAACAAACTCAAAGCATTAGAGTCTCAATATAATACCGCTCTCATTTACGTATCGGATCATGGGGAATCGCTAGGCGAAAACGGATTGTTCTTACATGGCATGCCTTACGGCCTTGCCCCAGACTTCCAAAAACGTGTTCCTTTGCTCATGTGGTTATCTTCCGGCTTTAAACAAGCGAAAAAAATCAACACCGACTGTTTGTCGAATGAAGCGCAAAAGGCAGGCCAGTACTCACATGATAACGTGTTCCACTCTTTATTAGGCGTTATGGATGTACAAACCCAAACTTACGACGGCAAGTTAGATATATTCAAAGACTGCCGCACGACTTCCTAAGTGGACCAATAAAGCCTGACTCAAAATGTGAGTCAGTCTCTTTTCTAACAAGGCATTTAAACTCATCACCTTGCCAAGCGTTATACTACAACCTGCCATCCATACATCGAAATAAGGACTAGGATGAAAATTGGTATTATTGGTTTAGGAGATATTGCTCAGAAAGCATACCTTCCCGTTATCACTCAGCTTCCAAATATCGAACTTGTATTTTGTACCCGCAACGCAAATGCACTTGAGAGTCTGGCTAAGCAATATCGAATCTCAGAGACCTGTCAAGACTACCAGCAGCTTCTGCACTTTGGCGTAGATGCTGTCATGATTCATGCGGCAACAAGCGTACATCCTCAAATCGCAGCATTCTTTTTGCAGAATGGAATCCCAACCTTTGTCGACAAACCATTAGCGGACAACGCTGATGACGTGGAAAAACTGTACGATATTGCCGAAAAAGAAAAAAAACCACTTTATGTGGGCTTCAACCGACGTCATATTCCGCTTTACAACCAACACATGCCAGAAGTACAGCAAGGCAACATTTCTGACCTAAAATCGCTACGCTGGGAAAAGAACCGTCACCAACTACCAGGCGATATTCGTACCTTTATATTTGATGATTTTATTCACCCATTAGACAGTATTAACGTGACAGCCAAGACCGATTTAAAAGAGGCTTACATAACGCATCAACTTGAGGGTGACCAATTGGCGCGTTTAGATATTCAGTGGCAACACGGAGATACTTTACTCCACGCTTCGATGAATCGTCACTTCGGTATGACTATGGAACGCGTTCAAGCTTGTTATGCAAACAAAGCAATGGAGTTCGACTCCTTCGTTGAAGGGAAACGATGGCAAGCGAACCAAGAGCAAAAAATCAATTTGAAAGATTGGACGCCAATGCTGACGAGCAAAGGTTTCCATGCGATGTTGCTCGACTGGTTTAACGTCGTTGAATCTGGGAAAATCGCCAGTGAAGTAGTGAAACGCAACATTGCTAGCCATCAGTTAGCAGAGCAAATTTGTCAATATATCGAGAAAGTTACCTCTAGGTAGCTTAATTCTTGGCTATATGCTTAATCGAGTATTACGCTCTATACTAAAACAAACGTAGCTTCAGGGAGTCATTCATTCTCTGTTAATACTTATGCGGCTATTCTATCAAGCAAGTGAATGAGGGAACGGATCACGTTTATTAACGGAGTGGTTCTAGTTTTACATTACGATACCCTCAGGAACCTGCATCGTCATATTCAAGAGTAAAGGAAATAGAATGAGAACACTCGGTAACATCATTTGGTTTGTATTTGGTGGCGTATTTATGGGGTTGCTATGGTGGTTTTTCGGTATCTTAGCCTTTATTAGCATCATCGGAATACCTTGGGGGCGTGCGTGTATCGTTATGGGTAATTTTTCCTTTTTCCCATTCGGAAAAGAAGCCATTTCACGCGATGAATTGACCAATGAAATGGACATTGGTACGAGCCCTCTAGGCGTTATCGGCAACGTCCTTTGGTTTGTCTTTGCAGGTCTTTGGTTAGCAATCGGTCACGTACTTTCCGCCGCAGCGTGTTTTGTAACCATCATTGGTATTCCGTTTGCACTCCAACACCTGAAGCTTGCGGTTATTTCACTCGCACCAATTGGTAAAACGGTTGTGTCGTCAGAAGAAGCTGCAATGGCTCGGTACAATATCAACCGCTAACAAACAGCCAATATACTTTCTATCCTCTGGGCAGTATTGCTCAGAGGGCAACTCCCGTCAAAAGTAAGCCTATTATCGCTATCGCATATTCAATAATGATTGATTGTATATCCATACCGTCACCTTTAAGTTGAAGTTCACCCTAGCTCTGTACTACTTTACTTTTTTATTAATCAATGGATTAGCTTAACCCTCCAAGCTCACCCACGCTCAAAAATCAGTATTATTTCCGCTCCTCTAAATTGAGTTTATTTACGAAAAGTCGAACTATAAGCATAGTTGATATTAATGATTTTTGACGATAAATAACTCACACCAATCCAGCGATAGTTCCAGCGTTTACTTTTTCTCAATAAACGTAAGCCGTTACGAAAGCGGGTTTCTTCCCGATCAAAGCCACCACTTCGCATCACTATCGCTTTTCTTTAAAAGGCAACAAATATTCGTTGTTATCTTGAGTAAATTATTTTGTTTGTCGCATTTAAGTTCAATCAATATTATTCGCGACATCAGAGAAATAGACCATTGAGCTCCTTAGCATTTATCACAGACATAGAACGTAAAGCCCCTTTTTTGCTCGTTTTTCTTTTTACAAATGTTCTAACTCAACGTCTATTCAGACAGGAATACACCGTGGATAAATATCAAGCTGCTTATGCCAAACGTCTAGAGAAGTTAAAGGGTAATCAATCTCCAAAAACGATAGCCCGTCTTTCGGCTTGGGAGGCATTTCTTAACAAAGAGTACGAACTCCAAGACTTAGAATACCAACTATCAGACGCAGCACACCTACACTATGAACAATCTCATGTGAAAAATGATATTTCTTTTAAGGCGTTCAAGCGGGCGTTCTATAACGAATCCATCAAAATCTACAACCTAACCGATGGCGCCTCTATACAGAAAGTATTCACTCCGCTGCTCGCATTAACAACAGTTTGGGTGCTATTTATCTGCTTTTTTGACAAGTGATCATCACTTTTATTAGAACAATAAACTTAGGGCGCTTGCATTATGATTCCAAACGATAACCAGACGCACAACGCCCCACTTAAATATAAAAAAGGAGTTTGATCTTGTATGTCTAAGATGACACTTCTTTTAATTACAACAACGATCAGTATTGGAATTACAGGCGCCGCTTTCTGTGTGGGAGTAACATATTTATTCAGTGCGCTTTCACTAAATGAGCTGCTCAATAACCTGTAACTCTCTAGGCTTAATATAAAAAGGGCATCCATCGATGCCCTTTTCTTTTACTTAAGGAGATGCCCTAGCACTTAGGACCACTTGGGTATAAAACCGTTATGCGTTAAGCTGCATTCTATTCATCCAATAGGTAAAGAATGGAACACAGTGATGGAACAAGTAGGAGAGCGTGCGTTGATTGTCGAAGGTGGGGCGATGCGAGGTGTATTTTCTTGCGGCATACTCGATCATTTTCTCGCTAACGAGTTCTCTCCATTTGATAGCTTTTGGGGCGTATCGGCGGGCGCAAGTAACTTGGCGGCGTATTTAGCTAAAATGCCCGGGCGCAACTTAAAAATCTATCTCGATTACAGTTTAAGGAAAGAATTCATCTCACCATCTCAGATTCTACGTGGCGGCGATATGATGAACTTAGATTGGATGTGGAACGTCACTCTCAAAGAGCTTGGCATCGACAAGTCCGTACTAAAAGCGGATTCGAGACCTTTCTTTTTAGGCGTAACACGTCAAGACAATGGCCAAGCCGAGTACCATACTCCTAATGTCGACGAGCTCGCAGAAACAATGAAAGCCAGCAGCGCGCTTCCATTACTTTACCGAAATGGTGTCTTACTGAACGGCACCCGATACGTTGATGGTGGGGTTTCTGATGCACTTCCTGTCGCAGAAGCAATAAAGCGGGGAGCCAAAAAGATTATGGTTTTACGCAGTCAACCCTCTAGCTATCAAAAGCCGAAAGGAAAGTTCAGCGCACTAACCAAACGGATGTTGAAAGAAACGCCAGGATTAATTGAGCCGATGTTGACGCGTGAAGTTCGCTACAATCAAACTTTAGCACTGATCGACAATCCACCATCGGGAGTCGAAATCATCCAAGTTTGTCCTCCCGAATCATTTAAATTAAAACGATTGAGTCGCTCGCCAGTACCATTGCGCCAAGCTTATGAGTTAGGTATTGAAGCAGGAAAAGAAGCCATCATGCGATGGAATCAGAAGTAGAAAAAAGCCACGTGGATTAGACGTGGCTAACGCAAATTCGATGGCAGTGGATTATCGTATTTGCTTCTGGTCGAGCCCAATAGTCAGGCTCAAAACTGTTGATAACTGCGCTACTCACAGAAAAGGGAGTTAGGATGTTGACGCTAGTAGGTTTCAAACAATCCTGAATTGTAGTCTTGGATTGCTTGTTCTATTTCTTCCATGCTATTCATTACAAAAGGGCCATAGTGAACCACTGGTTCATTGATTGGTTCGCCAATAAAAATCAGAGCACCACTCTCCTTTTCGGCTTGTAATTCAACCCATTCACCTTTCGATAGAATCGCCATTTCGCCTTGATTGATCTCACGATCTTTTAACTGAACACGACCTTTATAAACGTAGATCATCATGTTGTGGTCTTGCTCCGTGGTCAAATTCAAAGCGTGGCCAACCATCGCTCTCCAATCGGCCACCGTGGCAGCAACACCTGTTTCTGTTAGAGGCCCCTGAATACGTTCGTTGTTTATAGTCAGATGACCAGCAATCAAGCGCACAACGCCCGAGCTTTGAGTTTCGAATTCCGTTATCGTTTCAGGTTGAAAGTCATGATATTGAGCCGGTGCCATCTTATTTTTCGCAGGCTGGTTTATCCAAATTTGGAAACCATGCAATTCACCTTCCTGCATAATAGGCATCTCACTATGAATGACGCCTCTTCCTGCCGCCATCCATTGAGCGCCACCAGAACGAAGCTCACCAACATTATCCATATGGTCACGATGCTGGAAATGACCTTTCAACATATAAGTAAGCGTCTCGATGCCGCGATGAGGATGAGGAGGAAAGCCACCCACATAATCAGCACGGTCGTCAGACTTAAGTTCATCCATCATCAAAAATGGAGAAAAACTCTCATTATTAAACCCTGCTACTCGACGAATTTTCACTCCGTCACCATCAGCAGTGGGTTGTGATTGAATAAGCTGACGAATTTCTCTGAATGTGCTCATACTATTTCTCCTCGTTTACCTTTGTGGCTGCTTGCAAACCGCATGTTCAGCCATGGCTATCGATATGGTTCTATTTTAGATTGAAGAAAAATAATCATGAGCCTTGCTATTTGAGCTACTTATTCAAATTTTTCGAACAGCACACTTATCCAAGCTATCGACATATATTTAAAAATAAGTGTAGCTATTTCCTAAACAAGGTGTATAGTAGGCCTTGGCTCTTAGAAGAGAGCTGTTAATGCAACATTTAGTTTAAGTTTCCTCTCAGTAAAATCTTGAATCCCCCAATTCAGACACCTGCGTACAACTTCCTCTTGATTGAACATTCAATAGCTTAGAAAAGATCCACAAAACAAATTCAAATTTTAATGTTTAATTCAAAGGTATTTTTATGTCTAAAGTAAACGGCTCAGTAAAATGGTTTAACGAAACTAAAGGCTTTGGCTTCCTATCTCAAGACAACGGTGGTCAAGATGTATTCGTACACTTCAACGCTATCGTTTCTGACGGTTTCAAAACACTGACTGAAGGTCAGAAAGTAAGCTTCAACGTAGAGCAAGGTAAAAAAGGTCCTCAAGCGACTGAAGTAACTCCTCTATAAGACTGCTTTTCTTGGTGTAGCATCCCCATGCTGCACCAAACCTCTCTCCTTCAAAAATATTCTCACATTAATCACTCAGCCTAATATCAGGCATTGCTTTGTGCTACCTAAAATAAATAGGATAGTACTGCTTAATTTATTATTTATAGGAAAAATCATGTCCTCAAAAAGAACAGGCCGTCAAAGGCATTGGTATCAATTACTTAACAAAGACAAAATCACTAAGAAACAGGAGAATAAATGTTAGAAATTGAATTTAATCTAGAACAACCTCACACCTCTTGGAACGCTAAAATACATCAATTAAATGGTGATATTTTACGAAGGCACGTATTACCTAAGCTTCATTCTCATAGTTACATGATCGATTTTGAATATTGTGAGAAAACGCAATCTGGAACTATTCTCTGTGATTCAGGTTCAAAGTTAGGAAGTTTTACTGTTAACTAATTCAGTTTTCATGCATTAATGAATGATGCAACTAATTTGGAAGGTATCCAATGGCTAGAAAAAGTAAGAAGCAAGCAGAAAAAGACAAGAAAGAGTCTGAGCAAAACGCGGCGGCGGTAAAACAAAAAACGCGACGCCGTATAGAAGACATTATGGAACAAAGAGAATTTGACAAGTTATTTGATCTATAAGCTATCCTTGACTCTCTCAATTCTCTCTCTGCTCCATCGTTGTGCAAGGTACCGCCACCTACCTTTGCTCAAACGAAGCCTCACTCTTTTTCCTCACTTCTAACAACACGATAAGCCTCGTGCACGCCCAAAAACCAATTTGCTCCTCTATACCCAAGTGACTTATACGGTTGCCAGTTACTTTTCTTAGAAAAACCCTTCGACTACTGACAACTAGGTTATTTGCGTATAGCCAAATTGAGAATTTTGCGTATAATCGCCTCGTTTGCTTCGTATAACCCCAATGATATGGTTTGGGGGTCTCTACCAGTTCCCGCAAAGTGCTGATTACGAAGAGTTGAGATCATCGTGGGTCTTACTCTTTGTGATAGCGTTCGATTTATTCTTATCTATACCTATTCTTAGAGTAACTGCATCCACAATACACATAAGGTGGAATATGAACGCATTTATTCAAGGTCTTCCAAAAGTAGAGCTGCACTTACATATCGAAGGTTCACTTGAGCCAGAACTTCTCTTCAAGTTAGCACAACGAAACGGCATCGACATTCCTTACTCTTCTCCGAGTGAACTACGCAGCGCGTATCAGTTCGAAGACTTACAGTCATTCCTTGACCTTTATTACCAAGGGGCGGATGTTTTGCGTACAGAGCAAGACTTTTACGATCTCACTTGGGAATACTTACTGCACTGTAAAGCGGATAACGTTATTCATACCGAAATCTTTTTTGACCCACAAACGCATACAGAGCGCGGTATTGACTTTGACACCGTTATCCACGGGATCGCCCGCGCACTACAAGATGGGCACGAGAAGCTCGGCATTACTTCACAAATCATTGCGTGTTTCCTCCGTCACCTTTCAGAAGAAAGCGCTATGGAGACTCTGCAAGCCGTTCTGAAACACCGTGATAAGATCATCGGTGTCGGTCTAGATTCTTCAGAACAAGGCCATCCACCAGCTAAGTTCAAACGAGTATTTAAACAAGCGGTAGAAGCAGGCTTACTGACTGTTGCTCACGCAGGTGAAGAAGGCCCCGCACAAAACATTACCGATGCAATTGAAATGCTTCACGTCAGCCGCGTGGATCATGGTGTTCGCTGTGTTGAGGATGAAGCATTAGTCGAGTCGTTAATTGAAAGCAAAATGCCACTGACGGTATGTCCATTATCGAACCTTAAATTGTGTGTATTTGACGATATGAACGATCACAATATTGTCGAGCTACTGCGCAAAGGGGTCGCTGTGACAATTAATTCGGACGATCCGGTATACTTTGGTGGTTACATGACAGATAACTTTTTAGCCGTCAACAACGCACACCCAATGAGTAAGAATGAACTAGCTCAATTCACAATGAATGCGATTGATGCTAGCTTCATCGATAATGAGTTGAAAGCGAAGTATCGCCATCTCGTTAGTCAATACGTAAGTCAGCATGAAGCGTTGTAATAAAGCCATCAGTGCTACATCTTGGGTCAAACACTTAGGTGCTAAAACCTTACAAAAGCTCTGTGGTTAACCGCATTTATAAGCGCTAGACTGAGAAAGCTAAACTAGCACACAAAAAGGAATAAAATCATGATTCAACAAGGCCAAGCTCTACCAGTTGCGACTCTAAGCGAATTGACTGCCGATGGTATGGTTAACCACGACGTGACTGAGCTGTTTGCAAACAAGAAAGTCGTACTCTTCGCTGTACCTGGCGCATTCACCCCAACGTGCTCGGAAGCTCACCTACCAGGCTATGTGGTATTAGCCGACGAGTTGAAGGCAAAAGGTGTTGATTTAATTGCGTGTGTTTCTGTAAACGATGCATTTGTGATGCAAGCTTGGGGCGAAGCTCAAAACGCTTCAGAAATCCTGATGTTGGGTGATGGCGACGCAAGCTTTACTAAAGCATTAGGTCTTGAAATGGATACCGGCGGCTTTGGTGGTATTCGCTCACAACGCTACGCTATGATCATTGAAAACGGCATTGTGACCAAACTTAACGTTGAAGAACCAAAAGAGTTTGAAGCAAGCAAAGCAGAAACGATTTTAGCGGCGCTTTAAGCTTACCCTTAGATACAAAAAACGGAAGCCATTGCTTCCGTTTTTTGTTGGCTAACGCATTCTCACAACACTCGTTTGTTGCTTACGCTGCATTTCCGCAAAAGTCAGCACAAATGGGGATGACTGCTTTACGCGGCTCGGCAGTGAAGAAAGCGCATTGTAGGCATCCTGTTTCGTTTTAAAATCGCCAACAGTTACCGTATACCAACGCGTGCCTCGGCTGTTTTTCCAGTTAACCCAAACCGGATGCTTAGGATCGATATAACGAATGTAATCTTTCACATCTTTTTCTTGCTTTAGCGCGAGTACCTGCATCGTGTAATGGTTTGGGTTTAAATAACCATACGCATCCTGAGAGGTCATTACTCCAACACATTGGCCACTATCGACCTGCTGCTGGTAAGGCATAGCGCAGCCCATGAGCGATAAAATCAATGTCAAAGATAAAATCTTGTGCACGTGTCACTCCATTTTTGTTCTAGTTTCTTTTTTCTCGCACTCAAAAACACAAAAACGCTTCTAATTAGGCGAAAATAGACCCACACGAGAAGATTCGATGTTTTAGCGCAACGAGTATTCCAAAAAAGTAAGGCGACCACGTTGGCCGCCTTAGTAAATTGATTTAATAGAACAATAACAAGATAGAGTGATAATGGCAGAAGTTAGCTGTTTTTTAGAGCCAACTCGCGACCAATTGCTTAAACCAGTCTAAAATTCGCTTGAATAAGCTGCCTTCTTCCACCGATTCCAACGCTACAAGTTCGGCTTCATTCACAACTTTACCTTCGACTTTGTAAAGCACTTTACCAACCACTTGTTGCTCAGAAATTGGCGCTACCAAATCGCCATTATATTCAACTTCAGCTTGTAGCTTTTTCACATCCCCTTTTGGTAAAGTGAGATAAACGTCATTGGCAACGCCTACTTTAAGCTCATCTTGTTCGCCCATCCAAATTCGAGCGTTCGCAACTTCCGTTCCTGCCTCGGTTGGCATTACCGTATCGTAAAAGCGGAAGCCATAACTTAACAATTGCTTGCTTTCGGATTCACGGATATTCTCACTTTTCGCTCCCATTACAACAGCAATCAAACGCATATCACCTTGAGTCGCTGAAGTCGCTAGACTATAACCAGCACCGCTCGTATAACCAGTTTTCATGCCATCAACATTCATACTGCGATCACGAAGCAAGCCATTGCGGTTATATTGCGTAATACCGTTGTAGGTAAACGAGGTTTCGCTATACAGTGGGTAGATGTCAGGTAAGTCACGAATAATAGCCTGACCCAACTTGGCAATGTCATAAGGTGTTGAATATAAACCGTCACTGTCTAGACCATGAGGGTTGGTGAAAGCCGTGTTAGTTAATTCAAGCTTAGCAGCCCAACTATTCATCAAGCTTACAAACCCTGATTCACTACCTGCGACATGTTCAGCAATGGCCACACTAGCATCATTACCTGATTGAACAACCAGGCCACGGTATAAGTCAGATAGAGAAACGGAAGTATTGACTTCAATAAACATCTTTGAGGAATCTGGGAAGTTTTTTGCCCAAGCATTTCGGCTAATGACGACCTCATCATCCAAAGTAATATTACCTGCGTTAATTTCTTGACCAGCCACATAAGCCGTCATTAACTTCGTTAAGCTCGCAGGATTTAGCCGTTTATGTGCATCACGTTCAACCAGCACTTTCCCAGTGTGAAAGTCCATCAAAACATAGCCACGAGAACTGAGTTCCGGTGCATTTGGCACAACCGTTGGTGCTGCATAAGCCAACGAAGATACAGCAGCGAACCCTGTAATTAACACTGTGTTTAATATAGTACTTTTTCTCATCATGACATCTTATCTTAGTAGCATTTAAGGCTTACAAACGGTACCCGAATGAATTCAAAGCGCAGGGTTACCTAGGTAAAGAGCGAGTATATTGAAACGGCGCTCAGTTACAGCCACCTTGTTACGATTAGTTACTTTTACTCAATGTTTGTCGAGAATAATGAGAGGTAGGTAGAGCTTTCGTCTAGAAAGATGAGACAAGAGGCGAGAAATCATGCCGTTATGCGATGTAATTAGTGTTAAGAGAAAAAACCGTACAAGCCAGATCTAAAACTAAGCTTGTACGGGAACAGATAGCTAAAAATTTTATCACTATCTAACTAGGGGCAACTAAGAAAATCTACAATTCAACTAATAATCCGAACTAATAATTTACTAATTAATACTTCATCTCGGTCATAACAACATAATAATTTATTGTCAGAATTTCAGATAAAAATAAAAATTTAATTTATATATAACCTAAATATTATCTATTACTAAACAGGAGAAAAGTATAATTTCCCTTTCTTAAAACTAAGGGAGGCTTTTTTCGATGCCTTTGAGTTTGTATCGTCATCAGTAAACTGAGTGTAACAATGAGGGATAAGGCATCCGGCTTTAGCGCGAAAAGATAAGCCACTGTTATTTAAGTTCACTCTCTGCTTTTTTATCACTAAAGACTTTAAATTTCGGTTACCTTCAGTTTGTATAGCAATTCTTTCACGTACCCCAACCCAGTACGACTCAAACGACGACATTATACATATCCTCTTTCATGGTATAAGCAGTTGTAATTAAACATTGCTCAAAGCTAGATGTAGAATTCAGTAAATTATTTAAATTTTATTTATCTATAAATTTTGATTTAAATAGATTAACCCGCACATTCCACACAAAATAAAAGGTTATGTCAAAGATTAATTATCATTAAGTTTATTTATATTAGATATAAAATTAAGTTATAAATTTAAGGTTATCTAAAGTATAAATTTTTAGAATGTCATCAGCTAATAGTTAATAGAAATACAGAGGGCTTGTTGAATATGAAAACGACAAATAGAAGCAAAGAACCATCTATAGATTGAATAATCTTCAACGGGGTTACAATTCAAATAAAAGTAGCGCATCTAGTAAGATGCGCTATGGATTTGATCAGTTTTGGAGTATGAGTTCGGATGAAAACAAACTTACTTGAAGTGACTGAGCCAAGTTTGCTTATGGTTTAAGCTTCAATACCTTATCAATATCTTCTGCGCTGTGACGTTCAGGTAACTGCTCCCACTCTTCTCCCCATGAGCGATTCACAATACGACCACGCTGGACAGCTTCTCGCTCATCAATCGCTTTCGCCCAACGCACAACGTTTTTATAGCTTTCTACGTCTAAGAATTCAGCCGCATCGTAAGCACGACCCAGTACAAGGTTGCCGTACCATGGCCATGTTGCGATATCAGCGATACTGTACTCATCGCCACCTAGGAATTCATTGTTTGCGAGGCGCTTGTCTAATACATCTAACTGACGTTTTGCTTCCATTGTAAAACGGTTGATTGGGTACTCGAACTTCTCTGGTGCGTACGCGTAGAAGTGACCAAAACCACCGCCTAGGTATGGCGCAGAACCTTGCAGCCAGAATAACCAGTTCATTACCTCAGCACGCTTAGCGCCTTCTTTTGGTAAGAAATGATCAAACTTCTCTGCTAGATAAAACAAGATGTTGCCAGATTCAAACACGTTCACTGGCTCAGAACCCGAACGGTCAACCAATGCCGGAATTTTAGAGTTTGGGTTAACAGCTACAAAGCCAGAACCAAACTGGTCGCCGTCACCAATCTTGATCAGGTATGCATCATATTCTGCTTCTTTTACGCCTGCCGCCAGAAGCTCTTCAAACATGATCGTTACTTTCTGGCCGTTTGGAGTCCCCATGGAATAAAGTTGGAATGGGTGTTCCCCAATAGGCAATTCTTGCTCATGACGAGCGCCTGAGTCCGGGCGGTTAATGCTCGCCCACTGGCCACCGTTTTCGTTATCGTTTGTCCAAACTTTTGGTGGAATGTATTCGTTAGCCATTGTTATCCCTTATTGTGTTTGAATGCATTATCAAACTGGCAAACTCAGTGCGCCAGCAAGCATGATGAAGTAACCCACCGCATTCGATAAATGGGCATACCCAAGATATTAGGCCGGAATCTTCAAATAAAAGCCCTGACCTTTCACTTAATTAGAACCTTTGGTTATGGGATTTTCTTTCACGCTATAAGGAAAAACGTTGTGTTAATGTGAGTTAGGTTCGAGATGCTAACAATAATGAGTAAGCCCAACTCGGCGGCGAACCTCTATTTGGGGATTTAGAACAACCGCTAAACTTTAGAATTACCAAGAGCGAAGTGGTGTTAGACACCTTAGTTCAAACAACTTACGTGCGTGATAGGCAGTTAAGTTAGATAGTTAGAAAGAAAAACGCCCTTCACTAAATCAATGAAGGGCGTTTTAATGTATTCGAAACCGTTACTTAGCTGATTCAAACAAACCAGTGATGCCTTTCAAAGGGAAAAGCCTTGCTTGCTCCAACCCTTTCAACGTTACCTTATTGAGGTCATCAATAAAGAAACGACTGGTCATCGTGTGTTTGCCACCATTAATAAAAATCTCGATGACAGAGTTGTCGATATATATATCAATCGTCTGCTTAGCGTCCAATCTTGGTGCTTTTCGAATGCCACCAAATTCTTCTGCGTACAAATGAGACATGTGACGACGGTCCAGCATAAACTCGTGCTCTGTCGCACTAAAGACGATGTTGTCACCTTTGAGGTTACTCAGCTCAAGTTCAAAGCCATCGCCCACAAGGTCTAATTGGATCAAACAACTGGTGCTTTCCAGTGTATGGGATTGTGCAAAGACCACCTCTTCTTTTCTCAAACTCTTCAGCTCAGGGAGTGGAGTTTGAACAAGAAAACCATCTTTCAACGTTAGTTCTCTAGGAAGAGACAACATTCCTGCCCACTGGTGTGTGACCGATGGCGTGTCGATTTCTGGCAACCCTATCCATGCAATAAGAATGCGACGCCCACTCTCATCTAAATAGGTTTGTGGGGCGTAGAAATCAAACCCATAATCTGGCTGTAAAATATCTTGGTGGTTTTCTAAAGTCATCGACTCTAGGTTCAACTGATCACCCACGATATACGCGACAGAATAGATGTTTTTGAAATCATAAGGATTACTACTGCTCACGCCCTGTGGCGAAAACAACATCACCGACTGACCATTAATCTCAAAGAAATCAGGACACTCCCACATGTACCCAAGGTCAGAAAACTTGGTCTTGATAGGACCTTTATGCTGCCACGTTTTCAAATCTTTGCTTTGATAGAGCGCCATTGAGCCATGCTCGGTTTTGGTTTGAGCACCCACCACCATCAAATAGTCGTCGCCTTTCTTCCAAACTTTTGGGTCACGAAAGTGCTCCGTGTAATGTTCGTTCTCAATGACTACACCGTGCTTTTCAATGCTGCCGTCTGAATCCATGGTGGCAAAACACTGTGTTGGGATTCGATTCCAGTTTTGGTCACGCTTGTTGCCAGTAAAAAATAGCAAAACCTGGTTGTTTTCCACCAAAGCGCCGCCCGAATAGACACCATGTGAATCGTAGTCTTGGTCAGGATGAAGACCCACGCCATGATCAGTAAAATGGATGAAGTCTTTAGTAGAAAGGTGATACCAATACTTCATTCCATGGACTGGTCCCACAGGCGTCCACTGGTAAAAGATGTGGTGCTCACCATTGAAATAGCACAGCCCATTTGGGTCATTTAACAGCCCAAATTTAGGGGCGATATGAAAACTAGGAAAGCCTTTATCTTGCTGACGTGAAAGTGTCATTTCTTCGATATCACACTGAGGGATTTGCTCAAGTCGGCGATATCTTTGCTCTACAGTCCAACGGTTGTTTAAGCTCATAATTTTTCTCAACTGAAATTGGATCTGAAGATCATTGCCCAATAAATCGCAGCAATTCTGTCTGGGTCGGAAGCGCGGTCATTGCGCCTTTTTGCGTCGTCGCTAATGCACCACAGCCATTTGCCCATTGAATCGCAGAGCTAACAACAGGATGATTTTTCCAATCGGCATGCCGAGACAGACATGCAAGTAGCCCTCCGACAAAAGCATCACCCGCACCTGTGGTATCAATCGGACTAACGACTTGACCAGTGATCAGCTCACTCTGGCTTTCAAAGACGCGCCAAACGCCTTTCGCACCTTGTGTCACCAAGACCAAAGCAATATTCAAAGCGGCTATTTGTTGTAAACCCTGTGCTATCGAAGTTGAGTCAGTTAAGAACAAAAGCTCTTCTTCAGAGAACTTAACCACGTCAGCCATCGCTACAGCCTTCATCACGACAGCTTGGATTTCTGATTGATCTTGCCACACTTCATCACGCAAGTTAGGGTCAAAGCTAATGAAACCACCAGCGGCTTTTGCTCTTTTGATCGCCTCAAATGTGCTGCTTCGACTTGGCTCATTTGCCAGTGAAATCGAGCAAACATGTAGCCAGTCACCTTGCTTAAAGTTTGGGATGTCTTCAACAGACATAAACTGATCAGCGCTCGGTTTTACCATAAACGTAAAGCTGCGCTCACCTTGATCGTCTAAATCCACCACCACTGTTGATGTTCTTTGCTCAGGATCTTTAACGAGAAACTCCGTGCACACGCCCTCTTGATCCAGCGTCGATTGCATGAAGCGACCAAATGAGTCATCCCCCACACGTCCAAAAAACGCACTCTTACCAGATAGACGAGCAATTGCTACGGCGACATTCGCTGGTGCACCACCGGGACATTTGAGTAAAGAAGTCTCAGATTCCGGTATTAGATCGACAACAGCATCACCAGTTACCCACACTTGATTCATCTTGCTTACCTTAAAATTAAAGCCCTGATAGTCCAACGTGTTGAACACCTTCACTACCAAGTAAAAATTGAAAAAGGCTAGCCAAGCCATTAGTGCTTGGCTAGCACCCCAAACATTTAGGAAAAGAAGTGGATTTTGGGGGACTCCACCCTTAAGGAGTTCAGATTAAGCCGTTGCTTTTTTACCGACTTTAGCGCGGTCACGCATACCAAGAACAATGGTGAGAACAAATGCGGTCAAGAACGCGATCACCATACCCGCGATGTAGTAACCAATCTTATCCGGCGTGATGGAAATGATGCCTGGAAGACCAGCTGCCCCTAATGCCTGAGCTTTCACATTAAACATTGTGATGAACGCACTTGATAACGCCGCAGCGCAAACTGCCGCAATAAATGGGTAACGTAGTTTTAAGTTAACACCAAACATGGCTGGTTCTGTAATACCCAGCAAACCCGTGACACCCGATGGAATCGCAATACCTTTCATCTTCTTATCTTTACTCATCACGCCCACCGCCAACGCTGCAGCACCTTGAGAAACGTTAGACATCGCCGCAATAGGAAAGATAAAGGTGCCGCCTGTTGTCGCAATATCCGCAAGAAGTTGCGTTTCAATCGCAATGAAACTGTGATGCATACCGGTAATAACAAACGGAGCATAGATAAGACCAAATACCGCACCACCAACAAAGCCAGCTGTGTTGTATAGCCAGTTCAGACCATCACCCAATAGGAAACCGATATCACGCGTGAATGGACCGACGACAGTAAACGTCAATAAACCCGTGATGAAAATCGCAAGTAGCGGCGTTAAAAGGTTATCTAAAACAGAAGGAATAACCTTGCGCAGACCCAACTCAACCTTCGCAAGAATGAATGCCGATACCAAAACCGGTAACACTGAACCTTGGTAGCCCACTTTTTGAATTTCAAAGCCAAGAATATTCCAAACCGGAATGTTGCCAGATACCGCAGCCCCCCCGAAGCCCCACCCGTTAAGTAATTCTGGGTGGACCATCAACATACCTAACGCCGCCCCTAAATATGGGTTACCGCCAAACTTCTTACTGGCTGAAAATGCCAGCAGAATAGGCAGGTAAACAAACGGAGCGTTCGCAAACGTGTTGATCATGTTCGCCAAGTCTGTCAGTCCTGGGTTGGCATCAATCAAAGATTTGCCATCAATAAACAAGCCTTGAGCAGTCAATAGGTTATAGATACCCATCAACAAACCGCCAGCGACGATTGCTGGAATGATTGGGACGAAAATATCAGACAGCCCTTTCACCGCGCGCTGAACGATGTTTTGTTTCTCTGCGCCAGCAGACGCAACGTCGTTGGTGGACATTTCACTCATCCCCGTCAACTTCGCCATTTCTGCATAAACTTGGTTTACGATGCCTGATCCAAAAATGATTTGGTACTGACCCGCAACTTTGAACTGCCCTTTTACCCCTTCAAGGCTATCAATCGCTTGTTCATCTATTTTTTGCTCATCTGCAACGGCAAGGCGTAAGCGTGTCGCACAATGCGCAAGTGCGGTGATGTTGCTTTTACCACCTAATAGAGTTAACAACTCTTTTGCTACTGCCGGATAATTCATTTCATACCCCATTGGATTATTATCTGAGCTTGCGAAATTTTCGGGAACGTTTGCAAAACAGATTTTTGCTCAATAAAACCAAATGATCAAAGATAAAGCAGAAAGAATGTGAGAATGATCGTCAAATTCTCTCCCTAAGAGCAGTATAGGAGGTTAGAATCGCTACTTATCAAAGAGCTTTTCATCTTCTCTTTGCAAACAATCCCAAAAACGAAAAACAGAATGGATAGGAATAATGGCGAGTCTGCATGATGTCGCCCGTCTGGCTGGCGTATCAAAATCAACAGTGTCACGGGTTATAAACGATGAGTATGGCGTAAAAGAAGCGACAAAACAGAAGGTCCGCCAAGCAGTAGCGGAGTGTGGCTATGTGCCGAACCAAGTCGCTAAAGATCTAAAATCTCAAAAGACCAATCTGGTTGGTGTCATCGTTCCTCGGGTTTCCTCTCATGCCACATCCCAAGGTGTCGATGGATTAACCGATGTCCTTGAAAAAGCTGGGAAACATGTCTTACTTGCTAGCACTCACCAAGCCCACGAAAAAGAACTAGAATATATTCAGATCTTTAACCAAAAACGGGTTGAAGGGATCATTCTTTACGCCACCCACCTCGATTCCAAGCTGGTCAAAGCAATTCAAAACTCAGCGGTCCCAGTTGTGCTCGTCGGTCAAGATGGTTCCATGTTTAATATTCCAAGCATCATTCATGATGACGCACGAGTAGGGTTTGAAGCGGGAAATAGACTGGTTGCAAAAGGTTGCCAAACCATGGGCTTTATTGGCGTACAAGGTGACGATATCGCGGTAGATAAGCAACGCTCTGAAGGATTTGTTCAAGCGCTGCAACACCATGGTTTTGAGCTCGCCTTCCATGCTCGTGGTGACTTTACCATCGACTCTGGCTATTCATTGGCAAAACAACACTTAACAGAGAACCGTAATCTAGATGGCTTGTTCTGTGCGACAGACCGTATTGCTATCGGTGCGATGAGAGCGATTCAAGAGCTCGGGTTAACACCGGGTAAAGACGTTTTAGTGCTAGGAGTTGGTGATGATGAGCTCGCATCAGTGTGCACCCCAACCTTATCAACATTTAACTATGCATTTGATAAAGCAGGTGAAAATGGTGCGAAACTGTTGCTAGATAGAATTGCCAACAGAAGTTTTGAAATGAGTAAGATGGTGCTAACCTTCAAAACAATTGAGCGTCAGTCCTGTTAATGAAAAAGCGCCAACTGAAATCAGTTAGCGCTTTTCTTATTACTCTTTGTCGGTTAGAGCCCTTTAGAACCAAGTTTCCATTTGCAGTGCAAACAGAACTTCACCACCATCACCCATCGTTGCAACGCCCGCATCCTGGCTAATCGAGTAGCCATTCAAGTCTTCGCTCCAATCAACGTAGCTAACAGCAAAACGTAGCTCCGGACGGTCAAAGAAACCTGCTGCGGTAGACATCTTAAGCGTTGGTGCAATTGTCGCTTTGTAAAAACTGCCACTTGCTTTATCAATCGCATTGTCTAGGTCCATGTATTGGTATGAGCCTTCATAAACCATCTCAAAGTTTTGCGTAAACTCTTGCGCTAAGCGGATGTTGAACGATGCCCACGTGAATTCATCATTTTTAGCAAAGCGATCTTGGCTGTGTTCTGCTAGCAACGCAGGTGCTACACGCCAGTTGTCGCCGATGCGTGTTACACCATAACTGAACAAACGTACGGCTTTTGCGTCTTCTAGCAAATCACCGTTTGAACCAATGCCTTTAAGTTCCGCACCCAGTCCATCACCCATCAAAATACCAGTTTTAGAGAAGCCTTCACTCATGCCAAAGAAGGTATCGCCATGGTAGGCAAACATCGCATGTAAACCTTTGTCCGCTGCACCTTCTACGCGATCATTGTTATCAGCAGACGTCATGCCGCTCAGCATCAATTGCCAATTACCAAAGCGGTTGTTCATTGTCGCGATATAGTTTTCAACATCCGTTGACGAGCTATCAATCTCACCAAAATCACGACCATAGATCGAGAAGTTTGCTTTCCACGAATCGCTCATTTGGACGTCATACACGCCAGCACCAGTACCAGATAAGAAAACGATATCCGAGTCAAAGAAGTGAATGTCAAAGTTATCACGGTCAAATCGTTTACCTGCCCAAAAAGTTGCGTCAGCAAACGCACTTGATTCAGAGAACATGCTCAACTTGTTTAGCTCAGCATATACCTGACGAACGTTTAATTGACTCTCGCTCGCCGTCCATTCGTTATTGGTTTCCGTACTATCTGCCAACATGATTCGGAACAAAGCGCTGGAGCCATCATCTGCAAAGCGTTTGTGAATAAGGTTTGCTTCCACATAATGATCATCCTCAACCCCTAATCGTCCAATTGGAGCGCCAATAGCACCAGCTGCCGTCATGTAAGGACCAGTACCCACTGCACCATTCAGATCATCATTAATGAGCAGCCCGGAACGAGCGTAGCCATGAAACTCAAAGCTTGAGGCTTTCTCATTTGCTTCTGTGGATACTTTTTCTGTCTGTTCAAGTCTCTGTTCTAATTCATTAATTCGCTTTTCAAGAGCGTCAACATCTGTTGTTGCGAATGCAGGTGCAGTAACCAGCCCAAGCGCTACTGCCATCGTCAAAGTGTGTAGTTTCATTTCCATAGTCTCACGTAAATTTATACTTAGGTTATTTGCAAACGTTCCCAATAAAAATTGCAAACTTATGGTGACTTTAAATGTCCATCTAAAGCCTGAATTTCAGAGCGCTCAGATACAGAGCGTCTCTACCACTTTTGTCAATGGGGCGATAATATATAAAATTTTCGGGAACGTTACCGCAAGGAAGCGAATTTGTTACTTCTATCACGTTCAATTGTGTTACTTACATAAAAATCATTAACCAGCGCACAGTTAAATTATTCGTTCTAGCGGAATTAGTTTGAAGATATCAGGTTGTGAATGGGAATTTGATGTTCGCGTGAGGGAATGATAATCACTCACTTCCCCAATCTACTTGGTGACGACGCACCTCTAGAAGATCAGCGGCTAAGCTTGAAAGTGACTAAGAGCGAAGCGGATCTCGATACCTTGGTTCAAACGACATAAAAGGCTTTTAACGCCCTGTTGAGGTGATCAACGCAATACTGATGCTGCCGCATAACACCTCAACCACTAAAACCAATGTATAGTGAAAATGCCACGCGTTGCAAATCACTCTAAATGCTTTGTTATGTGCTAATTTAATGCAGCCACTTGTTATTTAGTACCTTATAACTTGAACTAATTAGTAGCATTGTTGGTGGCATTGTGCTGTCTGTAGGTACAGGAAAAATCACATCGTATACCGCAACTTCTACTGGCTCCATTTGGTTTGCCTTCATGTAATCTTCAGCAGCCCCGTCTTCAACCTCTTTACGATCGTTAGAGTCAAACGCCCTAACGTGAAGAAACTTCTCTTACTCTACTAAGGCCTTTGAAACATCTTTCTTTATTGAATACTCCAACAAGACTGCCGTTTCAATCAATTTTTCTCTCTAAAACAACGTGTTAAAATAGCTGATTATACAACGCATTAATTATGGGGATGAAATGAAAATATTTGTTATTCTGGGTTTAATTGCAGTAGCGTTCTACTTTTACACCAGTGGCGATGAAGACAAAATTAATAATCTTAGATCTGTAGAGTTCAGCGCCAAAAATAGGATTCTGACGATAGCAATAGATGATGATAGAGACTTGCAAACAAAAATCAGAGTGGACGATAAAATAGAAGAAGCAGTGCTCCTTAATCAGGTGATAGATAAAGGCAAGTCAATCTACGCCGACGGTAACTATCTTTACCAAGGCCGATGCCAACACGTTCAATTAGAATGGCAAAAAGGTGAGTTGTTCTTACCGAAATACTACAAGGTACTTTTGAATGAAACCTGTTAAAAAAGTTAGTGTTAACACACCCACTTTTTCCTAGTTTGTTAACCAAAGATATATGCTGTTGTCAGAGGGCTTTGATATGACTGATTTGCTAGGTAAGTTAGCGTAGGATTCAGAACATCATTTGGTTCTCAATTTCTTGCATGGCAATAGCGCGGCCAACTTCGAGAATCCATCGAATCATGCTCGTTGGACCACCGCCAACTGCGTACTCTAGACTAGCGTTAAAAAACGCTTCTAGAAGGCTCAAAGCTTCGAATACCTTAAGAGCACCCTCATACATGTGATAGTAAGTATAAGCTACTTCATCGGTAAATCTAAAGCCTGAAGGCGGTCTAAATATAGTACAGTTGTTGCCATAAATATTACGATTCCCGATCTTACGGAATAGCTCCATAAGGCGCAAAAACTCTGCATCTGCCTCTTCACCTGAAACTGAGCTCTTAGCTTTCACCATCTCTACTTTTCAGCAAAGCTAATACTAATACCAATCACATCATCGTATTTCAGATAGGTCATTTTTAACGGTTTTAAAAACTTCTTCGAGCATTTTTATTCCTTATTTTTGTGGGTTAAGTTGTTCTAGAAAGTTAAAACCAATTACGTCGAGACTTGTAACAAGCACTGTCTGCATATACAGTAATTTTATAAAGAAAGTTGCGATAAAACGAGCTAAATTGGAATGGGGCAAAAACGCGCCAGCAGCGCAATTAACGTTACCCAACAAAACGCCCTTCACATAAGTAAAGGGCGTTTGTTATTTGATGTTTTGATTAGCGAGTTATAACACCAACCCACCATCAATCTTGAGCACTTGTCCGGTTATAAACGCACTTTTATCAGACGCTAGAAACGCAACGCCATTCGCAATGTCTTGCGCCGAGCCCATGCGTCCCAGAGGCGTTTTACTTTCCATCATTTGAATGACTTTTTCAGGCAAGCTCTTTGTCATGTCGGTAGCGATAAAACCTGGAGCAACACAGTTGACTCGGATTTGAGCGCCTTTTCTTGCTAACTCTTTCGCCCAGCCTTTGCTCATCGCTATCACGCCACCTTTACTCGCGCCATAATTACTTTGACCAATATTGCCATCCGTTCCCACGATAGACGAAATACTGACAATACTGCCTGCGCCTTGCTCTAGCATGACAGGTGCAACGCGCTGGGTGAGTAAAAACACCGCTTTTAGGTTCACGTCGATAACGCTGTCCCAGTCTTGCTCTAACATGTCTGGCAGCAGTGCATCTCTCGTTATCCCGGCGTTGTTGACCAGAACATCAATGCGTTGATGTTTCGCGACGATGCGGTCGACCACTTCACTTACCGCTGCGGCCTCACAGAGATTCACTTGATAACTTGAAAGGTTTGGCGACTGACTCCACTCCACAGGCGAGATATCTAGTCCCACGACGTGGAATCCATCTTCGAGTAATTGATCGCAAATGGCCTGCCCTATACCGCGAGCAGCTCCTGTAACGACGGCGACTTTTTCGTCTTTCATCTTGGTCTTCCTTAAATGTTGAGAGTACAAATTCGCTTGTATCCCTAGCGTTTTTTGTTTTTATGCCTAGTCGCGCTACAGCTGCGCTTCTCATACGCAGGGTCTTTTATATCTTATAAAAACTATAGAAACAGTCTGGGAGTCGGATGTGAACTAATCAAGGCAACTTGATGACTATGGCAAGCTCAACTTAAGAAAGTGTGTTGGAAGGAGCAAAGTTACACGATTGGAGGACTTGGATAGAAAAGTATTGATCTGATGACTCAAATACTACTTCATCAGACCAATATTACTTGTCTCTTAATCTCTTACAAAAGCTGGTTTTGTTATTTTCACCAGAAAAGGTTGAAGCAAAAGATTAAACAACATTCCAGTAATAAACAGGGTGATCACAATACTCGCACCACTTGGTAAGTCGTAGCGAGCCGATGCGGCAATACCCGATAAAATCCCAACAATACCGATGCTGATACTGGCGACAAAGAATCGAGTTCCCTTCAATGCTGCCGCACATAAAGCTGGAATAACCAACAAAGCAAATTCTAAATAAATGCCGGTTAACTTGACCGTAATGGGCATCAGGATAGCAAAGATCAGATAAAAACCACTACCACACATAAACGCAGGTTTTAACCAAACCAATAGCAACATCGCAGCGGTAATGAGTGCCAAAGGCCAAACGTCTGCCCAAGTCGCCCATAACAGTTGCCCATTAAGAATGCCTTGAATAAAGTCTCCGCCGTGTGGGTCTTTGCTCACCAGCAGGATCGCCAGCGATGCAGACACCACAAACAAGCTGCCAATCATGGGCTCTAAATGTTGCTGGTATCGTTTCTCCATTAAGGCAATCAAACCGCAAAGCATCAAAGACATAACCCAAGGGCCAATCATTTCACCAAAGAATGAGCCTGAGAACAGCGCGTATTGGCTCAACCAGTAGTGGCTTAGTGCTGCCCCCAATGCCGCAACTTGCGCCACCGCCAAATCTATAAAGATGATCTGACGATTAAGAACTTGTTGCCCCAGAACGATGTTGCCAACTAACGCAATTAAGCCACACAAAACCGCAGGTAAAAGCCATGCATAATCTGCCATGACTTAGATCTTCACTGGAACGGGTGGCACTAACACATCCAGTAAATCATCAATGACCTGATCGTACATCTCATCCAAGCTTTCACCCTCAGAAACGGTCAATGGCAGTTGAATCACAGGTTTGTCAGTATGCTCCTGCAACCAGTTCGCTGGACGCTGATCCTGATGAGAGGAGTAAACAATCGCATCAAAACTGTCGGCATCTAACTTGGTAAGTGATTGCAGGTGAGATGTGGTCGGTGAAATGCCCGGTTTAGGTTCGAGATCGGCAATCTGCTTCATTCCGAGCCAATCGTACAAATAACGATACATCGCGTGATAACCGACAACTTGCTTACCCTTTAAAGCCGCACCTTTCTCATTCCATTCATTGAGCTTTTTTTGCCACTGCGCGCGAAACTTCATACCATTAACTTGGTAACTTTGCGCGTTGTCGGGATCAATCGCTTTTAAGCGCTCCGTTACTTTGCGAGATAATGGAATCATGTCATTTGCCGCAAATTGAACATGTGGGTTTCCGTGCGCATGGATATCCCCCATGCTGCGGTCAACATGCTCATGAGGGTCCAACATACGCACGAAATCGGTCGCATAAATCATGCTTTGAGCACCATTTTGAACAGCACTATTGCCACTTCTATTTTGAAGCATCGGCAACCAACCTACCTCCAACTCAGCGCCAGAGCACATCGCCATGTCAGCTTGGCGCATCTTGGCAATTAAAGACGGACGAGCTTGAACATAATGCGGATCTTGCTTAGCCGTGGTTGCTGAGTAAATGGTGGCGTTTGGGGCATGACTTTCAAGAAAAGCTTTCCATTCAGGCTCACAAACGAAAATGTTGAGAGCCAAAGCAGGCGAAGAGATGATGGCAGATCCCGCCGCCATCATCACTAAACTGCATTTACTTATCGCAAGTTTAGAACGCATGTGCACCGTGCGCTCCAAATGTCATCACGTATTGCAGAGTAAACACATTGTCTGTTTCGCTGTCTTGGTTATCAATGCGAGTGTATTGCGCACGGATCGTACCGAAATGAGAAGAATCCCATGCGATCATCGCATCCATCTCTTTATCATTCAGTGCTGTGAAATGCATATGATCGCCGTGTGCGTGGCCATCATAGCTTTCTGCTTCGCCGTAGCGTAGGCCTGCAGACCAACTTGGGTTGAAGCGGTAAACGCCCGAAACATAGTATGCGCTTAGGTTGTCTGGTGACTCTGCATCGTTCTTGTATTTGCTGTCTACTACACCGTCTAACAACATGTATTCCGCAGATAGCGTGAAGTTGCTGTACTTGTAGTTACCATCTGGTGCCCACTTCCACACAAAATCTGCGCCGTATAGGTTCGCACCCGTTACAGCCGCAGCGTGGCTGTGGTCATGTTCTTCTTCGTGACCATGACCATGGTCGTGATCTTCGAATTCTTTAATTTTGCCATTTTCGTTACGCAGGTAGCTTAAACCAAACTGCCAACTTGAAGATTCAGAGAAATCATTACCAAGCTTCATCGTTGTCGTGTAAACACCAACTTTAGAGCCATCTTCAACAGAAGACATCTTGTTGCCGCTTAATGCTTCTACACCAAACTTCACGTAAAGATCGGTTGGCAGAACGATGTTTGCGCGTACACCGTCATCATAGTAATGCGAACCAAGGAAAGTACGATAAGCAATTGGGCGTTCAACGAAACTGTCAGTGTGCATGTGTTGATTGTTGAGGTAACCGAAGTCAGATAGGAATCGGCCCGCGCGCACGTTTACACCGTATGGCAATGCCAAAGTTTCGATGAATGCTTCTTCAAGCTCTAATTCTGTCTCTTCGCCATGACTTTCAAGAACAGCGGTCAACGCACCGTGAAACTTGTCGTCAATATTTGATGATAAGTTCAATTCCGTATGGCCTAGACCAAAGCCTTCTTCGCGCTCAGAATTATGACGTTGACCATCTTGGTAGTAGCCATCAACAACAACACCAATCTGTGGGTTCGATAATGTATCGGCAAAAACAGGGGACGCCAAAATGCTACCGATCGCGAGAGAAACCAATTTCTTATTCACTACTTCTTTCCTTTTGTTATGTTATAACATTTAATTTTGAGATGTTATAATATAACAATTATCATTACACAAGCAGAAATTTAACTCGGTTCCGACTGCTAGCTCGTATTCAATCCCTGATTTTGACTATCCACAAGTGAATCAATTGATGTTTTTTATACGTATACTATTGAGAGTCAATCATTAGATAAGTAACGGAATTTCAGTATGTTGAATATGGATTTCTCGAAAAGAATCGTGATAGAAACGGGTGGACAGAAGTGGATCGCCAGCCCTTCCAAAGGCGTGTGGCGTAAACCTTTGGAAAGAGAAGCCAAAGAATCAGGACACACCACCAGCGTAGTGAAGTATGAGCCAAACTCGCACTTTTCGACTCATCCTCATCCTCACGGAGAAGAAATATTAGTGCTCGAAGGAGTGTTCTCTGACGAACATGGTAACTACCCTGCTGGAACCTACTTGCGTAACCCTCCTGGAAGTCAACATGCGCCCTATAGCAAAGAAGGCTGTGTGATTTTAGTTAAACTAAATCAATTCAATTCTGATGATCTTGAAACAGTTCGCATCAACACGAACGAAGCGAATTGGTTACCTGGCATTGGTGGGCTGAAAGTCATGCCATTGCATGATTTTGAGCATGAACATGTCGCATTGGTTAAATGGCCGAAAGACGAGAAGTTTCAACCACACCGTCACTTTGGTGGTGAAGAAATTTTTGTGTTATCGGGGGAATTTAAGGACGAGCTAGGAACCTATCCTCCCTACTCTTGGATACGCAGTCCGCATATGAGTGAGCACTTTCCTTTTGTAGAGCAAGAAACGATCATTTGGGTAAAGACAGGCCACCTGCCACTCCAAGCTCCTGCTCAGCAATCCTAATGTTGGAATACTTGGCATCATCCCTTGAAACTAAAATCGGCTCGTAGATTACGAGCCGATGATCATTGCGTCGCTAAGAGCCCATAATTCTCGAGTGGAGCCAATCCTTGAGCTCAGCTCGATTATGTTTTAACACGTTCATTTCGTGATCATCAATCGGGCTTCCTTGCAGTTCTAGTACGCGGATTTCCTTATCTAAAGCATTGTAGTTTTTAACGGTTTCAGCAAATGATGCATCGTTTTCGGCAAGCTGAGTAATGGTATCCAAATGTTCTGGGAATTCATGAGTTAATGAGTGATTTTCACCTAACATAGAGACCTCTTGGCTAGAGTTATTGATGTATATCTCCGCTCATTTTTTGAGCGACACATTCTTAACCATAGCACTTCATTGAGCACAATATCGTCGATTTGAGCACACTTTTACTGAACGTCTTAATGATGGTTCGTCACTGTTTTCGACCCGGTAACTCCGCTCATTGTTATTCTGTATTTTGTCAATAATCAGCTACATTTAATACACTTCTCATAAAAAGGTACATCTAATGAACAGCATGAAAATTGGCCTAATCAGTGCATCAATAGCCGTTGCACTTATTGGCTGTAATTCAGACAGTGACTCTGTCAGTACAATGACTCCTGTTACTTTGTCTGTATCAGATGCCCCTATTGATGACGTATCAGAAGTGGTGATCACATATAACAAAGTTGCATTTCTTCCTCTTGATGGTGGCACACCACAAGTATTCGATGTGTATAAAACAAACGAAGAAGGCAATTTGGTCGACGAAGATGGTAACCCCCTTCCCGATGGTGAAGATCCACTCCCACTAAGTGTTAACTTACTCAACTTCCAAGGCAGTGACGCGCAGGAATTGGTAGATGATGAACCGATACCAACTGGTAATTATAAACTCTGCGTGTTTGCTAATGATGGCGATCATCCAAACTACCCATCGTATGTGATTGACGAAGCGACAGGAAATCAAATCCCACTGACCGTCAAAGGTGATGGTGCTTGCCCACAAGGTGTCGGAAAGGATCCTGACTCTGGAGTACTGTTCTTTAACAACACCTTTGTAGTCAACCCTGACAATAATGAGTTCGTAGTTGAATTTGATCTGCGCCGTGGCTTAAAAGACGGAACAGGCCAAAACGAAGGCTACAGCATTCAACGCACCTCCGTCACTTTAATTAACACGGTTACAACGGGGGAGATTCTGGGTGATGTCGCAACATTGACCTATCAAAGCTGCGAAACGGATACCCCAAGTGCAAATGGATATTCGCACGCGGTCTACTTATATCAAGGAAATATCGCCGAAGAAAACATGGGGCCATTTGCCGGCGCAGAAGGCCAAGCAATGCCAATCGCAGCAGCGAACGTGGTTCAAGACGTTGATGATGCAAATTACGAGTACGAATTCGGTTTTGTAGAACCTGGTACTTACTCGGTCGGTTATACCTGTACGGCAAATGACGATTCTGAAGAAGGTATTGTCGCTGGCGAAACTTTCAGCATTTATCAATCAACTAGCGGACTTAACGTATCCGTTGGTACTGATACAGACGCAAACTTTTAAGATCCCCTAGAAATGGCAGAGTCAGCACAAGCTCTGCCTTTTCTTCATGGCGCTCTTGGTCAGTTCTTTGCTCACCATAAACCGACTCACACGATAATACGTTCATTTTCATCCTTAGAAGAAGCTAATGGGCAGATAGAAATCCAGCTCAAACGCCTCATCATGGCTGAGAAAGTGATTTTTATGATAATGGACATAAGCGGGTGTAGAACGCTGTTTAAAGCCAGAGTTAGGCAACCACTTCTCTAGTACCATACTCAGTTGAGGAAGAAGCTCACCATATACGCCCGTTAAGCGAAAGACGGCATGTAAACCGCCTGGGATGGTCATTTGATTCACGACGCCGCGCACTTTGAGCGGCGTATCAATCGCCATACAAGCCACATAACGACACTTGTCGAGTTCGACCCAAGCAGGATTGGAGTGATGCAAGCCGTATTGAACCGAAAAGTCCCGATTCTCAGAACTTGCCCACGCTTTCAAAATCAGCCACGCGTTGCGAATGGAACGGCTATAACCCTCATGCCGTACATACGCCGCAAAGCGTTGTGGAACCTCCATAATTTTAGGTTCTGGCAACTCGCGTTTAGCAACACGATGATAACCCGCTGCTACTTCCGGATCCTTCAAATACGGTTTTTCTGCGACTTGTAAATCATGCTTTCTCCACGCACCAGGTGACATAGCGAACGTCGCTTTAAACGCTCGGCTAAAAGAAGATACCGAGCTAAAGCCGCACTTGTTAGCAATGTCTAACACCGATGAGCTGGTATCAAACATCAGTTGGTTGGCGGCGTATTCCATTCTTGTACGGCGGATATATTGATGGATGGACTCCCCCACTACATCTTTAAAAATACGATGGAAGTGTTGTTCAGAATAGGCTGCTACATCTGCTAGCTCTTTAGCCGATAACTCTCTGCTAATGTCCTGATGAATGTAAAACAACACGTCATTGATTCTGGAAACTTGTTGATGGCTCACGGAGTAAACTTTCGCTCAAATAGCATAAATGGACATATTTAACAGCATAAATGGACACACTAAGCTTGGCAATTTACCTATACTATTTCTGACATAAAAAAAGACAATTACGAGAAGCACAGCACATGGAAATCGCACAGTCATTACAACAAACTAAGTCATCCTACATTCGAGAGATCCTCGCAGCAGCGAGCGATAAGAACGTCATTTCTCTTGCGGGTGGCTTACCGGACGAAAAAACCTTCCCGATCGACTTAATGAAACCGACGCTCGAAAACCTCGCGAACATGCCAGAGGTATTTCAATACGGCGCAACAGCAGGCTACGCACCGCTACTTAACTTTTTGACCGATTATTACCAGCTACCAGAATCTCATTTGGCGATGATCACAACGGGTTCTCAGCAAGGGCTAGATTTGATTGCGCGTGCGTACGTGAATCCGGGCGATAAAGTGGTGATGGAAGCACCAAGCTACCTTGGTGCTATGCAAGTATTCGGTTTAGTGCAAGCCAACATCGTGACCGTTTCACAAACCGAGTGTGGCCCAAACCTTGAAGAACTTGAGCAATGCTTTGCTACGCAGCAACCGAAAATGTTCTACGCCGTGCCCGATTTTCACAACCCAACGGGCGTATGCTGGGCGCTAGAGACTCGCCAAAAAGTTGCCGAGCTTTGTATCCAATACGACGTGGCATTCATTGAAGACGCACCATACCGCGAGCTGCGTTTTTCTGGTGAAGCGCTTCCACTGGTTTCGGACTTCTGCCCACAGCACTCCATCGTATTGCGCTCTTTCTCCAAAATAGCTTCACCAGGCTTGCGTATTGGTGTAGTTACGGGCAAAAGCAGCTACCTTGAGCCACTCATCAAAATTAAACAAGGTGCCGATCTGCACTCTAGTATTCCTATGCAAGCTTTGCTGCATGGTCTGCTGCAACATGACAACTTCGAAACGCACATTTCAACCATCTGTGCGCTTTACAAATCACGTTACGATGTCATGTTTGCTGAGCTGCAAAAACAGCTGCCAGAAAGTTGCGTACTCAAACCCGTCGATGGTGGCATGTTCGTTTGGGTCGAGATTCCAGAATGCGACACCTTCGAACTGGCGAAGACCCTTCTCGCAAACTGGGTTGCCGTAGTGCCGAGCCCGGTATTTTATCCGGAAGGTTCAAAGGTAAAAGCCGCTCTGCGTCTTAACTTTACCAATGCCACACCAGAAGAGCTGACGACTGCTGTCACTCGACTTGCGGATGTACTCAACGCTTTGTAATTGAGCGCATACGTTAGAATCTGCCTTTGAGATTCGAAAAAGTCTCAAAGGCAACATCAAAAAAGTTCCCAAAAAAAATTTATATTTTTCTCTCAAATCAACTCTCTACAGTAAGTGCCTGTTTTCTCTTGATCCTCTCTCTCATATAAAAATGAGAACCTAATCACGTATTTGATGGTTAGAAAAGTTACGTCTATCTTTCAAACAAAAGACATCAACTTCGCAGCATTAATGTTCTCAATTTCAGACACTTTACTCAGTCGTGGCTTAGCGATTGAGTAAACGACTAGAAAGCATCTGCGGGCATACCCACTACGAAGGATTGACCAGAACCATTCTGAATGTCGCGAGCCAGTCTTTTGATTGGCAATTACGTCAGTGAATCGCACCAAATGACAGAGGGGTTATCAGGATGAACACTCGAACCACGACAGGACTCGTCACCACTGGCTGGTCCGTTATCTTTTCACTTTTTACCGCATTCGCCGCGTATGCGAATACGTCTCCAAACTGTAGTGATGTTTTAGCGGGCAACACAACTGCCGTATCGCAAAAAATGATGGTTTTACTGGGCGAAGACATCACTAAATCCAACCGCATCACCACAGTGATTCCAGCCGAAAACAATCCATTTGTGACCGAAGCACTGGTCTCGGTTTCCAACGATGTGTCACCCAATGGACGTTTGCCACAAAAGACATTGGAAGAGATCAGAAAAGTACGCTCAGATTTAGAAAAAGCCGCACAGGAAGTGAGTCGATTACAAGGTACTTTTGAAGTCGCATTTGTTAGCTTGATTGATGGTTACTGCCAGTTCTCGAACCACGAACTTACTCAGCATGCCAAAATCGACTTTGACCATTTGGAAGGTCTCACGTTGTATTCAATCCCCGCTTTGCTAGCAATGGTGGATCAATCTTACGCCATGGCAGAAAATAGAATTGCTAGCGAGCAGGAACAGTTAAGCAACATTGAGAAAAAACAACAGAGACAGAAACAGCAAGCCAGTGCTGCCGCAGCAGCGCGTTACCAAGACGGTAACGTGTTGGTGAAAGTCGAGAATTTTGATGGCTCTAATGTGACGTTTTCCGTCACTAACGTCGGTTCACAAGGTTCATTACAGCCAAACTTCAACACGTTTAATGCCTATCGCACCGAAAGCGGAGAGCTAGTGTATAAATCGGAGTCTTTGTTGAACTTAGCAGATACTGCGGGTAATACGCTTGAAACCATGGGAATCGCAGAGCTCTCATCACGAGGGGGAAACAACTTGTCAATCTCTCCGGGTGAAACCCGAAAATTCGTCACCAGTATCGCGTCAGAAGTCGCACCACACGCACAGTTAAGCTTAGAGTTCCCGGCCAAAGTATTAAATACCGAACAAGACTTCACGCTGTCATTTTCTGACACGACGGCTGTGGCTACAGCGAACGTAAATTAACTGAAAAGTGCTCATCACAACGCGCACAGACGTAAACTTGTTGTTTGGCAGCAAACTCAAAGACAGGCACATTTCGCCTGTCTTTGCTTTCGGAAAAGTAAAATTATGGCTGTTTGCACTTATAAGCATTGGCAAACATAGTAACCGATGTGGAGAAGTCCAACGGCTCATATAAATACAATGTATCTGCGCCCAAATCTGCCGCTTTGATGCGCATTTGGTTTAACGTACCCCAAACCATGTCTTTATCTGCGTGCAGCCAATAATCATAAAAGTGCCCTTCCGAGCCAATTACCGTTCCCATTAGCTCGCAGTTTTCAATCGCATTCACGTTGTCCCAAAGCACTTGGACTTGCTCAGATTCTTGGGTCGGGAACGTCACACATCCCGTCAATGATGCCGCTAACGCAAGACACATCACTCGCTTTTTCATAGTCATATCGCCTAAAAATTATTTAGATGGCGGATTTTATGAATTGCTTATGTGATGACCAACAAAATATTTCTATCGCCCCTTTAAATAGAAATAATGGAAGCGCAGAAAACTCTAAAGGCAGCGTATACCGCTAGTAATTACATGGTATCTAAGATAAAACAGTAGCGATAATATACGGATGAGGGATAGAGCTTGGTTTCTAAAAATAAGCTAATTCGCTATACGGCTACGGAAGTCGCTGATGCATTTGAAAAAGAAGATGAGCTCATTAAACAAGTTCAGTCCAACCAACTCTCGCAAGTGCTATTACTTTGGCAAGTAAAAAGCCCGACGCTCGTGCTTCCCGCAGGTAAAAAGTGGCCTATTTCTAACGAGTTAGAACATGCGTTAAATGCGTCTGGCTGGAAACTCTTTTCCCGTAAAACTGGCGGTGCCCCCGTCCCTCAAGTACCGGGTATTATTAATCTATCACACATCTATCACTGGCCAGACGGTGAGCCTTACGACATCAAGAAAGCGTATCTCGATTTGTGTGCGATTTTGACAGTTTTCTTTGAGCAACTGGGCGTGAAAGTAGATGTCCATGCTACGCCTTATTCCTACTGCGATGGCGAGTACAACCTCAACATTGGCGGGCAAAAAGTCGTGGGAACCGCGCAGCGTGTTTTACTTAAAAAAGGCGGTGGACAAGTGGTATTGTCACAAGCATGCATTCTGATTGATGCCGACGTCGAGAAGATTGTCGAACCAGTGCGAATGTGTAATCAGCTTTGTGGTCATGACGATGATATTCGTGGTGATGTCCACACACCGCTCTTCCATCATATATCTGACCGCCCCTCGATAGATTCACTCTTTCAGCAACTGACTAGCGCGTTTTTAATGCATGCTAAAGGCAACTAAAGGCGCGTTAACAACCAAAATAAAAGGAGCTTTTCGCTCCTTTCCTACTCAATCAACCAACGTTAAAAGCGAACTTCCACTTCGACCCCTTCAATCCATCGACTTTTTTCCAACGGCTCATCAAAGCTCAGTGTGACTTTTAAATAGGCAGGCTGCCCTTCAAATGGGCTTTGAAGTTCTGAAGGCAATTTGTTCACAACCTCAACCGGCTTCGATACCGTCGCATTAAACTTTCGACCATCAGGAAATACGACTTTTGCTTTGGTTTCCATATTGCTGTATTCGAGGTATTTAGGATTTAGAAAAGCCGTAATTTCAGGTGTCACGTTGCGAGCAATCGTGAGCAATGGCGTATTTTCCGATACATTTTGCCCCTCATGCACATGAATATCGAGTACACGACCGTTCATAGGAGAACGGAAGGTGAGATCTTCTTGTTGAGCACGCTTTACTACCAGCTCACGCATTAAAGAACGATACTCTTGTGTCACTGGACCAGCCAACTCTAACTCTTCCAAGTTACGCATCGCATCCACATAAGCAATTTTCTGACTGCTTAACTGATTACTCAGTGAGTTATTCACACTCACAATAGCCGCGTAATCCACCTCAGACACTTGCCCTTTCTTTCTGTAAAGGTCGTATTTTTTCTGAATATCACGAACCTTCTTCAAGCCTTCGGCTGAGCTTTCAATAGCACTTTTGTATAGCTCATCAGTACTTTGCACCTGATTTTTAGACAGTTTCACCAGCTCATCTTTAATGAAATCAATCTCTTTATTCAACGCATTATCTTTTAACAACAGCAGCGCTTGATCCTGAGTCACTTCCGTACCGACATTCACAGGCACTGGCCCAACAATGGCAGAGCGAGTTGCCGTCACCGTAAGTGGATGTGACGTGATAATGGCAGGCGCCGTCACTAACACTTGCGTTCTAAACAAGTAATAAGCCATAAACAAAAGCGGACTGATTACAATCGCTAAAATCAAGTACCAACGGAGACGATAACCGCCACGCTTTGCCTGTCCGTAGACGACTTTCATCCCGTTCTCAGACTGCGGTTTGTTTTTCTTATCTAAGTGAAAGTTAACTTTCATACTAAAACTTTTTACCTCGCTTCAATACCCACCAAGGTGCCATACTCGACTCTTCATGACTTCTCCTCACAACTTCATTAACCATTGAGAAAGCGGTAATCAAACGCATGAAAAACTGGTAGACAGGGTAAAGAAATAACCATTTCGCTGACTTCAAATCCTCTTTTTTTCTCTCTGATACAAGCCCAATGTAGACAACAAAAATCAGAGCAGATAAGAAGAGGTAGACAAAATAGAGCATTAGCATCAACGCCAATACAAATTTAAGTGGATAGACAATCACCATGTACACGCTAAATATCACCACAAGCAGCGGCAATAAAACGTTTTGAATCACGCCATAAGCCAAAGTGAATAAGAAGTTTCCCCAACCAAGTAACCGTGGAGACAACCCTTCATTGTGTTTACGCAAAAACAAAAACAATAAATCGCCATCCCAACGCAGCCGCTGCAATACCAAACCTTTCAACGTATCTGGCACATCAGTATGGCCGATGGAGTGCGTCGAAAAGGCCAATTTATTATCAGGGTAACGACGTTTGTATTGCTTCAAGCGCATGGTTAAGTCGAGATCTTCTGCGGTATGCGTATCCCAGCCCCCCACTTGCTTAAGCAAGTTCTTCCGAAACGCTCCGAAGGCGCCAGAAATGTTATTGAGCACTCCCCATGTCGCCATCCCCGTTTTACCGGCTTGCATCGACAGCATGTACTCCAAGGATTGCATTTTGGTCAACAAGTTGGCGTTGTGGTTGCGAACTCTTAACGCACCACCGCTCGCAATCACATTTTTATCCGCAAACTGTTTCATCATGGTGAAGACCATGTCGTTATCGAAAGACGTATCTCCATCCACGTTAATGACGATTTCACCACTAGCCATTGATAAGCCGGCATTCAGTGTTGAAACCCGGCCTCCTCGTTGCCATTTGGGCAACACGCGCACTTTACGATTACGAACGCCTGCATGCCTTTTCTCACCATTTAACGCGGCTTGATAGGTATCTTGGTTTTGTACCGCCCCATCAACCACAGCAAGTACTTCAATATGACCTGGGTAAACTTGCTCAACTAACGTATCGATAGTGATCCCAATCGCATCACCTTCACCATAACAAGTAATAACGAAACTCACTGAAGGAAACCGCTTTAATTCTGGGTCTTCTTGCGCATATGACCAACGAAATATCCCTGTTAGCACCAGCAAATATAGAGGTAGCTCGATAATGATCATGACGGGAAACAGCAATAGCCATAACTCTTCGTTGTGAAGTAGCATACCTCGAAGATAGTAGAGCAGAACGAGACTATCTTGCAGCATAAATCTCACCCATCAGCGATTCCATCCAAACAGAAACACCGTCTTCAATGATCGGATCGGGCAGGTCCCAAGCAAAGACATCCAACTCAAACTCTTCGTCTTCAACAAGTTCACCCAGATCCGATAATTTTTGCTGTAAAATGGACAGGCTCGCGTTGGTCGTATTTGGCATTAGGACAAGCAACACATCCTGTTTGTACTGACAACAGATATCGGTATCTCTAAACAAGCTGCTAAGACGACGCGTCAGTTGATCCATCAATGAGAACAATTTTGCATCGCCATATTGCTTACCGTATTCATCGATCGTCGGTAAATGCAGTCCAAGTAGAAGGTGCTGTTCTTTGTGTCTCAGCGCGACTTTATTTAACCATGCAAGCAAATTTTGGAAAAAGCTGACTTCCACTTTGCCTTTGATCGAGAGTTCAGGAGCTTGAATGGACTTACCGTGTTGGAAAATGTATTCACCCACTTCACCAAGTCGATATTGGTAAATTTTACGGACAACAAGCTCTTCAACTTTGATCTTTGAGTCACAACTTAAACATTGACTGATCGTCGCCGCTTCAACAAATAAACTGGAGCAACTATTACAAACGTGGTTTTCAAGCGGGCGATCATAATCAACGCCGATATGGCGCAGCTGAGTCAAACATTTGGGGCACTCGAGCTTTCCACGGCGCTGAAAGCTGTGTTGTTCACCAACATGGCCACAAGTGAAGCAGTGCAAAGAGCTTTGAGAGTCGATATCGATGCTGCTGCAATCCGGGCACACCTCTACATAATTCAAGTGCCCGCTATTACATTGAGAACAAACACGAATTCTGTCGATCAGTACTTCCGCTTCTAATACTCCGCGACCTTGCTCTGAGAGCACGTATCGATAAGTCGAATAAATATCAGGAAAGAACATATCGATGATTGGGTACGAATAAACCGACATAGACTCTAAGCTTTTTAAAGCAGTCACTCTTCGCTGACGATTGACCCCAAGCCAACCAATCAAAGGGTCTAACACTTCCGGTTCATCAATGGCATCGAGCTTATTTTGAATAGATCGCCAAATTTTTATTGATTCTCTAACTTCAAATACACCGTCGGTAACGCATCGAGAATAAGGGGTTTCCACGGAGACATAAACCGCCCAAGACCAACGCCCTTTCTGCTGATAAAACGCTTTCAGAGCAGTATCTATTTGGTGTGGATCTTGATAAGCAATACACACCATGCCACCGAGTCCCGTTGCCACCTCATCAATATGATTAACCAAAACCATATCTTCAGCTAACTCACTGACAGGCTGTTCACCAACCCAGTAGAAATTGTTATTTATTGACGACATTTTATTAGTTCTCACAACCACAAAATTAATTCATAACATCAGAAATATAGAACTTGCAGTAACAAAGCACTCTAGGTAGACAAGCCTTGCCACCGTCAAATACAACAATAGAACAAATATTTAGAGAGCTTTAACTCAGGCAGTAAAAGCAGAAAGATCTCTGAATAGAGTGTGAAGGAGGCCGTGAGTAGAGAAATCGGATAGCAAAGCGCATAGTACAACCTTTTGTTAGCAAGCTGGGATAATAGTGCGATTTGATGCTGAATGAGATCCTTGCATTCACATCAAGCTCATTGTTTTATATCAGTCGATTCCTTTCTGCTCAGCATTTAACCACACCGACATGTATCAAATCTGAGACTTGGTAATACTTTACTAATTAATTTCCATTAAAATTGAGTGGCAAAACACTGAATAACATTCAATCATTCTGATTATTTATCAAACAAGTATTTTTAAGCCGTTTGAGTGATTAATAATCACCATTTGTCTCGCTGTTTTTTCCGAAAGAACACGTAACACATTCAAACTACAGAATGAATCTACGTCACTTTTCTATGCTCTTTTTTGTTCAAAAAAGAAATGAGATCCAGTTCAAATATTTATCCATAACAGAATTAGTTGAAGCCAGCGCGTAAAAGCCTCAGAATGTCGCACTTTTCGTACCGATTTGTTTTCGGCGCGTTGTTATCTAACTCTACAATTGAGAATCATACATATGGGTTTTACCTCTTTAGGTCTATCTGCTCCAATCCTTAAAGCTATTCAAGAAAAAGGCTACGACACCCCTTCGCCAATTCAGGCAAGAGCAATTCCTGCTATTTTGGAAGGGAAAGACGTAATGGCAGCAGCGCAGACTGGTACAGGTAAAACTGCAGGCTTTACGCTACCGATTCTTGAGCGTTTATCGAACGGCCCTCGCGTTCGTGCTAACCAAGTTCGTGCACTTATCCTAACGCCAACACGTGAGCTTGCGGCTCAGGTGCAAGAAAACGTGTTTATGTACAGCCGTCACCTTCCACTAAGCAGTGCAGTTGTTTTTGGTGGTGTGAAGATCAACCCGCAAATGCAGCGTCTTCGCAAAGGTGCGGATGTGTTGGTCGCGACACCAGGCCGCCTGATGGATTTGTACAACCAAAATGCAGTGAAGTTCGACCAACTGGAAGTGCTAGTACTGGACGAAGCAGACCGCATGCTGGATATGGGCTTTATCCGCGATATTCGCAAAATCCTAGCCCTGCTACCAAAACAGCGTCAGAACCTACTTTTCTCGGCGACTTTCTCGGATGAAATCCGCGACCTTGCGAAAGGCTTGGTGAACAACCCGGTTGAGATTTCCGTTAACCCGGCAAACTCGACGGCGAGAACGGTTGAGCAAAGCATCTACCCAGCAGACGTGAAGAAGAAAGCACCGATGTTGGTTAAACTGATCAAAGACGGCGATTGGAAGCAAGTGCTGGTGTTTACGAAAACGAAACACGGCGCAAACCGTCTGGCGAAGTTCCTGATCGAACAAAACCTACCGGCTGCTGCCATCCACGGCAACAAGAGCCAAGGCGCGCGTACCAAAGCACTGGCGGATTTTAAATCGGGTGAAATTCGTGTGTTGGTCGCGACGGACATTGCTGCGCGCGGTATCGATATTCCTCAATTACCGCAAGTGGTGAACTTTGAGCTACCTAAAGTGGCAGAAGACTACGTTCACCGTATTGGTCGTACTGGCCGCGCGGGCGAAGTAGGTAAAGCGATTTCACTCGTGTGTGCGCTAGAAGCATCTGAGCTGTTTGCGATTGAACGTTTGATTCAAGAAGTGCTACCACGTAAAGAGTTGGAAGGTTTTGCGCCAACCAATGTAGTGCCAGAATCTAAACTGGATACTCGCCCAATCAAACCGAAAAAACCTAAGAAGCCGAAAAAACCAAAAGCACCAAATGCTGCAAGTGAAAACGCCCCAGTAACCGAAAAGAAAGCAGGCAATGGTGCAAACAAACCTAAACGTCGCTTCAACGGTGGTAACAACGGCAACAAAAACAGCACCAACCAAGGCGGTGCGGGTAAGCCTAAAGGCAACCGTGAAGGCCAAGGTCGCGCAAACAGCAAGCCAAATGGCAATAAACCGAGTGGAAATAAACCAAACGGTAATATGAGTGGCAACGCTGGTAAACCGTCTGGTAACCGCAAGCCAAACAATACTAAGCCTGCAGGAAACAAACCATCAGGTCAGCGCCGTAAACCTCGTCCGCAGGCGGCAAACTAATCTGTAAACGGCCCCGATAGCAAATACAACAAAGCCGCTGATAATCTCAGCGGCTTTTTTTCTTAGAACACAGTTTTTTAGAACACAGCTTTATTAAAACAGCCTACATTATAGGTGTGATTCGAATATCTGCGATTTGCGCTTCGTTCTTTTCACCCTCAATACCACCAGCGTAGATGTAGGTTTCATTCGATGTGAGGTAACTCATATTGAAGTGATCCTTCAGCGCGATCTGATAGGTTTTCCCCTGCTCCAACGCCACTTCAATTGGCGTTGAGTAACGCATACCTTGGTTTTCACCAATATGGCCCATCTGCAAATAACCTTGACCAACCACTTTGCCTGCATCATCCAATACCTCTAACAATTTCAAGGTATTAGTGATGCCAGTATTAAGTTGCCCTAGGTTATTGTTGTACCAAGCATCGAACTGGTAAGTACCCGTTACAGGAGCTGTAAACGACTCTGCACCTTTTACGATGCCACTCTCTTTGCTCACCGTAACCACTGAGACATTGTCTTTGAGTGGCTGATATTCGCCATCAAGTTTGATGCGGATCTCTTCACCGACACAAACCGGCTGGCTTGGGTTAGAACGGAAGCCTTTATCGTTAATGCTTTCAGCCAAATAACAAGCAAAACCTGTTGGCGTATCGGAATAAGATTGAGCAATCACGTTCTTTTGAATCAGCTCGCCATTGCGATACAAGTTCACGTTGTACTTGCTCGTCACATCAATCGAAACCGAATTATCAACGCTTGTTACCACCAATGTTGGCTCTTGCGGAGAATAAACGCGGCTATCTTCACTCACATACGGTTTCACACCAGAAACTAAAGTAATGCTGCTATCTGCATTCACAAGCGCGCCCAGTGTCACGTGGAAATGCCCCTCTTCGTCCATCGTGACATTTTCAACTGGGTAGTAGCCTGTTTCATCTTTGCTTACTTCAGGCAAGTCAATCGTTACCGAGTAGTTCTTTCCTTTGAAGGCAAAGTTTTCCAACGTGATTTGTTCAGACTGAGCCAACAAGTTATTGCTCACCCAACTTGTGATAAATGGCTTCACTTCCAACTTACCTGTTTCGGTATGGATGCCGAATAGGGTCTCTACCACCATGTTCAAGTAGCCACCCACAGACCAAAGCTGACGCTGAGAGTTAATCACTGGGCCATCCAAGCTCGGATCTTCGCCATGATCACTATGGATGATGAATGACTTACCAGAAAGCCACTCTAAGTTTTCCATGTTGGATAAATTGGTCGCCGTACCACGAACCAACGATTGAATGGCATTGTTCGCTGCAGCTACGTTTTGTGTTTGATGCGCGGCACGCAAGCTGTACGCGGTAACAAATGGCCAAATTGCGCGGTTATGGTACACAGGCACGTCCGGTTGTTGAGGGAAATAAACCGGCACGCCAAACTCACTGTGTGGGTAATTGGCCATGATTTGTTTCGCCTGCGCATCACTTGCCACACCACTGATGATCGCAAGTGCTTCGCCCAACATGTCATATTTGTCGACCGCGATGTCTTTGCCATTATCAAACAAATAACTTACGTACATACCGCGTTCGGCATTCCAAAACTGCTCGTTGATAGCGTTTTTTAACTGCGCAGCCCATTCAGTGTATTTGACCGCGTTGGTTGAATCGTACTTCTCTGCCAACTTAGCCGCGAGCTGAATCGCGCGGTAGTGAACCACGTTTGTCGATAACGCTTTGCTGCTACCAATCGCATTGACATCGTTTGGCGTCCACGTTGAGTAAGTTTGCTCACGCCAATCGAGGAATGATTGCTCACCAGTGTATAAACCGGATTTCGCATCAAAAGCCGCCAGGCGATCGGCTTCAAGTGTATTACTGATAGCTTTATATGCGCGCTCAGCAAACTGGTTGTACTCTTCTCCATCCAATGCCGAAAGTAAGCGTTCTGCACCAAGCGCCCAAGTCGTGCGGTCGGTACTGATTGGCCAGCTACCGCCAGTGCCCGTGTCTTGCACAATCTGCTCGCCATCGTATTGCTGATCGGTCGTATCGCGGAAAGCGGACAATTTGAAATTCAAACCATTTCGCACGCGAGTTGGATTCATCAATGCAAGCGAAAGGTCTGCTGCGTACGCCAAATCACGCGTCCACACGTAATGCCACTTCGCGCCCGTCTCAAAAACTTCCGCTTTGATTGGGTTGTTGTAGTTGTAATTGCCGTCTTTGATTTCAGAAACGGCAAGCTGGTCTAGCTCTTTCATCGTCAACGCAAACAACGCGTCAAACGCGACATCACCCGACACCACTCGCGGCCCTGTTTGTTCATTAATCACTAAGCCTTGGTCGAGCGCATCACGCAATTCTGTCGTCGTTGAAATACCAAATTCACGCAGCTCAGCTTTAGGATCTTTCACCGAAAAAATCACGGTATCACTCGAGTCATCGTAATTGGCGAACAGTTTCACTTCTTTGCTCTGATGCCCCTCATGCACCATTGCAGGGTCGAGAATCGCATCAGAGTAGTATTTTTCCGCTTCTTCTTGTGTTGCTTTCGTCACAGTCATTGTCGCGCGACTTTCATCGGCAAAGCTCACAGAAAACTTGTAATACCCTTTGTCTTCAAACGTGATCTCAGAGTTGCAATCATCGTTCATACACGCTTCATTCGTGTCTGGTTTTGGCAGGTACTCCTGAGCTTTATCGAACGCCGCGGGCTCCTCAATGTAGGTGTATTGGATCTGCCAACCCGGATCAGCAATCTTGAACTGATTACTACCTCGAGCGACGCGCAGTACGGTTTCGTACTCGTTATTCCCCAAATAGTTTAGCTTGGCATGCTCTGCCGTGCCCCAATCCCCATTTAAACCACGTAAATATAAGTCGGCTGAAATAATTGGTTTGTCGACCGGCACAGGCGCATCAGAGGAATCTGACCCACATCCAGCAAGACCAATACAAGACGCGACAGCAAGCGCAATAAAACTCGGTTTCATGTTCATCCCTTAGATTGTTGTTTTGGCGACAGTCTAAAGAACACCCTTTTGAGGGGAAAATAGGAAGTCAGGAGCGAGCTATAGATAACATCTATACGTCAGACCCCAACAGTGATGTAGATCTATGAAATGCGCATAATTTCAATCAAATGAGATTACAGATTTGTGATTTATAAATGAAATTGTGCAAAATACCCCTCGTTCTTAGAGGGGAAGAAAATGGACAAATCTCTGCAGCAATTTTTACTGGTTGCACGCTGCCAAAGCATCAGCGCTGCGGCAAGAATGGCAGGGTTAAGCCAGCCAACGGTAACAAGCAATTTAAAGAAGCTGGAAGAGAATCTCGGCGTGACGCTGTTTGAACGTCACCCTAATGGCATGGTGTTGACCGAATACGGGCGCATCCTCTATCGCCATAGCAACGCGATGCAGCATGAATACAACCAAATGATGCAAAGCATTGATGAACGGAAACAATACCAAGTCGGAAAAATTAAAATGGGTACTGGCGATGCGTGGTGGCCACTGTTCGTCAAACAAGCACTCAATGAACATCTGACCAAGCAGCCTTCGGCATCTACGCACGTCGAATTTGGCAATCACTTAGGCTTGATGGATTCATTAATCAACGAACAGATTGAATTCTTCATCGGCCACGAGATTGTCGGCTTGTCGTCTAAATGCGATGTTACGTTTATTCCGCTATTTCAAACGGTTGATGCCTATTTTGTTTCCCCAAACCATCCACTGCTAGGGAAAACCGTCACCGAAGAGATGCTGCACGAATACCCCGCTCTTTCGGTCACTTATGACGCTAAGAAATTCGCTCACGTCATCGATAACCCAATCCCGAAACAAAATGAACGCGAAAGGCAGCAACTGGATGACCGACCGACTTACGAAGTGGATTCTCTGCTCGCCAGTATTGATGTACTGAAAGAAAGCGTCGCGGTGATGTCTTATACCCGCCATCTGCAACCGTATTTGGAATCTTTTGGCTTACGATGCTTAACCATGGAAAACGAACCAAACCCTGGCACCGTCGGGATTTATCGCCACCGCCGAGAAACCTCGGAATCGCATCTAGATCTGATTGCTGGCATTACTCAGCGCGCTAAGTTGCTCAACTAGAAAGTCCAAAAACAGGCGAACTCTTTTCGGTTGATATTGGCGGCTTTGATAAATGACATGCAGATCCGCTTCAGCGCCTTGCGAAAAGGCGCTGAAGTTTTTCATATACCCATCCAAAACCGTTACTAAACGTTGTTGTTTTAGGTCTTGCTGAATATCTAAAATCGATTTCAACGCAATCCCCGCACCGTCCAACGCCCATTGTCGAATCACTTCACCATCATCAGAAAAGCGCTTTGGCGTGACCGTGATCGTTTGGTGAGACTCTTCATCTTTAAAGTGCCACGTTTTTAATTCTTCATTGCTGCGCACCATGGCTAAGCAGCGATGATCCGCGAGATCTTGAGGACAGTTTGGGATACCTTGCTTCGACAAATAATCAGGTGACGCGCACAGCACGCGTTGACTCGATGCCAGCTTGCGCGAAATGAGATTACTGTCCGCTAACTCGCCGTAACGAATCACTAAATCGAGCCCCGATTCAGCCAAGTTCGACAAATTGTCATTAAGATAAAGATAAGGCGTCACATCTGGATATCGCTCAGAAAAAGCCGACACCATCGGCGAAATAATTTGTTTGCCAATATCTCGTGGAGCTGAAATTTTCAACGTTCCGCGCACTTGCGAAATACCCGTTTGCAGCAAGTTTTCCGTCTCTTTCACGCTATCAATGATGTTCAGACAAGCTTGATGGTACATTGCCCCGGCGTCCGTGAGTGATACATGGCGGGTACTTCGATTGAGCAGCTTTACGCCATAGCGTTCTTCTATCGCTTGCAGCCTTGCCGTTACCGTCGCCGGAGATAAACCTAACTCCCTTCCCGCCGCTGCCAGACCTTGATGTTTAACGATGCTGACAAACAACGTCATATCCGAAAACTTATCCATCTTCGCGCCCTTATTATTTGGAAAAACTGAACAATCAATTCAGATATTACCCAATTATCAAATTAAGTCGAATCCATATACTGACCCTATCGACATTGTTTAGACCCAGAACGTTATGTGGCAGGGAAAAGTTAAACGCCGTAACGCTGTTCAACGCACAACAACACGCCCTGCCCAGCCAAGAGATAGGAAACAAAAAATGAAACTGTACATTTATGAACATTGCCCCTTTAGCGCCCGCGTCCGTTTTGTTGCAGGCATGCTGAATATTCAGCTCGACGTCATCAACATTGCTTATGACGACGAGAGCACCACCACAAACATCATCGGCGCAAAACAAGTTCCTCTTTTGATCAAAGACGATGGTGAAGCCATGGCGGAAAGCTTAGACATCATCAACTACTTCCTTGAATTGGCATCTTCCAATGAAAGCAGCCAACCCTCAGCACCGGTTTTAGACTGGCAAAAACAAGCGTTTTTACCGCTACAAAAAGTCGGGTATCCGCGTTGGTCAAACATGACGTTACCGGAATTTGCAACAGAAACCGCTAAACAAGCATGGCGTGCAAAAAAGGAAACCGAAGCGTTAAATTTTGAAGCTTTGATTAACGATACACCTGCGATTGCGAAAGAAGTCGCCGCTTTGATAGAACAAACCAAACCCTTGCTCAACCTAAGTTCAGAAAAGCAAACGTCATTGGTTGATCAAGCCATTATGTTCTCCATTCTACGCGGTTTTTTCAGTGCGCCCGAAGTGCAATGGGATCCAGCCGTACTTCACTGGATGGCAACCGCTCGTAAAGCGACCAACGTGCCAGTACTTATCTAAGGAGCGCAACATGAAACAAAGACCAAATAAGCTGTTTGAACCAGCTCAACTGAAATCGTTGTCACTACAAAACCGTATTGTCATGGCACCAATGACTCGCGCACGCACCACTCAGCCGGGCAACATCCCGAATGAGATGATGGCAACGTATTATCAACAGCGCGCTTCTGCCGGGCTGATCATTTCCGAAGCCACACAAATTTCGGACGATTCTCAAGGCTATTCGTTCACACCTGGCGTTTACACCGATGCGCAAGTGGCGGGCTGGCAAGGTGTGACCCAAACGGTCAAATCACATGGCGCAGCGATGTTTTGTCAGCTATGGCATGTGGGCAGAGTGTCTCACCCAACATTCCAAAATGGTGAACAGCCTATCGCGCCATCTGCGCTCGCTCCGGTAGAGACGCAAGTTTGGATTGCGGATGAACAAGGCAACGGCAATATGGTCGACTGTGTTGAGCCACGCGCCATGACACAAGCGGATATCAACCGAGTTGTCGGTGATTTCGCGAACGCAGCCAAACGCGCCATTGAATCGGGTTTTGATGGTGTAGAGATCCACGGCGGGAATGGGTATCTGATCGATCAGTTCTTAAGAACCAACTCAAACCATCGAACAGACAACTACGGCGGTTCACGAGAAAATCGTATCCGTTTTCTTATCGAAGTAGTGGAGGCAGTTATCGCCGCTGTTGGTGCGCATCGAGTTGGAGTGAGATTGGCACCATTTATTACGTTTAAAGATATGGACTGCCCAGATATCGTGCCAACAATCTTGGAAGCATCAAAACAACTGCAGGATCGTGACATCGCCTACTTGCACTTGTCCGAGGCTGATTGGGCCGATGCACCAACGATCCCAGAGACGTTCCGAATCGAACTTAGAAAGCGCTTTCGCAACGCTATCATTGTCGCAGGTCGCTACGATCCTCAACGAGCAAACGAAGTGTTAGAGAAAGGTTACGCGGATCTTGTCGCATTCGGACGGCCGTTCGTAGCAAACCCAGACTTAGTCTCTCGCTTGCAACATCACCATCCGTTGGCAGAACTCGATGGCTCAACGTTGTTTGGCGGAAACGAACGAGGCTACACCGATTACCCTGCTCTGCAACAGGAATGCGCAGAACAGGCCTAACAAAAAAGCCCCAACCTAGCAGCTACGGTTGGGGCTGTCACCAAACTAAAATTGGTTTTAGCTAGCTTAATCTGGCTAAGAGTTAAATCACTTCTAACGCGCCGCGGCGCCAAGGTTCGATAACGACTTTGATGTGGTCATTTGGCGTCATTAACTGTCTAAACGCATCTTCCACACCATCGATTCCCACTTTGGCGGTGAGCATTTTCTGCCAAGGCAACTTATGTTCGGCAATCGCTTGTAGGCATTGCTCAAACTCGTGCGGTTGGTAGTAGTAAGAGAATCTCAAATCGAGCTCTTTTACCGTAGCGTACGCGTAGTTAATGATTGCGGGTGTCGTATGGATACCCGAGATGACGATTCGCGCTCGGGCAGGAGCGCGGCGCATAAAATCGTCAATCAAGGTATGCTTGCCCACACACTCATAAATGACCAGACGTGAGTTCATCGCGTACTGCTCACCAACGGCGATCTCGTCTTCCTTGGTCGGGTTGATCAATCGATTTGCGCCAAACTCGCTAGCAAGTTGCAGCTTCTCTTCCTGAAGGTCGACCGCAAGAATATTGCTCACACCGCGTTGTTTCAGTGCAGCAATCACCGCCAGCCCTATAGGGCCGCAACCGACAACCAGCGCTGTGTCTTCCGTTTCGATTTCACTGCGATTGACCGCGTGCAAACCGACCGCCAGTGGTTCGGTCAATGCCGCCGCCTCGGACGGCATTTCGTCGGGCACTGGCAGTAGGAGAGCTTCATCAAGAAGGAAATACTCAGAGTAAGCGCCGTAAGTACCCGGAGTGACACCAACGCCTGCGCCATTTTGGCTGAGCAACATCGGCACAGAGGTGACTCGGCTACCGACAGGCAACGTTTGCTGCGTATCGGCACCGTATTCGACAATTTCCGCACAGAATTCATGTCCCAACATCACTTGAGCGTGCTCACCTACTTTATCAGGCATCAACCCGAGCTGGTAGAATACATCAAACACCTCATCCGCGTGTCGAGTAATGTGTAGGTCGGAGCCATAAATCCCACAGGCGAGACTACGAACCAACACTTGTCCCGCTGCGGGTTTGGGGATTTCGACTTGCTTCAGGCGGACACTACCATCCTGCATTACGATACTGTTCATCTGTTGCATGGGGTTACTCCGCTAGCTCATCACTCAGGGCAGCAATCGCACCCGGTTTGATATAGCGCGCAGTGAAGCCTTGCGCTTTGGCAGCGGCAACCACCACTTGCTCAATCCAACCTGCATCCATGATGTTGATAAAGTTACCCTCTTCGTCAAAGTTAATGTTCGCACCTTGGATCACCATAAAGCCATCTGCGCCACCCGACTCTTCTGGACAGTGAAAGGTATGAATCGAACCGCCCGGCTCATATAAGTAGCTACCAGCGGTTTGGACTTGGTCTGGATACTCGATGTAGTGCCACGCGCCACTCAGTGTATAGAAATGCACCACACCAGTATGGAAGTGCTTAGGCAGAGTCACGCCCGGTTTGAACTTGGCGCGAATCACCCACGTACCATTTTCTGGGTCAAGAAACAGCGGGTAAACATCAACACCCGGTAGCGCGTCTTTAATGATCGACTCTTCATTAGTATTAAGAGTTAATAGGAAATCTTGATGCTGAATAACTTCTGGTAATGACATAACTTACATCCTCACTATTGCTGTAATTTGGCGTGCTCGCCTATTCCATCTATCCCATGAGCGGGTACTTAAAATTCTCGAAACCGTCAGATGCGCTAATGGTGCAGCCGTTGATACAGTTGGCTTTCTCGCTGACAAGAAACGCTACCACGTTGGCAATCTCTTCTGGTTGCGTGAAGTTTTGGCGCATCTGTTCTTTGCGGATGTGGTTCCACAAGCCGATCTCTTCGTATTGCCTTAACATCGGAGTATCGACACGTCCCGGAGCGACGGCACACACACGAATATCCAGAGGCGCTAACTCTAGAGCGGCGCATTTGGTCATCATATCGACTGCGGCTTTACTGACGTTGTAGGTAAACGTCATCTCGGAGGCCATTTGGGCGTAAACGGAAGAGGTATTGAGGATCACGCCCGGTGTCCCTTGCGCTTGGAATTGTCGTCCAGCGGCGAGAATGCCATAGTAAACGCCGTTTTGGTTGACTTTAGAGATAGGCTCAAAGTCGGCGATAGGATCATGTTCAAGCAGAGGTTTCGGTGCGCCGATACCTGCATTGTTGACCATGATGTCAAGTGAGCCAAATTGTTCGACCGCGTACCTCACCATGGCTTCGACTTGTTGGTAATCGGTGACGTCCGCAACAAAGGTTTCCAACTGCTTAGAGCCAAAACTTGCGTACATTTGCAGTGATTGATCTGAAATATCGACAGCAAGCACTTTGGCTCCTTGCTCTCTTAGCTTTGCAATAATAGCTTGCCCAATTCCACCCGCAGCGCCAGTCACGATGGCAGTTTTATTGATAAGTTCCATACAGCTTCTCATCCATGCGTTGTTGTTATCGAAATGTAACTTAGATCAACTCACTGGCACTCACTTGACCCTTTACGAAGTAAATTTGATACATTGCGATTTACAACCTGTTAACATTTAAAAATCGAGACATGTATATCGTACGAAGTGGCGCTGCCGATAAATTTGATAGCTTGGTTTCAGAATTAGGTCAGAATCCGCAAGAGATAATGGCCGCTGTTGGCCTGTCTGCCGCGCAGTTTCGCGATCCCGATACCTATCTCGCCTACCCTAGGTTGGCTGAATTACTGGAAGAAGCGGCTGCTCGTTGTAAGCAACCGTTGTTTGGTGCGTTACTCGCCGAGCGCCAAAACCTGCAAAGTTTAGGCGATTTGCCGATGCTGGTTTCTCGTGCTGAAACGGTCGGTGATGCATTGGCGCGGGTGAATGATTATCTCTATTTGCATTCGTCAGGCGTTACTCTCAACATGACGCCACAAGATGATTGGGTACGATTGTCGCTCAATATTGATGTGAATAGTGACCGCGGTATTGCGCAGTTGATGCAGCTAAGTGTGTCACACTTAGCCATGTTTATCGCCAGTTTGCTCGATATTGAAGCAAGCCACTTCGCGCTACATTTGACTCAACACGCAACATTGGAAGTAGAGCAAAGCAAGTTTGCCCAACAGAACAAACTGCGTTTTGGTGATAAGTTTGACGGTGTATTGCTCAAAGCCAACCTGCTCAACGCTAAGAATCACCAAGACGAAGACGCACTGGATCGCCACTTTCAACAGCACCTCAAGTATTTGCAAACCCGCTATCCTAACAATCTGAGTGATCAAGCAGCGAATATGATTGGTCGTTTGTTGTCGACCGGAGAATGCAGCGTGGAGCGCGTTGCAAGAGCATTAGACCTGCATCCGAGAATGCTGCAAAACAAGTTGAAACAGCAGGAAACAAGTTATCGACAGTTGTTACAACAAGTACGACAGGATTTCGCCGAGCAGCGTTTAAGTGAGAATATTCAGAGTATTACCGATATCGCATTGCAACTGGGCTATGCAGAAACTGCGGTATTCAGCCGCCACTTTCGCAGTTGGACAGGAAAGTCGCCCAGCCAATGGAGACTGGAGAACAGGATAAGTTGAACAGTTTGAGAGCATAGATAAAAAGCCGCTGATATTCAGCGGCTTTGAGCGTTTAGTCGATACTATCGAAACGCTAGATCACGTAAGAAAAGTGAAATCGAAGGGAAGAAAATCAGCATCACGGAGACCAAAAGCAAGATGAAGACAAACGGTGGCGTGCCGCGAATCACTTCCACATAAGGGCGTTTAAACACGGCAATCGCGGTAAAGATATCGCAGCCAAACGGTGGTGTTGCAGAACCTATCGCAGCTTGCAAGGTCACGATGGTGCCGACCAGTACTGGGTCAATGCCAGAGGACTTAATCACAGGTGCAAAGATAGGGATCAAAATCAGCATCACTACGATTGGATCAACGAACATACAACCAATAAAGAACGCAATTGAAATAACGACCAGTAACTCGGTCTGCGAAAGATCATTAATCCCGATCATACCCAACAATTCTTGCGGGATCTGGGCAAATGAAATTACCCAAGAAAAAGCAGCCCCTGCTGCGACTAAGATAAATACCACCGCGGTAACCATGCCCGTAGAAAGCGCGATTTCGCCAAGCTCCTTCCATTTCACTTTACGGAAGATAACCATTTCTAATAACACAGCGTACAACACCGAAACCGACGCCGCTTCGGTAGGGCTAAATACTCCAGCATAAATACCGCCAACAGTAATGATCGGAAAACCAAATGGTAAAACCGCTTTACGTATTGTGGTCCAACGTTCTTTCCAGCTGGCTCGCGGGGCATTTTCTACAGAGCTTTTACCTGCATAAAAATAACAGTAGGCAGAAAACATCAATAAAATCACGATCGCCGGTCCAATACCAGCAATAAACAGCTCAGCAACCGATGTTCCAGACACCACACCATAGATGATCATACCGATACTCGGTGGAATAAGGAGCGCTAAGTCAGAGGCGTTAATAATCAAAGCCAGAGCAAAACTGTCTTTGTAACCATACTCCAACATTTTCGGTCGCATAATAGAGCCAACAGAAACAACGGTGGCTTGTGTAGACCCCGATACCGCACCAAACATCGCACAGCTAAGCGATGAGGTGATCGCCAGACCGCCACGAACGTGCCCAACAAACGCCATTGCGACATCTAGCAAGCGCGTTGCTGCGACGCCTCGGGTAATAATTTCTGCCGCGAGAATAAACATCGGTACTGCGATCAACGCAGCGGGTTTGATGCCAGCAAGCATTTGCTGGATCATAAAATCTGGCCCCAAGCCAAGAAAAACAATAAATCCCAACATGGTCGCCGCTAATAGCGGTACCAACATCGGAAAGCCAAAAGCCAACAACGTGATCATCGTTGCAACAAGAGCGGTCGTCATAGCGCTTTCTCCTGCTTAGTGGCAGAGCCGATGCCATCTGGTCGAGATGAGCGTGAAAGCTTTGTCAGCGTTATGAAACGTTTGATATGGCGACCACCCACACGCGCGAACTGAACCGTGCTAAAGAAAAGGCCAATCGGTGCGATTAAGTACACCCAACTCAAAGGTACTTGCATTGCAGGAGAAAGACGCCCCATTTGGCTCACCTTGCCAATGTATTGCCACGAATACCAAGTTAGCACCGCCACCAATGCGGCGGTGAGTAAATAAATAATGCCGTTGGCTAAAGTTTGTATACGCTTTGGAAGCATATCGGTAAATGCCGTCATACGGATATGGCGAGATTGGCGGGCAGCATAACTGCAACCAATAAACGTGACGGCGATAATGAGGAAATAATTGAGTTCTTCTGAAAAGTAGATGCTTTGGCTAAAGAGGTAGCGCCCTAACACGTTAGCAATTGAGTTCAACGCAATAAGAAGCACCGAGCCAATGAGCAGTGCCGCCTCCGATTTCTGTATATATTTATCTAGCCACTGAAAAATCCCTTTCATCCGCGCTGCTCCTGATCAACAAAAATGTTAATGAAACGTTATCTTTTTCATGACAATCAAGTCAATCAGGTGAATAAGAAAGATTTTCTGAACTTGGCGCTTTCGCAGAAAAAATTGGTCAGAGCATACTGCTCAGACCAAAAAGTGAGAGGTTGGAGGGTTTGTATCGAGAATTTCTGCAATCACAGATAACCCATGCTTAATGTAGCCTCGATTAGTCTCTGCTCCCAAACTGATTCGCACGTAAGGCATTGGCTGATTAGTATCGAGAACAAAAGGTTTATACCCCGTGATCTGCACCCCAGAACGCTTAGCCGAAGCGACCAGATCATCACTGCTCCACTGCTCGGGTAACCTCAACCAAATGTGCTGACCATTCGGGTGTGAGCTATAAACATGCCCTTCTAAAGTGGCTTTTGCTATTCGCTGGCGCTTGGCAAATTCATTGACTTGAAATCGAATAAGTCGATTTAATGTACCGTTCTCGATCCACAAATGAGCGACTTCAAACGGTAGCGGGGTCGCAGACCAACTCGTCGCAGCTAAACGGCCAATCGCATGCTGCAAAAAATGACGTGGGACCGTTAAATAGCCCGTACGCATACCTGGCGCTACGACTTTGGTTAAACTGGTGACATAAAAAGCCTGCTCGGGTAACAGTGCAGCGAGAGGTGGGACACGATTGGGCTCTAGTGCCCCATACACGTCATCTTCAATCACGTAGATATCATACTGTTTCGCAATATTTGCTATCGCCTCTCGGCGCACAATATCCATATGCGCACTATTCGGATTGGCCATGCTCGGTGTGCAACACAGCGCCTTGATTGGTTTGTGTTTACATGCCCATTCAAATGCATCCGGCGTGATACCAAACTCATCCATCTCAAGCGGCTGTAACTTAAATCCAAGCATTCTCGAGCGAGAGATCAAGCCATGATCGACTAAGTGGCCACAAGCGACTAAATCACCGTGTTCAACAACGGTGCTTAAAGCCAAGGTCAAGCCATGGCATGCACCATTTGTGAGTAATATTTGATCGGTACCAACGTCTAACCCTTGGCTACTGAGAAATCGCGCTCCGGACTCAATATGATGAGGCTGACCTGTTACTGGCTTTGCTTTACTGATCAAACTGCGATTGTTTGTTTGCCCAGCAATTTCCATTAACGCCTGATTAAAAAGCGTAATGTGCCGATCGGTTACTACCGGATGAGCGATCGACATATCAATTTCATCCGGCGTTTCTTTCATCTCTTGCGTCAGCATGAACTCCGTGTCCGTGCTTTCATCCACAAAGCCTGATTTTACAAACGTACCGTTTCCCACCCAAGACTCGAGCGCACCTTTTTTCTCTGCATAACCATATGCATGACTGACGGTTTGTACGCTCACGCCAATTTGCTCCGCAAACTCACGATGTGTGGGTAGTCGAGTACCGGGTTTTAGGTAACCACTGCGGACACATTCGACAAGATAATTGCCAATGGAGATGTACTTAGCGGTGCCTGGGCGAATGATCGGGTTCAAAGAAATTGTCATGACACAATATTTTAATTGATTCATTTTTAATGCTCATTGTAACTTCAATTTAACAAATGGCGAGTTTTTAGCCATCAAATGCGGTGTAATGCACAAAAATGAGCCACAATTGTAATGATTGACATGAGAAATATAGATTCAACAAACATGTTAAATGGCATCGTTTAATCCAAACCCAGCCGCAGTGGTGAGTTGCAATAGTTTTTAAACGCAGGTCTGGCTGACCTGGTGGAAGGTAGAAATACCTCAACGTCTCCGAAGGCCCATAAGGCGTCGGATTTTTAACAAGGAGAAAATATGAGAGGCGTTGCTTTGCATTTTACACTGGATGAATTCCAGGACCGATTAACAAAAGTTCGGCAGTCGATGGAAGAACGAGAGTTGGATGTCCTTATCATTCACGATCCTTCTAACATGGCATGGCTGACTGGTTATGACGGTTGGTCTTTTTATGTCCCACAATGTGTCGTTGTAGGATCATCTGGCGAGCCTGTTTGGTTTGGGCGCTGCCAAGATGCCAATGGGGCATACAGAACTGCGTATATGTCGGCAGAAAATATCACCTACTACCCAGACCATTATGTAATGAATCCACCATTACACCCAATGGATTTTCTGGTAGAAGCGGTACTCGCCCCGCGTCTTTGGGATCGCGGCCGTATCGGGGTGGAAAAAGATAACTATTACTTTAGTGCCACCGCTTACGAGTCACTCACCACGCACTTGCCGAATGCTCAACTTCTCGATGCAACCGGGCTAGTCAATTGGTGTCGCGCCGTTAAATCTGATCAAGAACTAGCTTATATGTACCGCGCAGCTCGCATTGTTGAAAACATGCATCGCGTCGCGTTCGATATGATCGAGCCAGGATTGCCGAAACATCACCTTGTCGCCGAGATTAACCGCCAAGCAGTACTTGGGCATGAAGATCACTTTGGCGATTACACCGCGATCGTACCGCTTTTGCCATCTGGTTCTGATGCTTCTGCACCTCACCTAACGTGGGACGATAGACCTTTCAAAAAAGGCGAAGGTACTTTTTTCGAAATCGCTGGCGCGCATCGCCGTTACCATTGCCCACTCTCTCGCACTATTTTTCTTGGAGAACCGGACGACAAATTCAAACGTGCAGATGAAGCATTAACTTTAGGTCTCGAAGCAGGCTTAGAAGTCGCAAGACCAGGCAATACTTGCGCCGACATCGCCAACGCATTGAACCAAGTCCTCGATAAAGCAGGATTCTCACGTGAAGGCGCCCGCTGTGGTTACCCAATTGGTCTGAGCTACCCTCCTGATTGGGGCGAACGAACCATGAGCTTGCGAGACACCGATAAAACCGTATTAAAAGAAGGCATGACATTCCACTTTATGCCGGGGCTATGGTTTGAAGATTGGGGGTTAGAAACCACCGAAAGCATTGTGATCACCCGTGATGGTGCAAAAACACTGTGTGATTTTCCACGCCACTTATTTGTTAAACACTAATTTTTCAAACCGTAAGTTCTGTTGAACTAGGCTTAAGAACAAAAAGGACTCGATATGCAAAAGAACTCGATCACAGCCACCGTAGACTTTGACCGAGAAGGCGTGCAGCACGGCTTTTTAGCGCTGCCCTATTCCCATGATGACTCCGCTTGGGGAAGCATCATGATACCTATCACCGTGATAAAAAATGGTCACGGGCCAACGGCGCTGCTTACTGGCGGTAATCATGGTGATGAATACGAAGGTATTACCAGCCTGCTTAAATTGGCAAACTCGCTTCAAGCAGAGCAAATCCAAGGTCGCGTCATTATTGTGCCAATGATGAACTTACCTGCGGTACAAAATGCCTCGCGCACATCGTCTATCGATAAAGGGAATTTAAATCGCAGCTTTCCCGGAAACCCTGTAGGCTCAGTGACCGAAAAAATCGCGGATTACTTTACTCGTTACTTAGTACCCATGTGCGATTTTGCGTTAGACATTCATTCAGGTGGTAAAACGTTAGACATCGTGCCTTTCGCCGCAGCCCATCGCCTCGACAACCTCGATCAAGAAGAAGCATGCATCTTAGGTGCAAAGCTGTTTGGCGCACCTTACACCATGATCTTGCTCGAAATGGACGCCACCAGCCTGTACGACACCGCAGTGGAATCTCAAGGCAAAATTTTCGTCACCACAGAGCTCAGAGGTGGCGGAACCAGCACTCCAGAAACCATCGCTTATGCCGACCGTGGTATTCGTAACTTCTTGCGTTTTTCGGGCAACTTATCAGGTGATTACGAAAAACCAACCCTGCCAACTAGGTTGCTTGATATGCCCGATGCAAGTTGCTACGTGCAAAGCCAGCACAACGGTATCACCGAATACTTATTTGAGCTTGGCGATACCATCAAACAAGACGATGTACTGGCAAGAATCTATTCAACCGAGCGTACAGGGAGCGACCCTATCGAATACAAAGCGCAGCGCAGTGGGATTTTTGCTGCACGTCGTTTCCCAGCCATGGTCAACATTGGTGACACGGTCGCCGTAATTGCCGAAGACTGTGGCGAATTAAACTAACTCTTATTAGGGCGTATTGACCTTTCGCGGTTAAATTTTGTTCGAGGTAAAATCGTTTTAGGCGCGGCGAAGACTATGCAGCCTAGTCATTCTAAGCAAATGGTCTTCAACAAAGCATAAAACGATTTTTGCGGGGGCGCCTAGCTCGAACCCTTCGGGCAGCCTTTGTGGTTCATTTCTACTGCGTTATCGGCTTTTTATGTAGGCCACCCACAAATCGCTGCAAAAATCAGCTCGAAAGGTCAACACGCCCTAAACACGACACAACATCGGGTCTGGTGTATCACCTGCCGTTGGTGAATTGACTCACAAACTGATTAAGGAAGAAATGGATGAATCCGATGAAACACAGCTACCTAACGAGTGCCGTACTGATCGCAGCCAGCTTTGCCACCAGCAATGTTTATGCAGAAACGTGGAAATTCGCTCTAGAAGAAGTCAAAGGCTCGGTGCAAGATGCTTATGCGCAAGAGTTTAAAAAGCGCATCGAAAATGCAACCGATGGCGACGTCACAGTGGAAGTCTATCCATACGGCACATTAGGTCAGTCAGAAGATCTTACCGAGCTTACTGCGAACGGTATTATCCAATTTACCAACGCATCGCCAGGTATTTTTGGTTCATTCGTGCCCGAAATGCAGGTTTTCTCCATCCCTTACCTTTTGTCGCAAGACAATGATGTGAATAAAAAAGTGCTGAGTTCAAGCCCTACTATCTATGACACACTCGGCGGAAAGCTAGAACAGAAAAACCTCAAACTTCTCACTATGTATCCAGAAGGTGAAATGGTGTGGACGACCAACCGTGAGATTCGTTCTCCAAAAGATTTTGATAACTTCAAAATACGCGTGATGGCATCGCCAATGCTGGTTGAGGCTTATAAATCGTTTGGAGCCGACCCTACGCCTTTACCCTACTCAGAAGTCTATGGTGCTCTGCAACTTAAAATGATCGATGGTCAAGTAAACCCCGTTTTTGCTATCGAAGAAATGAAGTTCTACGAAGTGAACGACTACATGATCTGGGCAGGACAACAACAATTTACTACGACTGTCATTACCAACAACAGTTGGTTCGAAACCCTTCCACAAGACCGCCAAGATCAGGTCAATAAAGTCATCGCTGGTATGACTGACTTTATATTTGAAAAACAGGATGAGTTTAACCAAAAACGTCTTGAGCAAATTAAGCAAGCAAAACCAGATATGCAGATGATCAAACTCGACAGTGACGAACGTGCAGCATTTAAACAAGCCTCTATGCCAATGCGGGACAAATACATCGAGCTTACAGGCGACAGCGGTAAAGCGGTGCTGAGCTCACTGGAACAAGAGTTCAATCAATAACAGAAAAAGGAGTGGCCTTCGGGCCACCTTATAGCGGTTGACCAGTCATCAACTATTCTGAACTGATTGGTATTTTACAGGGAGACCAATTATGCGCCTCGATCGCTACGACGTAAAAATTCTACAAATACTTCATGACAATGGCCGTATTACCAAATCTCACCTTGCCGAGGCCATTAACCTATCCGTGAGCCCTTGCTGGGAGCGTGTCAAAAAACTGGAAGAAGCAGGCATCATTGAAGGCTACGGGGCAAAAGTAAATACCGATGTTTTGTTCAAACGAACGTCGGTCATGGTTGAAGTTACACTCAAAGAGCACAGCGCCCAAGCGTTCAAACGTTTCGAGCAACTGGTTCAACACTCACCAGAAGTCACTGATTGTTATGCCACAGGCGGCGGTGTCGATTACATCCTCAAAATTCAGTCGGAAGATATTGATCAATATCAGCGGCTTATCGACAACTGGTTAGAGTCAGAAGTGGGCATTGAGCGCTACTTTACTTACATCGTGACGAAAACAATCAAACGTGATGCAGGCACATTAGAAGTGAACCAAAACGCCTTGTTCTAAAAGGGAAAACACGCTTAAAAGACGACCAGAAAAATCACCATATCTGACGGTGTGGAAAAGAAAGTTTTGATAGTTTAAACCTCGGCATCAGAAATTATTTCGCTCACTTCTCCATTACAGTTTAACTATGGACAACGACGCTGGGAGAAGGACTCATGACAGCACTGCACAGCTTACATGCTGAGGAATTAAAAGCCTCGCACGACATGATGGCGATAATGAAAGACGTACGTTTGGTGAGAGGTTTAGCGTACGTAAATGGCAAATGGGTAAGTGGTGACCAATTTCATCCGGTGGATAATCCAGCGGATGGGACGGTCATAGGCTACATCACCAAGCTATCTCAGCAACAACTCTATCAAGCGATTGATGAAGCCGACCAAGCCTTTCGTCAATGGCGAAAAATGCAAGCAGAAGAACGCGCTGAAATTCTCATGCGTTGGCACGATCTGATTTTAGAATCAAAACAAGATCTTGCTCGTTTGATGGTTATGGAACAAGGCAAAACATTAGGTGATGCTTTGGGTGAAATCGACTACGGCGCATCCTTTGTTCGTTGGTTTGCAGAGGAAGCACGCCGCAGTTATGGCGAAACCATCCCAAGTCATATTCCGAATGCGCAGCTATCGACGGTACGCGAACCGATTGGTGTCGCAGCACTGATTACACCATGGAATTTTCCTAATGCAATGGTCACCCGTAAAGCCGCCGCAGCATTAGCGATAGGCTGTCCGGTGCTCATCAAACCTGCCAGTGAAACGCCTTTCTCCGCATTGGCCTTGGCAGAATTAGCAGACCGAGCCGGCTTTCCACCTGGTGTATTTAACGTGATTACTGGCGATGCGTTGATAGTGTCACAAACCTTGTGTCACTCCGATAAAGTCAAAGCGCTCTCGTTCACAGGTTCAACTCGAGTGGGTAAGTTGCTGCTGCGCGACGCGGCACAAACCGTGAAGAAATGCAGTATGGAGCTCGGTGGTAATGCCCCTTTCATCGTGCTGCCAGATATGGATGTCGAGCAAGCAGCCAAAGCCGCCGTCGATGCCAAGTTTCAAACCGCAGGACAAGACTGCTTGGCCGCAAACCGTATTTTCGTCCCTGAAGATAAGTACGAAGCGTTTTTGGAAGCGTTTGCCAAAGAAATGAGCCACATCGTTTTAGGCAATGGTTTAGATAAAAAAACCACCATGGGGCCGCTGATCAATCGCGCTGCGGTGGATAAAGCGCATGATTTGGTGCGTGACGCACTCGACAAAGGCGCGCGATTGGTAGCGGGATACCACCAGCCCGTACCAGGCGAAAACTTCTTCGCGCCGACATTGCTGGCCGATGTCACCCCTGATATGGCGGTGTATCGCGAAGAGAATTTTTGTCCTGTGGCAGGCGTGTTGCCTTACCAAGACTTAGATACCGTGATTGAAATGAGCAACGACACTGAGTACGGCTTAGCTGCCTATGTTTATGGTCACGATATTCACCAAATTTGGCGCTGCATGCGTGGTTTGGAGTTTGGCATGGTGAGCGTGAACTCCGTCAAGATGACTGGCCACCCTATCCCATTTGGCGGTGTTAAACAGTCAGGGCTTGGACGAGAAGGCAGTCGTCACGGCTTTGAAGAATACAGTGAAATCAAATACTGCTGCTTAGGCGCTTTACCAACCGTCAGTGGCAGTTAAGGCACGAAATATGGATATCCAATTATTCGAGGAGAAGGATCATGAGCAACAAAACCAAACAACTTTTAGAGATCGACCGTCAGAGAGTATTTCATGCCTCAACCCACCTGAAGCAGTATGCGGCTGGGGAGCTTTCGGGAAGAATTATCTCGAGCGGAAGCGGAATACGCATCACCGATTCAGAAGGCATCGAGCTGATAGACGGCTTTGCCGGGTTGTATTGTGTGAACATTGGCTATGGCAGGACTGAAATGGCCGATGCTATTTATGAACAAGCCAAAGAGCTGGCGTACTACCATACTTACGTCGGTCATACCAACGAAGCACTGGTGACACTGTCAGATCGCATCATCAAAATGGCGCCTGAAGGCATGAGTAAAGTCTACTACGGCATGTCAGGCAGTGATGCGAACGAAACTCAACTTAAGTTGGTGTGGTATTACAACAATGCTCGTGGTCTATCAGAGAAGAAAAAAATTATCTCCCGTGATCGCGGCTACCATGGTTCAAGTATCGCTTCGGGTTCAATGACAGGGTTGCCTCTGTTCCACGCACATTTTGATTTACCGCTTGAGCGCATCAAGCACACCATGGCGCCGTATTACTATCGTCGTGAAGACGAGAGCATGTCTGAGCTTGAATTCTCTCAATATTGTGCGGATCAACTCGAAGCGATGATCTTGGAAGAAGGCCCTGAAACGGTGGCAGCGATGATTGCAGAACCAGTGCTCGGTACTGGTGGTATTGTGCCACCACCAGAAGGATACTGGCAGGCGATTCGCAAAGTACTCGACAAATACGATGTACTCTTGATTGCGGATGAAGTGGTCTGTGGCTTTGGCCGCCTCGGCTCCGATTTTGGTTCGCTGCACTACGACATGAAACCGGATCTCATCACGGTAGCGAAAGGGTTAACCTCTGCGTATCAACCGCTATCTGGCGTGATCGTCGGTGAACGAGTTTGGAGTGTGCTAGAAAACGGCACCGACCAATGGGGCGCTATCGGACACGGTTATACCTACTCCGGTCACCCAATGGGAGCGGCAGCAGCGAACTGCAACCTCGATATAATTGAACGTGAAGGCTTGGTGCAAAACGCAGCCGAGGTCGGCGCTTACCTGCAGCAACGTATGGCGGAGACGTTTAACGATCATCCATTGGTCGGTGATACTCGTGGCGTTGGCTTGTTGCATGCGTTGGAGTTTTCTTCAGACAAACTCCGCCGAGCACACTTTGATCCAAACTTGAAAGTGGGTCCGCAAATCGCGGCGGCCTGTTTAGAGCAAGGCTTAATCGCTCGCGCCATGCCACATGGTGACATCCTCGGCTTTGCTCCACCGCTTATCGCGAATCGTAATGACATCGACACTATTGTCGACAAAGCGCACCAAGCGGTCAATAAAGTGATGGATAACCTCGTCACGTCTAAACAGTGGCAGCCAAAATAGCCGCGAATTAACCAACTCACAAACCTACCAATGATTACCGCCCCCTCTGACCAAATTAGAGGGGGCGGTCCTAAGAGACGTACTAGATGGAAACACAAGCAATCTTTGCCGCAAAGAAAGCGATTAACGGATTAGTCAGTCGCACACCATTACTTCACTCACCACTGTTATCGCAACAATATCAATGTGAAATTTGGTTAAAACTGGAAACACTACAACCTATTGGTGCTTTTAAATTGCGTGGAGCGACTCATGCCATGAACAAACTGAGTGAGGAACAAAAACAACATGGCGTCGTCACTTGCTCTACTGGTAATCACGGCCGTGCCGTGGCTTATGCTGGGCAACGACTAGGAGTCCGCACCGTGATTTGTATGTCCAATTTAGTGCCACAAAACAAAGTCGACGCAATTAAAGCATTAGGCGCAGAAGTTCGAATAGTTGGTCAAGCACAAGACGACGCGGAGCGAGAAGCATTGAGGCTAACAGAAGAAGAGTCGATGACCTATCTCTCACCATTCGAACACCCAGACATCATCGCCGGACAAGGGACCATTGGGCTAGAAATCATTGAAGATCTTCCTGATGTCGACGTCATTTTCGCCGGGCTATCTGGCGGCGGATTGATTGGTGGTATTGGCTTAGCCGCAAAATCAAACAGCAGCAAAGTGAACGTGTATGGCGTTTCCATGGACAAAGGCGCTGCGATGGTAGAAAGCATTAAAGCAGGAAAACCAGTACAAGTTGAAGAGCACGAATCGTTTGCTGACAGCTTAGGTGGCGGCATAGGTTTAGACAATCGCTATACCTTCAAACTCGTGCAAGAAGTCATGGATAAAGCGTTTTTAGTCAGTGAACACAACATCGCCAAAGGCATGGCAGATATTTTCGATGCAGAAAAATTTGCCGTAGAAGGCGCGGCCGCAGTGGGGCTTGCCGCCATTCACCAGCATCAACTGGACTTACGCGGTAAGAAAGTCGTTTTGGTGCTCAGTGGAAAAAACGTCTCTTCAGACACTTTTGAGACGGCATTAAAAATTGGCCGCCAAGTCAAAGAATAACCGAGGTCGTGCGAATGAAAATCTATAATAAATCTCAGATAGAGCAAGCAACTCAGTTAGATCTTAATGCGTTAGCGGCCGTGGAAAATGGCTTCAAAGCGCTTGGGCAAGGCAACGTCACTATGCCTCCGATTCTTAGTATGGCAATCGAAGAGCATAACGGCGAAGTGGATGTAAAAACGGCGCATATCAAAGGTAATGAGCGCTTCGCGATAAAAATCAGCCCAGGTTTTTTTGATAACCCAAAACTGGGACTACCCAGCCTAAATGGTTTGATGGTCCTCTTTAGTGCGAAAACAGGGCTGGTTGATAGCGTATTGTTTGACGAAGGGTATCTAACCGACATTCGTACTGCTCTCGCCGGCGCTATCTCCGCGAAATACCTGTCGAACTCAGAAGCATCCAAAATTACGGTTATTGGCAGTGGGCTTCAAGCAGAACTCCAAGTCGCTGCGATAAAATTAGTTAGGCCAATCTCCCAAGTGAACATCTGGGCAAGAGACAACACAAAATCGCAGGCTTACAAACAACGCATGGAGCAACGATACGATCTATCCGTATCCGTACACTCCTCTATCCAGCAAGCATGCCAAGAAGCCGACATTATTGTCACGACAACACCATCAAAAGAACCTTTGCTGAATTGGGAAGATATCCCATCAGGAGCACACGTGATCGCTATGGGTTCAGACAGCCCTCATAAACGTGAACTTGCCACGTCAGTCATTCTAAATGCTGAGCATCTGGTGGTTGATCGAATTAGTCAGTCAGAGTCGCTTGGCGAGTTACGCAGTGTAAATAAACCGCTCACCCGTAGCCTAGTCGAACTTGGCGACATCATTTGCGGCAAACACCCCTACTCAAGGCGTGTTGACGATGTTTCGGTATGTGATTTAACAGGGACTGGCGTTCAAGACACCGCAATCGCTGACTATACCGCTCAACAACTCACCAGCATTCAATCCACGATGTAACTTATTCCCTGTGACTTTGGCGGTGGGCAACCACCGCACTTTTTGAGGGCCGTAACATGCCAGAGCTCTGTACGTTTCAATCTTTAACCACTCAGTTTGATTTTTCGGCGGATGTATCCGCTTATCAACGTTCAATCGGACTCATTCAACTCGCGACCGACTATGTGCTAGAAAACGAATGGCGCGAGCATTTACCCGCAGATGTTCGCTTATACACTTCACGCTTTCTCACCACAGGTACTGTTGATCCTCTGCACTTAACAGACATGCAAAACAGTATCCGCGAGTGTGTACGCACCATCGTGCCAATGTGGCCAATCAACATCATGGCGTTTGGCTGTACGTCAGCTACTGTGCTCATTGGCTCCGATCAAATCACTGATTTAATTCGTCAAGAGAGACCCGAAGCCATAACAACTAACCCTTGGCAAGCCGCACTGAGAGCGCTTGAACACCATCAAGCTCAAAGAATCGTTATGCTGACGCCGTATACTAATGACGTCAATCACCCACTTTATGAGTCCATGACCGAACATGGCATTGACGTTCTGGCCTTTGGGTATTTCAATCTCGACTACGATCCCCATATCCCAACCATTGGAGGACAAGACGTAGAAAATGCCTTAGCGCAGCTGCTTGAGTCGATTGATTGCACTGTGGACGCGGTATTTATTTCATGCACGAACATGCGAGTCATGCATCTACTGCCTTATTTCTCAAGCCGCTTTGGTATTCCTGTACTAAGCTCCAACCAAGTGATGCTTTGGGACGCATTGCGTTTGCTTGAGTCCGATAATTTCTCCGACGTGTCATCATCGCCCTTTCCTTGCTGATAAGGACTCGCTAAAATGCACAAAATTGCGCACTAACTGGATGAAACATGGCAAAACTTACCCTTCAAGAACAAATGCTGAAAGCTGGCTTAGTTAATGAAAAGAAACTAAAGAAAGCGAAGAAAGGCTCTAAAAAATCACGCGTTCAAGCACGCGAAGTAAAAGCGGCGGTTGAAGAGAATAAACGCCAACAGTTAGAGCGTGATAAACAATTGAGCGAACAGCAAAATGCCGAGCGTTTGAATAAAGAGATCAAAGCGCAAATCAATCAATTGATTGAGATGAACAAGATCGACTTAAAAGATGGCGATATTAAGTATAACTTCACCCATGGCACCTTGGTTAAGTCACTGTATGTTGATGCTCTCATCCGCGAACAGTTGATTAAAGGCATTCTAGCCATTGCGATTGTCGGTGAAAGCTACGTTGTCATTCCACGCGGAGTAGCGAATAAAATTGCTCAACGTGATGAGTCCGTCATCATCGAACAGAAAGAACCAGAATCGGACATTCCAGCAGAAGACGACCCATACGCAGATTTCGTCGTGCCAGATGACTTGATGTGGTAACAACAAACAATAGATGCATCAACGAAAAGAGCCGCTGATATAACATCAGCGGCTCTTTTTTTAATAGAAAAAATACGCTTCAGAAATGATGTGCGTTATTGCTTACTTAGTAGTAAATTCACACCAGATGCGGCTAAAAACAGCGAACATCCCCGATTAAAACGTTTCGCCATTTTTGGATTTGAAAACCAATGTCTAAGGTACAAACCAAAAATCGCGTAAATTGAAATGGCGACCATTTCTAAAATCAAAAACGTGGAGCCAAGGGCAAAAAACTGCTCTTGAACGTTGGCGTTCACGTCAACAAACTGCGGCAAAAATGCAGTAAAAATAAGAATCGCCTTCGGGTTACCGGCGGCAAGCGTAAACTCTTGTTTCGCAAGCCCTGCATAGTTGCGTGAGTTAGTTAACTCAGAGATCGGGCTCGAGTCAGAACGCCAAAGGTTGAATGCAATCCACAATAGATACAACGCACCCACCAGCTTTAACGCTAAAAACAGCATTTCTGATGTGTACAAAATCACTGCCAGCCCAGAGGCAGACAACGCGATCATGCCAGAAAATGCGGTAATACGCCCTAAACTAGCGACAAACGCGGCACGAAAACCGTAACAACGCGCATTATTCATTGCCAATAAGTTGTTTGGGCCTGGAGTCATATTCAGAGCAAAGCAAGCGGGAATAAAAAGGAGGAGCTTCCAAATATCCATGATAAAAAATGGCCTTAATTTTTAGTAATAGCCCGCACCGTAACATTGGCTGCTAGAATGAGTAAATAAAAATTCTACGCTAGAGCATTTCCGCTTCAAACCGAGCTGCTCTGGCTTGCGCAATCGTACAGTGCGTTTCTGTCATCAACTCCGCCAAGGTGATATTTGGGTTTTGCACCACCAACCGAATCAGTTTTTCTTCTAACGGTTCCAGTTTGTCCTGATGAACGGATAACCCTTTCTCCAACTTATTCATCACAAACCTTAGCTCTTCACACTGCCCTGCTTTTAGCTGATCAAGTAACGCTTTTAAGTTCAAAGCTTCTCCAGAAACTTGCCAATGACGAGAGCGCCTAACTCGCTTAACGTCACACCCGCAATCCGCCGCAATGACTTTAATGCGTTTAGCATTCTCACCGCCAATGCGATGAATCAGAGAGGGCAGCGAAACAATAATGTTGTCATCGTTCATCCGTTACTCTCCCACCACTGACACATTATCTCCAACCCAAGTGAGTAGCTGTTTGGCGGCTTTGGAGAGTACCTGATTTTGGCGCACAATGTAGCCGAAATCGGTGTTTGGAAAACTAGGCAAAGGCGTGATCTCTCGGGAAAGCGTTAACCTCGGATCAAGAGAGAAATCCGGCACAATGGCGGTCCCAAATCCTGCTTCTGCCCAATCGATTTGTGCTTCCACACTGCCCACTTCCATCACACGATGCTTAGGCAGATTTAACTCAGGTAAAGATGCATCTATCAGCTCACGGGTTCGCGTGTCGTGCCCTAGTAGAATCAGCGTCTGGCTCTCTTTTCGATTGTCCTGCCACTCAAAAATGTTATCGCCAAACGCACACCAGTGAATTTGAGTGAGAGGCGTAAAATGCAGCGGTTGACTCTCTTTTTGTGCGATAACAAAGCCGATATCGGCACGCGCACTTTTCACCAAATCCACCGCTTGAGAAGACGTGGTATTGAACAATGCCAAGTCGATACCCGGGTATTCACTTTTGAATTGCTGGAACGGTTTGATAAGCAGTAAACGTGAAACGATATCGCTCGCCGCAATAGAAAGCGTCCCCTGCGTAAGATCGTTGATGGCATTGAGATCCGATTGGCAAATTTGCAGCTCATTGAGCATTCGCTGCGCCGTATCTAACAAACGCTTCCCCGCCTGCGTCAGCTGTACAGGATTTCGCTCAATCAATTTCGTGCGCGTGGCCTGCTCCAACTGCTTGATATGCAAACTTACGTTCGGCTGCGTCATGTGCAGTTCCGTCGCTGTTTTGCCGAAATGTTTTACCTCTGCAAGAGTTACGAAGGTTCGCAGCCAGTTCAAATCTAACATTGTCAATTCCGATATGGGATTCTTATCAAGTTAATGAGTATAATTAATTTCTCTTATTATGGCGAACGCCTTAAGATTTTTGCATCTGTTTTTGGAGATTAAATTATGTCGTCTATCGTTGTTGTGGGTGCAAACTGGGGTGATGAAGGCAAAGGCCGCATCGTTGACTTTTTGGCAGAGCAAGCTTCTGCGAGCATTCGTTTCCAAGGTGGTAACAACGCGGGTCATACCGTGGTTAACGACCTAGGTACGTTCAAGCTGCACCAGCTACCAAGTGGCGTTTTCAACCCAGACTGTTTGGCAGTATTAGGTCCGGGTATGGTTATCAGCCCTGCGTTGCTGTCTCAGGAGATTGCGGAAGTTGAAGAAGCGGGCGTAAAAGTGAATATGTGCATCTCTGATCGCGCAACACTGTGTCTACCTCTACACGCACTAGAAGATACGCTAGAAGAACAACGTTTAGGCGACAAAGCATACGGTTCAACTCGTCAAGGTATTGCACCTGCGTACGGTGACCGCGTAATGAAGAAAGGCATCCTTGTTGGTTGGTTGAAGCAACCAGAAGTATTGGTTGAACGCCTTCAATTCATGATGGATTGGAAACTTCCGCAACTGCGTGCGCTTTACCCAACATTCGAGTTTGAACAAACCGCTGAAGAAATGGCGAACTGGTTGCTAGAGGTGTCTGCACCTTGGCGCGATTCAATTTGCAACGTAACGCTGCCTCTAAAAGAGCTACAAACAAAAGACAAAACACTGTTGTTCGAAGCGCAGCTTGGTGCGGGTCGTGACCTTGTTTACGGTGAGTACCCTTGGACAACATCTTCTAACGTTGTATCAATGTACGCGGGTATCGGCAGTGGTCTTCCAGCACTTCGTCCTGAACGCGTTATTGCGGTTGCAAAAGCATTCAGCTCATCAGTAGGTACTGGTACGTTGATCACTGCAATGGAAGAGCAAGATGCTTTCCGAGAACTTGCAGGCGAGTTCGGTGCAACTACAGGTCGTCCGCGCGATATGGGTTACTTCGACGCAGTCGCTACGAAGAATGGCGTTGAACTGCAAGCCGCAACTGAAATTGCACTAACGAAAGTAGACTGTTTGACTGGTCTTAACGATCTGAAAATCTGTGTTGGCTACGAAGGCGACCACAGCGAAAACCCAATCTGGCCTCAAACTGCATCTCTTGCGCCAATCTACGAGAAGATGGAAAGCTGGAGCGAGGACATCACAGGTTGTCGTAAGTTTGAAGAGCTTCCAGTAGCAGCACAGAAATACGTTCTACGCATTGAGGAACTGATGGGCGTACCAGTAAAAATGGTGTCTGTGGGTCCTGGTCGTGAACAAATGATTATGCGATAAGATGTGAATTAACACATCATTGGCAAGCGGCTTTTATCTGTTCCGGGGTAAAGCCGCTTTTTTTTTACACTGTAAACTTTGAAGAAATTGCACTTCTCAATTCGTGTTTAGTAACCTAATCGCGCCTCCCTTCCCTCTTTATTTCCCAATCAATAGATTAGAGCATATAACGCATTATGCACGTTATTAGTACATCTCACTTGTTAAAGAAGCACGTTATTTAAGTTAATTGTTTGAATTAATGTTCTTTAACTGATTGCTTGATCACGATCTTCATCTGCAATTTGTTGAACTAGTGCTCAAAAAATCTAACCCGCTGTTTTTAGGATAGATGAGTTCCCCAACATCCAACCTAATAGCAGGTGATTCCTATGACGAAAAATCTTTTCCGCCTCAGTACGATAACTCTCGGTTTATGCATCAGTTCGTTCTCTTTTGCGCAATCCGATCTTCCGAACATTAAAATTCTTGCCACTGGCGGCACCATAGCAGGCGCAGGTCAATCTGCGACAGAGTCAAACTACACCGCAGGTAAAGTCGGTGTCGAATCATTGATTTCTGCGGTACCTAGCATGACCAACATTGCAGATATTTCCGGAGAGCAAGTGGTCAGTATTGGTTCACAAGATATGAATGATGAGGTATGGCTTAAATTAGCCAAACGCGTCAACGAACTGCTCGCTCAAGATGATGTTGACGGTATCGTCATTACTCATGGTACCGATACATTAGAAGAAACCGCTTACTTCCTTGATCTGACCGTCAAGAGCAAAAAGCCAGTTGTGATCGTCGGTGCAATGCGTCCTTCCACCGCAATGAGTGCTGATGGCCCAGTTAATTTATACAACGCCGTCGTGACAGCCACCGATGAAGATTCTGAAGGGCGCGGCGTGTTAGTCGCGATGAATGACACTATATTCGATGCGCGAGACGTAACTAAAACAAACACCACTTCCGTCAGTACTTTCCAGTCACCTAACTTTGGTCCTATCGGTTACATTCATAATAGCGAGGCCAAATATCAACGAAGCCCAGAGCGTAAACATACGACAGAAACCCCATTCGATGTATCAAAACTCAACACACTACCTAAAGTAGGCATTGTTTATAACTATGCAAATGCGTCGAGCTTACCAGTCAAAGCCTTTGTGGATGCGAAGTTTGACGGCATCGTAAGTGCTGGTGTCGGTAATGGTAACTTATACCACACGGTCTTTGATGAGTTAGAAAAAGCGAGCAAAGATGGCGTTGTTGTTGTAAGGAGCTCTCGCACACCAACCGGCTCAACCACTTTGGATGCTGAAATTGATGACGACAAATATGGCTTTGTTGCCTCAGGCACACTAAACCCACAAAAAGCACGTATCTTACTGATGCTGTCACTGACTCAGACCAAAAACTATCAAGACATCCAAAAGATGTTCCAATACTATTAATTCTGTGTAAGGCATCTTTAGATGCACAAGAGGAGGTGTTACTCGCCTCCTCTTGCACACGACGATGTTGGCGCCCCTGGTTAACCAAACAAACGGCGTTTCATCCCTGCTTTTTCAAGAATACGCGTTGTGATCTCTTCCACAGAGAGAGAGGACGTATTGATATATGGGATCGCCTCTCTTCTAAACAACGCCTCTACGGTGTCTAGCTCCAACTTACACTGCTCAGTACTGGCGTAATCACTTCCAGACAAACGATTTTCACGGATTTCAGTCAAGCGCTCGGGATCGATAGTCAGCCCAAACAACTTATGACGATGGATCTCAAACTCAGGTAACAAACGCATCATCTTCACATCTTCCGCAATGAACGGATAGTTCACAACACGTAAACCAAATTGCATCGCCATGTACAAGCTAGTCGGCGTTTTTCCGCTGCGCGATACTCCCAGCAGGATAATATCGGCTTGTTCCAACCCTTTTAGCGTGATGCCATCATCATGCGCCAATGTATATTCAATGGCCGCGATACGGTCGAAATAGGTATCGGAATCTTTCCCCACACTGCGAGAACGTTGCAACTTGGGTTTTGGCGCCATCTGAATGTCGTCTTGCACTTTCTGTACAATGCTTTCCAACACATCGTAGCTGTATGCAGGCGCTTCCAGCAGCATTTCACGTACCTCTGGCACCACGATAGAGAAAAACACCAGAGGTTTGACGCCATTGCGTTGGTAGGAAGTTTCAATTTCTTTGACTACGTCAGTAGCTTTGTCCTGGCTTTCTACAAACGGAAAGGTTTTTTCGTTAGGAATGAACGGAAATTGACCGAGAACAACATGCCCTAATGTCTCACATGTTATCGCCGTACCGTCAGAAACATAGAACACATCACGACTTTGGTTATTTATTTGCATTTCTGTTTAATTTTTCAAAATCTTTTGAGTAGGATGGTACACATAATATTAATAAATCAGTTTGGCTTTCAGTTAGGTTCACCACAGCTTTAAAAATTCTTTTGAATTTTTTTTCAGCCAGAACGTAATCGTTTGCCTTTGATATCAATCTAAATGAAGCAATGTATGGTCAAAGTGTAATAACAGCCAACATGCGATTGTTTAGAGCGATTTAAGTCCCCCTACTAAGCTGCAATGTTTCTGGAGAAAGACATGCAAAAGAACACCCTCTGGTTCAATGGCCTATCCATGGATGATGTCGACAAAGTCGGCGGTAAGAATGCTTCACTTGGCGAAATGGTTTCTAACCTAGCGAACGCAGGCGTTTCTGTACCAAATGGTTTTGCGACAACCTCATACGCGTTTAACCAATTCCTTGACCACGAAGGTTTGGATGAGCGTATTCACCAATTACTTGATGAACTAGACGTTGAGGATGTGGAAGCTCTGCGTAAGACAGGTGCAACCATACGTCAATGGGTATTAGAGGCCCCTTTCCCTGCGGACCTTGAACAAGAAATCCGTGAAAACTACCAAGAACTGATTGAAGGCAACCCTGAGCTTTCTGTTGCAGTTCGTTCGTCTGCTACGGCAGAAGACCTGCCTGATGCTTCTTTTGCTGGTCAGCAAGAAACGTTTTTGAACGTGAAAGGCATCGGTGCAGTACTAGAAGCAACTAAGCACGTTTACGCTTCTCTATTTAACGACCGTGCGATCTCTTACCGTGTACACCAAGGTTTCGACCATCGTGGTATCTCACTATCTGCGGGTATCCAACGTATGGTGCGTTCAGACAAAGCTTCTTCGGGTGTGATGTTTACGCTTGATACTGAGTCTGGTTTCGACCAAGTTGTCTTCATCACCTCTTCATGGGGCCTAGGTGAAATGGTCGTTCAAGGCGCAGTAAACCCTGATGAATTCTACGTTCATAAGCCAATGCTTGAAGCGGGCGAACACCCGATCGTTAAGAAAACATTTGGTTCTAAGTTGATCAAAATGATCTACTCTGACAACCAAGAGATCGGCAAACAAGTTGATATCGTTGATACTTCTGATGAAGAGCGCAACACGTTCTCACTGAACGACGAAGAGATCAAAGAGCTCGCCAAACAAGCGATGATCATCGAGAAGCACTACCAGCGTCCAATGGACATTGAGTGGGCAAAAGATGGCATCGACGGCAAGCTGTACATTGTTCAAGCTCGTCCTGAAACCGTATGTTCACAAACGGAACAAAACGTGATTGAGCGCTACGAGCTACAGAACAAAGCAGATGTTTTGATTGAAGGTCGTGCCATCGGTCAACGTATCGGTAAAGGTGCAGTGCGTTTGGTTGACTCTCTGGACCAAATGTCATTGGTTCAGGAAGGTGATGTGTTGGTTACAGACATGACTGACCCAGACTGGGAACCAGTGATGAAGAAAGCTTCTGCTATTGTTACCAACCGTGGCGGACGTACTTGTCACGCAGCAATCATTGCTCGTGAACTCGGTATTCCTGCAATCGTTGGCTGTGGCGATGCGACAAGCAAGTTAACCGATGGTGCAACCGTGACCGTATCTTGTTCTGAAGGTGAAACGGGCTACGTTTACCAAGGTGAACTTGAATTTGATGTAAAACGCTCTTCTGTTGATGAACTGCCACTGCTACCAACAAAAGTGATGATGAACGTGGGTAACCCTGATCGCGCGTTTGACTTCGCACAAATTCCAAATGAAGGCGTTGGTCTTGCTCGTCTTGAATTCATCATCAATAAGATGATTGGTATCCACCCGAAAGCATTACTTAACTTTGATGCACAAAGCGATGAGCTAAAAGCAGAAATCACTCAGCGTATTCGTGGTTACAAAGATCCTATCGATTTCTACGTAAGCAAACTGACAGAAGGTATCGCAACCATTGCTGCGGCATTTTGGCCGAAACGCGTTATTGTTCGTATGTCTGACTTTAAGTCTAACGAATACAGCAACTTGGTTGGCGGTAAAGCATACGAACCGCATGAAGAAAACCCAATGCTTGGCTTCCGTGGCGCATCTCGTTACATTTCTCCAGTGTTTGAAGACTGCTTCGAGCTAGAAACTCAAGCAATCAAACGCGTTCGTAACGAAATGGGTCTGAAAAACGTTGAAATCATGATCCCATTTGTGCGTACACCAAGCGAAGCAGCATCAGTGATTGATTTGCTAGCGAAGTTTGATCTGCGCCGTGGTGATCAGGGTCTTAAAGTCATCATGATGTGCGAACTGCCATCCAACGCGGTCCTTGCCGATGAGTTCTTGAAGTACTTTGACGGCTTCTCGATTGGCTCAAACGACATGACTCAGCTAACACTTGGACTTGACCGTGACTCTGGCGATGTCGCACATCTATTTGATGAGCGTAACCCAGCGGTTAAGGTGATGCTTCAGATGGCGATTGATGCAGCAACAAAAGCAGGCAAATACGTTGGTATTTGTGGTCAAGGCCCATCAGACCACGACGACCTAGCGGAATGGCTAATGGATCAAGGTATTAGCTCTGTATCACTAAACCCAGATACGGTTATCGATACTTGGTTAAAACTCGGTAAAGTTAGCAGCAAGTAACACACGATAAACTCTAGCCCTCACACTCCCCTTGTGAGGGCTTTGTTATTCACACGTCATTTCACAATCAGTTCGTGATTCCTCTCTCAAGTTCGTCATTTAGTCAATTTCATTATCAAAGTCTGATGACCTAAAATGAATGGTATATTGATAACTCCAGAGAGAATTTGATGAACAAGCCTATCGCACTCCTTACTACATTGATGCTCCTGGCATCCCCTGCTTATGCCGATTGGGATGAAATTTCCAATAAAATGTCTGAGCTTGGCGACGCAGTTTCTGATACTGCACAAGATGCTTGGGACGACACCAAAGCGTTTTCAAAACAAGCGTGGCAAGATTTCACGAACTGGTCCGAGGAAGCAATCAATACCGCGGGCGAGTGGACAGAAGCTAGTATCGAGAAAAGCAAAGAATGGATAGATGCAGCCGACAAGAAAATTGATGAACTGATGGAAGGCGACACGCCAGAAGAAGCTCGCCAAGCCGTAGACTTAATGGCGGATAGTGCTTTGCTCAAGTTGTTTAATGAAAAGCCAGAGGCCAAAGCCATTTACGACAACGCTTACGGCTACGCGGTCTTTGATTCTCGTAAATTGTCTTTATTGTTTCACACCAACTCAGGGTCAGGTGTCGCTGTCAATAAGGAAACAGAAAAACGCACTTATATGAATATGTTTGGTTTGGGCGTCGCACTTGGGGCTGGCGGCAAGTTTTACCAACAAGTGATTCTGTTTGAGAACAAAGAAGACTTTGACACTTTCGTCAACGAAGGATGGGAAGCGACCAGTGAAGCCTCTGCTGTAGCTGGCGAAGATTCTGAGCAACTTTCAAAGCAATTTAACAGTGGCGTCGCCGTTTATCAGTTGAATGCAAAAGGCTTGCTCATCGATGCCAACGTGTCTGGTTCTAAATATTGGGTTAACGAAGAGCTCACCAACTCGCAGTAACGCATAGCAACTAATCGCTTAAATAGAACGGTTGTTATGCACCCTTATCAATAAGTTAACGTAGCTATGACTCCTCAAAACTGAGTACTTGTGCAACTTTCTCATGGGAAGTCACCAGAAGATGGTGACTTCCCTTTCTCGTTGGATGGCTTTTCGTTATGCTTGCCCAAAACCATCTGCGATTCGGTATCCCATGCCTGACAATAACTTTAATAATCTGCTGGCAGAAGCAATTTCTGCTCTTAATACGCCTAACTTTACTCCTAAGCTTATGCGTGTCATTCGCACTCTTTTTCATTTTGATTGCGCGGTTATTTTAGGTTATCGAGAAGGTAAACATCCTATTTATCTCTACGACTCGATTGAGAACGAGCGAGAATTACTTTTTCAACGCTACCTTACTGACTCATTTCAAAATGACCCTTTTTTTCTCAAACTAAACGAGACAAAACAACAAGGCATATTTACGCTCAAAGACGTGGCGCGTAAAGGCGTTGACTTCACCTCATACTGCGAGCAGTTCTACCATCAGACAGGGTGGAAAGACGAACTGAGCATGCTAGTCGAAGTCGAACCTGGCCGTTGGGTCATGCTGTACTTCGGGTATATGAATGATGGAAAATACTTTTCTCAGCAACAAATCAATAAGATAAAGCCCTATTTCCCGATAATTCAGTCGCTTTGTCAGCAGCATTGGAAACAAACGGAATTTACCTTTTCTGAGCCTGTTTTTGCACAGAGTGCTTATTCTGGCAGTATGCGATTAGCCATTGAGCAAGCTTTAGCAACGTTTGGCGTAGAATCACTCACCCGTCGCGAACAAGAGGTGGCTTCGCTTCTCGCTCAAGGGTTTGACACCAAAGAAATTGCCGCGCGGTTACACTTAGTTCAAGGCACGGTCAAAAATCATCGAAAGCGAATTTACTCGCAATTAAATGTGTCTTCATTGAGTGAGTTATTCCAGCTTTTCCTCAATCACCTCATTCTCCATTCAAGATAAAAAACTGTCCCTTAAGGGATATATCGAGAAAAGGTGTCGCGTTTTAGTCTGAATGTAACAACCACTAAGACAGAAAAAAAGAATGACGACACCATTACTGCAAGATTTACAAGATCGTGGCTTGATTGCACAAGCCAGCGATTTGGAAGAAATTCAGACACTTCTCTCACAGCCACAAACCGTTTACTGCGGCTTCGATCCTACAGCTGGCAGCTTGCATATCGGCCACCTCGTGCCTTTGATTATGCTTAAGCGCTTTCAAGATGCCGGACACCAAGCTGTTGCCTTGATTGGCGGTGCAACGGGCATGATTGGCGACCCAAGCTTTAAAGCGACTGAGCGCAGTCTGAACTCAGAGGAAATCGTCTCAGGCTGGGTTAACGATCTTTCTAATCAAATTCAGCAGTTGATGAACCACCAACTGACCAAGCCGATGATCATGGTGAACAACGCTGACTGGATGAAAGCGATCAATGTGATCGACTTCTTCCGCGATGTGGGTAAGCACTTCTCGATCAATACTATGATCAACCGAGAATCGGTAAAACAACGCCTGCAACGCCCTGACCAAGGTATCTCCTTCACCGAATTTAGCTACGCTCTGCTGCAATCGTACGATTTTGCCGAGCTAAACCGTCAATACGGTTGCCGTTTGCAAATCGGTGGCAATGACCAATGGGGGAACATCGTCAGTGGGATCGATTTAACTCGTCGCCAAAATGGTGAGCAAGTATTTGGCTTAACTCTGCCGCTGATCACCAAATCCGATGGCACCAAATTTGGCAAAACTGAAGGTGGTGCAGTATGGCTAGATCCTAGCAAAACCTCTCCTTACGCCTTCTACCAGTTCTGGCTTGGCGCAGAAGACGCCGACGTTTACCACTTCTTGCGTTACTACACGTTCTTGAGCTGCGAAGAAATTGCCAGCATTGAAGCGCAAGACCAAGCAAGCCAAGGCAAGCCACAAGCACAACGTATTCTCGCTGAAGAAATGACGCGATTTGTTCATGGCGAAGACGGCCTATCTAGTGCCGAGCGCATCACTCAAGCACTGTTCAGCGGTAATGTGCAACAACTGAGTTTGGGTGAATTAAAACAGTTGGAGTTAGATGGTTTACCAAGCATTGAGAGCACACAACAAGATTTGGTTGAACTATTGATTGAGTCGGGCTTAGCAAGCTCGAAACGTGTTGCGCGCGAACACATCAGCAACAACGCCATCAGTGTAAACGGTGAAAAAGTGTCGGCTGATAACCCGAGTTTAAGCTTCCCACTGTTTGACCAATACTGGTTACTGCAACGCGGTAAAAAGCACTTCTGCCTCGTAAAGCGTGCCGCTTAACAAAGCATCGGAGTGACACCTCACAAGGCAAAGTGATATAGCGAGTTAACTGACAAGACTTTATAAGGTTAGCTCGCTCTAGTATCGGCTGTGCATACCAAAATGATGAGACATTCCATCTTCCATTCGGCCGCCTTTCCAGCCACCAGCACCGAATAAATTAAGCACATCTTGAGCGGTATAATCGGCACCAGAAAAGAAATCATGCGCCACATCAGAGCGGATGGCTTGCAACTCTGGTTGGTTTTCCAAATCAAGATCTTGCGGATTCGCATATAATGCCAACGCAATTTTTTGTTGGCACGCGCTTAACTCGCTGGTGCTCGTCTTTACCTGACCAACCGAAAAGTACTCACGACTGCCGTATCCCACCACCAATCTGGTACTCATTAGTTTAATCACTTTCTTAATGCGGCGACGTTGTATAAATCTCAACATGTTTTGTTATTCCTGTATTAAGTTGGCTATGGTCGTATTCTTTTGTTCGAATTAAAACACTCTGTTTTATCCGCGAAATTTCTCTAGCGCTTTTCGCGATGATCGGTTGTATAATACGATTCTGAAATATTTTGTTACGTTACCTCGGTAACCCCTGAGACTGCAACATGAACAACAGCAGATGGGTCGGCTTTATAGGCGGCACGATTGTCTTACTTAGTACCTTTATCCTCTTCGGCTCTTCCGTCCACTCTGCTTGGTACCGAATCCCTGCGGAAGCCATTCATGGTATCGCCTTCACTCTGGCTTTTGGTTTAGGGTTAAACAGCCTACTGGCGTACGCGACGGCAATGATTACTCTTGCTGCACTATTCTACATTGGCTTTGTCGTTAGCTATCGGGTCCATCAGAAACTTAAATAGTCTTCTGTCTCAACCTGAGCTTAATAACGGATACTTGGTAACTAAAAAGGGAGCAAACGCTCCCTTTTTAGTTGTCAGCATGTAGATGTTCTATACCCGCTTTAATCATTAAGGTGGTATACCCTCAACGACTGCTGCATACCTGAAACATGCTCACCTAAATACTCAACCGTCATTGGAACGTTGACCAACAGAGTAAAACTGGAGTCACTGAATCTTCCATCAGCATCACTCTCCAAATGAACAAAAAACGCAGGCTTATCCGCAATCAATGTAATTCGCCTCCCTTCAATAGAGACACCAATATTGGCTTTCGCTATCGGCAAGGTTTTTAGCTCGTGAGTACTAAACCATGTGTTGCTTATTCTGTCTTCACCAATTTGCGCTTCAACATAGAAGAAGCCTGACGTAAGTTCATCCTTCTCGATCAATTCATCCAATTGCCACAAAATCGTATTGCTGTCTGCTATGACCGTTTGTTCTAAGCTCCAACATTGCTTTTCTTCCCCTTGCCAATCTACCCACTTGAGCAGTGCGTTGACGCTTGCGGGCTCTTTGGCATCATTGAGCAAATGCAGGCTCAACTTGCCTGTATGCTCGGAAAATACCAAATACTGCGGCGCAAAAAAGCGTTTTGCATGGTAGTGCAACTGCTTCCAACGACCACTGTATTCCAAGCTAGACCAAGAACTGACAGGCCAGTTGTCGTTGAGTTGCCAGTACAGCATGCCGCGGCAAACTGGAGAAATGGCACGCCAATGATCGCACGCAATTTTGATCGCGATTGCCTGCTGAACTTGGCTTAAATACAGCATGTTCTCGAATCCAGAGGGAAAACGGAAATAACGCGTGAACATCTCTGTGATGATACTGTTACCACGAGGATTCTTCTGATGTTGTTCAAAGGTTAGTGACGTTATATTCCAATCTTGCTCCGGGACAAACTGCTTAACTTCTGCAAAAGATGGCCAAGATTGAAAACCAAACTCAGAGCAAAAACGAGGATTCACGTCAAGGTAGGCACTGAATGATTTTCCTGAATGCCAAACGTCCCAAAAGTGCATATCGCCTTTACTATCATCATGCCACGCGTCACCGAAATCCAGTTCACCATTACACGGGGAACTTGGCCAGAAACGACGAGCGCTATCGTGCTCAGTAGTCACCTGCTCAATCATGCGGTTGAGGCGATCGTAGTTAACCGTGTATTTGACTTTGTTGTGCTTGGATTCTTCATACCAACCAATGGCACCAATCACTTCATTGTCACCACACCAAAGTGCTATTGATGGGTGCTCTTTAAGCCTAGGGATTTGGTATCGAAGCTCATCTTCGACCTCTTTTAAGAAGTCATTATCAGATGGGTACAGTGAAGATGCGAACATCATGTCTTGCCACACCAACAAGCCAAGTTCATCACAAAGGTTATAAAAGGTTTCACTCTCATACTGACCACCGCCCCATACCCGAATCATGTTCATGTTAGCATCAACCGCACTTTGCAAAAGGTTGCGATAACGTGTTTCGCATTCTCGCCCCGGCATTGCGTCAACAGGGATCCAGTTGGCACCTTTGGCATTAATTGGTACGCCATTGACGATGAATTCCATCGCAGAGCCATGTTCATCAGCTTGGTTATTTAGGGTTAACTGACGCAAACCAACGTTGCGCGTTAACTTTTGCTCTCTGCAAGAAATGGTAATGGGGTAAAGATAAGCTTCGCCATAACCCGATGGCCACCAGCGTTGAGGCTCCGAAATGTGGAACTGGCAATGATAGTGACCACTTCCTTTTGTTTGAATGCATTGACGCTCACCATTAAATTCAACAATCAGTTCATGGCGTTGACTGTCCGTTTCCACTTCAACTAATACATCAAGAAACACACTCTCATCGGCTTGCCATTGCTGCTCTGTCGAAAAGCCTTTGAGCCAAAGCTCATTCACAATGTCGATTTGAATGGGGTCGTAAATACCCGATACCATCAAACAAATGCCCCAATCCCATCCTGAATGACATTGCGTTTTTCGGATCAAATTCATATGCGGAATTTGATTATTTCCCATTGCGGAAGGGATTGGGAAAGGCAATTTTTTAGCACGTTCCACACCTTCTATATCGACTCTTGCGAATTGAACAAGAACAGTATTTATGCCCTGTTTTAAATAAGGTTTGATATCAACTCGTTGTTGAGTAAACATGTTGCTGCAAGTTAGTGCTAACTCACCATTAATATAGAAGGTTGCCAAGGTATCGACACGAGTTAGCGTCATCCAAACTTGCTTGGCAGACAACGTAAACGCGTCGACTTCAAACTCACGCGAGATATGCCACTCACACTCTTCAATCCATCGAACTTTGTTTTCATTATCGGCAAAATAAGGATCTGGAATCTGCTCTGCTTGTAAAAGCGCCGACACATTATCGCCCGGAATAAACATTGGAATTTCAAGATCGGGACGCTGTGGCGAGATAAGCATCCACTGCCCGTTAAGTTCGAAGTGAGCCATTGAGTTAAACCTTAGCTTGGGAAAAACATGTTTTCTCAATGTAATCCTGATAATCCCATACAAAAACAAGGGAAATGTTAATTACATACGAAATGCGGTGCATTTCACGTAAAAACTCTTTCTTTTGATCTCTACCCAAAAATCAGCAACTTGGCTAACCTGTTAAAAATTAATCGAAATCTAAGGTTATATTTGCAACTTCGACATGTTAACATCATCGGCTTTTTGAACATCCTCACACTTTTCGTCGAAACGATGTGAGGGGAAATGCACGGCTTCATAGCCCTAAAAAGCGAAGTAATTATGTCAAATATGACGAATGCCGCCTCCCACACAGCGCCTATTCAGGATGCTGACTATTCTGCTATTCATCCCCCATCTCTACTCAAGCGCCTCGAACTCACCAATCCTGTCTTTTGGTTAAGTGGTAGCTTCCTCACTCTATTCGTTTTACTTGCCCTAACGAATACCGACTCTCTAACCGCAATGGTTAACACCGGCTTCGGCTTTGCTACTAAATATTTCGGAGCTTACTGGCAAGTACTGCTTCTTCTGAATTTCCTAATTGGTTTGGCTCTTGCGTTTGGTCGCACTGGTTATGTGCGTCTAGGTGGTCTAGCGAAACCTGATATTGATAACTTTAAGTGGTTGTCAATCGTACTCTGTACTCTACTTGCAGGTGGTGGTGTGTTCTGGGCCGCTGCTGAGCCTATCGCGCACTTTGTGACTGCTCCGCCTCTATACGGGGAAGCCTCACCGAAAACTGCCGCAATCAATGCCCTATCTCAGTCTTTTATGCACTGGGGCTTCTTAGCTTGGGCGATCCTTGGTGGTCTATCTTCCATTGTCTTAATGCACTTGCATTACGATAAAGGCCTGCCTCTTAAGCCGCGTACTCTGCTTTACCCTGTGTTTGGTGATAAAGCCATTAAAGGCTGGATTGGTGATGTTGCTGACGCATGTAGCATCATTGCAGTAGCAGCAGGAACCATCGGTCCTATCGGCTTCTTAGGTTTACAAATTAGCTACGCGCTAAATTCATTGTTTGGCCTGCCAGATACGTTCGTAACGCAAAGTATGGTTATTATGGCGGCGATCCTGATGTATACCCTTTCCGCACTGAGCGGTTTGAGCAAGGGTATTCAAATCGTCAGTCGTTACAACATCATTTTGTCTGTACTATTAATTGGTTACATCCTGTTCTTCGGGCCGACAAGCTTTATCGTTGATGGCTACGTGCAAGGCGTTGGTCGTATGGTGGATAACTTCTTCCCTATGGCACTTTACCGTGGTGATACAGGCTGGCTAAGTTGGTGGACAGTATTCTTCTGGGGTTGGTTTATCGGTTATGGCCCAATGATGGCGATCTTTATTGCTCGTATCTCTCGTGGTCGTACAATTCGCCAATTAATCATGTCTATTAGCATCGCGGCACCGCTGATTACTTGCTTCTGGTTTAGTATCGTTGGTGGCAGTGGCCTTGCGTTTGAACTTGATAACCCTGGTTTGATTTCATCTGCGTTTGAAGGCTTTAACTTGCCTGCAGCACTGCTAGCGATTACTGGTGAATTACCTTACCCAATGATCATTTCGGTTCTGTTCCTGATCTTAACGACAACATTTATCGTGACGACGGGTGACTCGATGACTTACACAATCAGTGTAGTGATGACGGGCTCAACAGAACCAAACGCAGTGATTCGCTCGTTCTGGGGTCTGATTATGGGTATTGTCGCTATTGCGCTTATCTCAATGGGCTCTGGTGGTATTTCTGCATTGCAGTCTTTCATTGTAATTACTGCCGTGCCTGTGTCTTTCATTTTGCTGCCAAGCATTTGGAAAGCACCCGGCATTGCAAGCAGAATGGCGAAAGAGCAAGGCCTCGTTTAAACCGCCTCTCTAACCAATATGCGAAAAAGAGCCCTTCATTGGGCTCTTTTTAATTCTGCGCTTTATCCTACGCTATCAATGCGAATCATCACTGCATCTGGACGCCAATACTCGAATTCGCAGTCCATTAATTTGCCATCTTGTTTGTAGTTTACTCGACGAATTTTCAGGACGGGTTGTCCTTCAGCTAGGTTCAACGCCTTAGCGACATGAGCAGGCGCTGACGTTGGAATCACATCAAAACGAGAGCGCTTTGTCTCGTAGCCATACTTCTCACGATAAATACCTGTCAGTGACATGGTGAGGTTCTCGGACAATATACCTTCAAACAGTGCTGCTTTGAGTATATTTTCAACAAACAATACCGCTCGCCCATCAATAAAACGTAACCGTTCAATCACATAAATTGGGGTAATTCGCTCAACCTCTAACGATTTTGCATACTCACCTGCGGCCATTTCACTTCGTACGTTGAGTAATTTGGTTTCCGCAATACGATGCTGCTCTCTAATCATTTGATGGAAGTGAGAACGAGACAACGGGTTATAACAGATCCGCTCTGGAGATACATACCAACCACGACGCTCTTCTCGATAGATCAGGCCTTCAGTTTCTAAAGACACCAACGCATCTTTGATAGTGATTCGAGTCGTAGAAAACAGCTCACTGAGCTCCCTTTCTGATGGCAGTTTTTGTCCTTCAGACATGATGCCGGAAAGAATCTGCTGCTTTAAGCTGCTTCTAATTTTTCCTAATTGGGTACCAAATTGGCTGGTGCCTGTCGCTCTCATTCTGATCTAGTCCAACGATAATTTGGATGAACAACATAAGGCGTGTAAGTAACAAAAATATGACATTAATCAACAGAACACATATTGAGCGTATGAAATATAAGTGCCATAGAAATTAATAAAAACTGTCAAATTACTTGCTCTAAATCGTCACATTCCATCCATAGCATACAAAGCGAACTTACTGACCTAGTCCAGAAGGATGGAGACAATGAAAACTTTGCTAAGTCGTTCAATTACTGCACCAGCGGCAATCATCGCGGTAACGCTTGCAGCACCAACAGTAGCGAAAGAAGCCGATATTGAGTCATTGGTTACCGCAGCACAAAAAGAAGGGGCGGTTTACAGTGTAGGTATGCCTGACAGTTGGGCGAACTGGAAAGACACTTGGGCTGATTTAAAGTCAAATTACAACCTTAAGCACCAAGACACGGATATGAGCTCGGCTCAAGAAATCGCAAAATTCGAAGCTGAGAAGAAAAACGCGACCGCAGACATTGGTGACGTAGGCTTTGCCTTCGCACGTGTAGCGGTTAAAAAAGGCGTCACTCAGCCATACAAACCAACAACTTGGAATGACATTCCAGATTGGGCAAAAGACGAAGATGGTCATTGGGCACTTGCTTACACTGGCACTATTTCTTTTATCTCCAACAATAACCTCGTAAAAGACGCGCCAAAAACGTGGGATGACCTATTAAAAGGCGACTACAAAGTGACCGTAGGTGACGTCGGCGTAGCAGCACAGGCAAACAACGCGATTCTCGCCGCAGCGTTCGCCAACGGTGGGGACGAATCCAACCTCAAGCCTGCGCTCAAGTTCTTTTCTGAACTCGCGAAGCAAGGTCGTCTTTCATTTACTGATCCGAACATCGCCAACCTAGAAAAAGGCGAAGTGGAAGTGGCGATCATGTGGGACTTCAATGCGTTGAACTACCGCGACAAAATTGACCGCAACCGCTTTACAGTGAGCATTCCTCAAGATGGCTCTGTGATTTCTGGTTATACAACCATAATCAATAAATATGCGAAGAACCCTAATGCAGCAAAGCTTGCTCGTGAGTACATCTTCAGCGATCAAGGGCAAATCAACTTAGCAGAAGGTTATGCGCGTCCAATCCGAACCAACATCACACTGCCTCAAGCAGTGCAAGACAAGCTAATTGCTAACGACCAATACAGCAATGTTCACCCAGTGACTGACTTCTCAGCTTGGGAAAAGTCCGCGCGTAAGCTGCCACGTCAATGGCAAGAAAGTGTCTTAATCCACCAGCAATAAGAGTAAGTCGTTATGAGCAATAAGGTCATCCTTGTTGTTCTAGATGGACTGAACTATCAGGTAGCCCGTGATTGCATGGGCTACCTCAATGGTCTTCTAGAACAAAGTCGTTCCCAACAAGAAACTCGCGCAACGCTTTATCCTGTGCAGTGTGAGCTGCCCTCTATGTCTCGCCCACTTTATGAGTGCATTTTAACGGGCGTTCGCCCTGTAGAAAGCGGCATCGTAAACAACAATATCGTTCGTCTATCCAAACACGATTCCATTTTCAGTTTGGCAAAAGCCCAAGGCAAAGTGACCGCTGCGGCTGCCTACCACTGGGTAAGTGAGCTTTATAATCGCGCACCATTTGAACCTGTTCGCGATCGTTTCACGCATGATGAAACCTTGAATATCCAACACGGCTGCTTTTACCATTGGGATCATTATCCTGATGAAGCCTTGTTCCTGGATGCAGAGTATTTACGTCGCAACTATCAACCTGATTTCTTACTGATCCATCCGATGAATATCGACGATACAGGACATAAGTTTGGCCTAGACTCTCGTCAATACCGCAATTGTACGCGAGGTGCAGACATTATTCTTTCCAACTACATCGAACAATGGCTTGCTGATGGGTATCAAATCATTGTGACCAGCGATCATGGCATGAACAACGATCTTTCTCATGGTGGGATTTTACCTGAAGAGCGAGAAGTTCCCCTGTTTGTCATTGGTGATAAGTTTACCCATCAAGATTGTCATATTAAGCAAACTGATATTTGTGGCACCGTTTGTCAATTGCTAAACCTTGACCACACGAAGCCATACACTCAGGAATTGTTAGCACTATGAGCAGTTCTGTCCTCTCCCCAAGCTCTAGCGAATCACGCTCAAATTTGGCAAGTACTTGGTTAAAGCGCTTTAACCCAGCCATTTGGTTAGTGCCTTTCGCGCTGTTTTTCTACCTATTTCAACTCGCACCTATGATTTGGGTACTGTTAAACAGCTTTATCTACGATGGCGAGTTTGCCTTAGATAACTACATTGAAGTGCTCGACTCCGCCTTTATGATGCAGGCGTTTGGCAACAGCTTGTGGTTAGCTGTGTGGTCGAGCATTTTTGGCTTAGCCATTGCGACTTTGTTGGTATCTTCTCTACGCAGAGTCGATTCTAAAGTCCGCGACGGTGTGATTGCGTTTACGAACATGAGCAGCAACTTTGCAGGCGTACCTTTGTCATTCGCTTTTATTATTATTTTAGGCACCAATGGGGCAATTACCCTTTTGCTCAAGCAGTATGGCTTACTCGGTGATTTCGACCTTTATGGTAAATGGGGCCTACTGGCCATTTATATCTACTTCCAAATCCCGCTGGCGGTGTTGTTGCTCTACCCTGCGTTCGACGCGTTGAGTGATGATTGGCAAGCAGCCGCTGCGCTACTAGGTGCCAAAACATCACAGTATTGGGCGAAAGTCGCTCTGCCAGTGCTCTCACCAGCCTTGTTCGGTACCTTTATTATCTTAATAGCCAACGCGATTGGCGCATATGCGAGTGTTTATGCGTTGACCTCCGGTAACTATAACGTCATCACAATTCGAATCGCGAGTCTGGTATCGGGAGACCTGTTCCTTGAACCGAATCTCGCCGCTGCGATTTCGGTGATTCTAATGGCGTTACTTGCCTTTATCACAGTGATTAACCAATGGCTCATTTCGAAAAGCTATGCAGGTAGGAAGTAGTCATGCACAATGTTAATACTCGATTCCATAAAACGGTGGTTTACTCCATTGTTGGGATCATGCTCATCCCGATTTTAGCGACCTTTGTCTATTCGCTTTCATCACGCTGGGGCGCCACGGTGCTTCCGGATGGTTTCACTTTTGATTGGTACGTTAAATTGCTGACCGACCCACGTTTTTTGCAAGCGTTTGGGCGTTCGCTGTTTATTTGTATTGCTTCGCTAACCCTCAGTGTGCTTCTGGTTCTGCCAGCGATATTCGTGGTGTTTTACTACTTCCCGAAGCTCGATAAGCTCATGAACGTACTAATTTTGCTACCATTCGCTGTACCACCAGTGGTGTCATCCGTTGGCTTGCTTCAACTTTATGCTGACAGTGAAATATCTCTTATCGGTACCCCTTGGATTTTAATAGGCACTTACTTCACCATCGCGTTACCGTTCATGTATCGTGCGATTTCAAATAGCTTCGAAGCAATTAACCTCAATGATTTAATGGACGCGGCACACTTACTAGGGGCAAGCACAACCAAAGCGTTCTTGATGGTCATTTTACCTAACCTCAAAAAAGGGCTGATGGCATCGCTTTTCCTTTCATTTTCATTTCTACTGGGAGAGTTTGTGTTCGCCAATATTTTGGTCGGCACACGTTATGAAACCTTGCAAATCTACTTGTATAACATGCGTCAGACAAGCGGCCACTTCACGTCTGCCTTAGTGATGACCTACTTCCCATTTATTTTTTTCCTGACTTGGTTGGCAAGTCGTTTCAGCCGAGGAGTCAAACAATGAGCTACGTCACTGCGAAAAATCTGACTAAACGTTTTGGTGATAACACCGTATTTGAGGACATTCACTTTAACATCGAGCGAGGTGAATTCATTACGCTTTTGGGCCCTAGCGGTTGTGGTAAATCGACGCTACTTCGCAGCCTTGCAGGGCTTAACCCTGTCGATGGCGGCGAGATTTGGGTAAACGGAGAAGATATCACGCATCAAGTCCCGCAAGAGCGTGGTATTGGGATGGTCTTTCAATCGTATGCACTGTTTCCCAATATGACCGTTGAAGGCAACATTGCATTTGGCTTAAAAATGAAAAAGCTTGCGAATGATGATATTCGACGTGAAGTAGCTAAAGTCATCAAACTGGTGGACCTGGCAGGTAAAGAAAAACACTATCCGCATCAACTTTCTGGCGGTCAGCGCCAGCGTGTCGCACTCGCCCGAGCGTTGGTGGTGAAACCTCGTATATTATTGCTTGATGAGCCACTTTCTGCGCTTGATGCCAAAATCCGCAAACATCTTCGTCAGCAAATCCGAGATATTCAGAAAGAAATGAATCTCACCACTATCTTCGTAACTCATGACCAAGAAGAGGCGATGATTATGTCTGATCGTATCTTCCTAATGAGTAAAGGGGAAATTGTTCAAGCAGGAACACCTGAAGAAATTTATACTCATCCTGCTAACGAGTTTGTGGCCGGTTTCATGGGACACTACAACCTTGTAGAGGCCAATAAAGCCAAGCAACTCTTCAATATTGATACCGAATGGAAAGTAGCGATTCGCCCAGAGTCTATATATGTAAAAGAGCAAGGTCGTCAATATGATAGCCACATCTCAGCGCCACAAGTAGGTACGATCACCAACCACCAGCTTCTAGGTAATGTTATTCGCTATCAAGTGAACGTTGAAGAGTGTGAGCTCACTGTTGACTTGCTTAACCGCTCTTCAGAGCGCTTACTAGCGAATGGCAGCCAACTAGAGCTACTCTTTAACCTAAACGAAATTCAACCAGTGAGAGCCTAAACATGTCCAAACCTTTGTATGTTTTTGATATGGATGAAACCCTAATAAACGCTGACTGCGCAATGATTTGGAACGAGTTTATGGTTGAGAGAGGCATCGCGACTGATCCTTTATTTATTAAGGAAGATCAGCGTCTAATGGCCTTGTACTCCGAAGGCAAAATGGACATGGAAGATTACCTAGCATTCTCCATGAAGCCACTAGAAAACATGCCGATTGAAGAAGTAAACGCCTTGGTTGAAGAATGTGTTGAAAGCCATATTCTGACTAAACAGTTTCCTCAAGCTAAAACATTGATTGAGCAACTGTCTCGTGATGGTATAGATATGGTTATCATCTCTGCCAGCGTCACTTTTTTGGTGGAAGCCGTTGGTCGCCGTCTTAATATTCCAACCGCACTCGGCATCGATTTAATCGAGAAAGACAACCGTTATACCGCAGAAATCAACGGTGTCCCTAGTTATCGTGAAGGTAAAGTCACGCGCTTAAAACAGTGGCTAGAAAATCAGCCTGAGCCTTATTCTGAAATCCATTTCTATACCGATTCAATCAACGATTTGCCTTTATGTGAATACGCAGATTACACCTACCTGGTAAATCCATGCCCACGCCTAAAAGAACACGCGAATCGATCAAACTGGACACTATTACGTTGGAATTAGCCTTCGGTCTTTATAGCAATAAAGGGCAGCTAACTGCTGCTCTTTTCCTTTAATTGCCTGGTTATACGTGAACTCAAATTTGAGACCATCGAAAACTAAAACACATAAGTAACAAAATGGCGCGACTTGTGTCAAATTATTAAAAACAATGAAGATTTAGCAGCGTGATATGACAAGATTTATATAACTAAAATGGATAAATAAAGGGCCATCTATATCTCATGATGTATTCAAATTCGACAGTCAAGCATTCCAGGAACAATAGAACAACATATTCGCAATCCAGACTAACGATAATGAAAACATTGATTGAAGAATTAACATTTTAACAATCGTTGCAACAATGTTAACTTTAGCTCCGTTGGTCGCGCTGGTGGTAAGCCTCTCACCAAGCCTATTGTCAGTTTTATATGGACGTTCGACCACCTCCAAAATGAATAGACACCCAATTTGGTGCCCTTTATTACGCCCGCAGAGGAAATTCTTTGCGGGCTTTTTTCTTTAAGTTGAAAGTCAGAGCGCACAGGATCAATTCTATTTGGTCAATCTCTCTACCTTGGAGGTAGTATACGAATCAACAAGCGGAGACAACTCTAGTAACTCTAACACCTTTTTCTCAAAGGTTTCATCAGCACTTCTCACCCAATCTAAAAACTTTTTTTGAGCAAACATAGGCTCGATTTCGTATAAAAACTCGATACTAAAGTAAAACTCATTTTTGATATGCAAATTGTAAACTCTTCGATAGTCCCTCTTATACTCCAAGTTACCTTCTACGTATTTTGAGTACGTTTTCTCTCCAACATCAATAGCCTGGCATTTAATTGGGGGGTAGCCGCGAAGAAACTCTCCTACGAGAAATTCTTCTTTCGCTCTCTTTTTTTCTTCGCTTATCGGCTTTAATCCCCAGCGATGATTTGCGTAATCGATAGCATCATTCATCATCTCTGTATGATCTCCTTTCTTAGATCCTTCAGGAGACTCTAGAGCATGATAAAACTCCACATACTCTTTTTCTATGAATGAAGACAATTGATTGACGGAACTAATATCCTCATTGGCAGACTTGATCCTTAGCCTAATATATAAACCACCTTGTTTATTTATAGGTAATAGAGGGTTTAATATTTTTTTTTGAAATGAGAAATAAATAGAAGCCAATTTTATTAACTTTTCATGCCGTTCTTCTTTTGAGTCAACATCGAATTGTTTTAACTCCACAAGATCTTGGTATACATGCCCTTCATATATATTGTTCGGACACTCAAATGACAATACTAACTCATCTATCTGGAATACATTATGTAGCAAGTTTGAAAAATCTGGCTTTCCTCGAAAGCCATCTTTACAAGTTTTAATAAGGCCCATATTTCTAACTCTTATTCTTTAAATATGCATCAATATCTTTTAAACGTTTACTAGCCATATTAGTACCAGACATCATCAGTTGTCGTCGATAGGATTCAACACCAAAATAGGGTAATGTATGTGGGCTCTCTGTGACCTCTCCATTCATCACCAATCCCAAGAATTTACAACAACGAACGAGACTACTTGCCGATAATGGAGTTTGTCTCGCAGCAATATTTGGGACAATATCAAAGGGATTCGTTCGGGTTTTATTGTAGTTTATCTTCAAACCAAGATGCTGTGCGTTTTTTCCTATCTTCGTTGTATTGGCCCCTCCTGCGTGCACCACAACTTGTTGATTCAATAGTTTTAAGCTCGGATTCTTTTTCCTTACATATTCAAGCGCAGAGTTAAAAATAATGGCACCTTGACTATGTACTGTCCATTTCACTTGTTTACCCTGCTCTGCACATTGTTTCATTACTGCTGCTAGGTGTTGAGCATTGTGCGAAGTAAAACGAGTTTTGTCATAAACACATTCAATAAGATCCAGCTTCGCATTATCAGAAGGGTTGTGAAACAACGTATACTCTGTTGGCTTATCTTCTTTATATGCCACCTGCGTATGTACTCCCATCAGTGTCGCCGCTTTCTCATAATCATTCAGCATTCCATTTACCGTAGCATGAAGCGTATTGACTTGGTGAGTTACTTGAGCTTTAGTGTGGTCCCACTCAGCCAACAATAACTTTGCTTCGTCATTGTTCTGCACCCCATTATACTCACCATTTTTACCTGTTTCTTTCTTCACATGATACATTTGGGTTCTTTGATGTGAATGCTTAAAAATAGACTTACCATGCAATTGTCGATCAAAAGCTATATCATGAATTACAACTTTCCCGTCTCTAAGGATACAAGTTAATAAATAATGATAATTTTTGAAGGGATACCTAGTTCGAAATATTCGAAGCAATGGATTACGTTTGTGTCTAACTACAGACGGTGTGCTTGGGTTAGATGAAAGAAAATACATTTCTTTGACAACTTGCTTCTGATCATATTCATTCAGAGACGCAAGCATGATGAGGGATTGTCTTGATAAGTATAGTTTTTTATTGCTAAAGAGTGTAGCTGAAAGTCTCACTCTTCCATGTAAGAATTGTTCAATCTCATTAACCGACTTATTACTTAGCCCAATATAATCAAAAGCCTCTTTCCTTTCAATAAACTCCCAAGTCATTACGAATCCCTCTTCAAATAAAAGTGAGGCATATACTAAGGTATTATTAAGGTCAACAAGGAGACTAGATCTTTCTGAATTTCAAATATATAGCATCGCCTCCAATTTAATGAAATCAACAATTTTAAAAATTACATTCATCCCCATATCGATGATAAATCACTAGATATATACACCTATTGATACGAAGGTTAAGTGCCTTAAGTCACGTTTGAAACAAGAGACATTTAATCATGAACTACCAATTATTGGGGGAACGTACCCATAGATACTAATTATACAGTATACCTTTAACAAAAAAGCCAGCCTTAAAAGGCTGGCAAGTAGAGCAACAAGGTCAGTGCTTACTGCTAACTAGCACTGAACTCGTATTGGATTCATTTTCGTCTGTTAGTCTCTTTTATCGGCGGTTATGACTTGCTTGCTTTCTCTTTGTGGCACGTTACCTTTACTAACTGTTCTTGCTCATCTTTAATGTTTTTCACGATACGCTCATCGCGTGCGTGGATGGCATCCATATTCATTTGCTGAATATCTGCTACAGCTTCATGCTTCATTTCAGAAAAGTCCTGACGTAAATCTGAGCTCCACTCCTCTTTGTCTAAAGTGTTAGCAGCAGCGATTGGTGATGACATTACAACAATAAGACTTAGAGTAGATAGAAATACGCTTTTCATAATAAGCTCCTTGAGGATTAGCAGTTCGTTTTAGTTACAATTTATATATTGCACATACGATGCCAACTTTTATTTTGTTATTTTTCAATAACTTAACCAAGACCATATATTCATCATTATCTCCATCTGGTAAATTTCGCTAACCAAGTGTTAAATTAACCAAGGAAATCAAACACGCAAAAGGTATTCATAAAAAGAATAACTTATCAGGAGATTTTCTCGCTGTTCTTTCATCGAATAAATTACGTAACAACCCACTCTAGAACTGCTTTGAATCAAAATACAGAAATAAAAAAGCAGCCCGAAGGCTGCTCCTAATCATTAACATCAAGCTTGTTAACTCTATGTATTTACTTCAACGCTCGACGTCACTGGCGACTTTCTGAAACGATTGATAAAGCGATGAACAAACCCCTTAATCGATCTGAAAATATTTTTAATATCTTCAAGCATTAAATACAAACAAGGCACCAGCACTAAAGTCAGAACCGTTGCGTACAACACCGCAAAGCCCAAAGCTACAGCCATTGGTATGACAAAACGCGCCTGCAAGCTCGTTTCAAACATAATCGGCAATACACCCGCAAACGTCGTTATTGAGGTGAGCGTGATCGCTCGAAAGCGTGCACAGCCCGCTTCAACCACCGCTTGTTTGATGTTCATACCCTTTTCTCTCACTTGGTTTACGTAATCTGTCATAACTAGAGAGTCGTTGATAACCACGCCAGCAGCGGCGATCAAACCAAATGTCGACATCATACTGATATCCAAACCTAGCCAGAAGTGGCCCCAAATCGCCCCCGTCAGACTAAATGGAATGACTGACATTACAATCAAAGGTTGGGTATAACTTTTTAACGGTACGGCTAACAAGATGTAGACGATGATCATGCCTGCAATAAAGAACAGAATCTGTTCATTACGCTGCGCTGCTTGCTCTTCAATATCACCACCCAATTCCGTTTTCACACTCGGGAAGACTTGCTTCATGTCCGGTAAGATATTGTCGTCGATGACCTTCACGACTTCTTGAGGTTCAACCAATTCTTCGTCTATCGAACCATAGACATAAACGGTTTGATACCCGCCTTCACGTCGAATGCTACTCACGCCCGGCTGCTCGTTGATCTTCACCACATCACCCAGCATGACCTTCTTACCTGCTGGCGTGGTAATCACAGCGTAACGTAATGATGAAAATGCTTCACGTGTCAGTTGCGGGTAACGCACCATAACTTTGATTTCTTCACCATCACGAATAAGACGCTGTGCTTCACCACCGTAGAAGCTGCCACCCACTTGCTCTGCGATCATGGTGAGATCCAGTCCGAGATCGTACGCTACAGGCGCAAGAGAAAGGAGCACTTCTTTGCTTCCTGAATCAATAGAAGATGAAATATCGTATAACCCTTCTTCCTGCTGTAAACGCTCTATCAAGTAACGCCCAGCCTCGTTCAATTCATTAATATTAGAACCAAACAGCAAGTAACCAAACTCATCTCTGTCACCGCCACCCGCGCTCTGCTCGCGGATTTTGATGCTCTTCATTCCAGGAATAACTGGCATAGCTTCACGCCAACGTCGAGCAAGTTCAAATGTATTGAACGGGCGTAATTCCTCATCAACCAATGGCACCAAAACACGGCCTTCGGTACGGCTTCTGTTGTATGAAAGCACATCACGAATCATGCCTTGACCATGTTCTGCGATGGTCTCTGATTCAATTTTTTGCATCACACGTTCGATGGTCTTGAGAGCGCTGATTGTCTGCTCGCTTGAAACGGTATCGTTCATTTCAATAGTGATCGCAGGATAGTCAGTAGGCACTTTAGGGTTAGGGATCACCCGAACATAATTCGCGTTGATCAAAGCCGCGCTGATCAGCAGTAAACCGCAAAACACAGCAAACACTGTCCAGCGCCAATGCGTACATGTCGTGACAAAGTTACGATACGTACCGTTTACAAAGCCAAAAAAACGTTGGTTAAATCGGTCACGCCAGCCACCAGGTTTAACTGGCTTAAAGTGAGTATGTGCAAGGTGAGCAGGAAGGATTAACTTCGATTCAATCAAACTAAAGATCAAACAAAGAATCACAACACCCGCGATACCATAGAAGAAAGCACTATCAATACCGCTAGACAACAAGAAAGGGGCAAACACGGCAATTGTGGTTAAAACACCAAAAGTAGCTGGCGTGGCAACACGTTTTACGCCGCGAACCACATTTTCGACGCCACCGCCTTTTTCTTCAATTTCGCTGTAGGCGCTCTCTCCCATCACGATGGCGTCATCGACCACAATACCGAGCACCATAATGAAGGCAAAAAGAGATACGATGTTTACCGTGATCCCTAATGCAGGCATCATCATCACCGCGCCAAGAAAACATACTGGCAGCCCAATCATTACCCACATTGCCAAGCGAAAGCGCAAGAAAATGGTCAGCATGATCGCCACTAGAACTGCGCCTTGCAGCAAGTTTTTCAACATCATGTCGAGACGACCATTTAAATAATAGGTCGTATCCACTAAGACTTTGAGCTTAACGTCCTGCGGTAATGTCTTATTTTTTGCTTCGATATAATTACGAACAGACTCGGCAACAGGGATAATGTTCTGATCGCGAGTCGCTTCAACAGACATGTAGATCGCATTTTGCCCTGAGTACTCAAAGTAGCGCTCTTCTTCCGTAAAGCCATCTTTGATCGTGGCGATATCTTGCAGTAAAACCTTCGCACCATTTGCGCCAAGCTTTACAGGAATATTCCTAAATTCATCACCACGGTAGTACTGATTTTCAATCCTTACTGCGATCATCCCTGAGTTTGTTTTGACTTCGCCCGCAGAAAAGTTGGCAGAATAACGACTGATCGCGCTGCTGATATCGCTCAACGTCAAGTCGTATTTACGAAGAACGAGTGGATCAACTTCAATCGCTATCTCTTCCTCTGGTGCACTCAAATACACCAACATGACATTTTTGAGTTGAAGTAATTCATCCTCGACTTGCTTAGCAATGGGTTTGAGCTCTTCAAGCGGTCGGTCCCCAACTAACCCCATTTCTATCACATCTTGACGCCACTCAACTTGGTAGACATTGATCGGTTCCATACCGGCAGGTAAGTTGGATAGAGTATCAATGCGTTGATTTACATCATCCAAGACACGCTTGATATCAGCATTAACGTCTACCTCGATAGAGACATACGCGCTACCTCTAGAGGCCGTTGAGACCGTTTTTTTAATCCCGGTGACATCTTTAATCGATTCCTCAACCTTAACGAGAATGCTTTCTTCAATTTCTTGAGGAGAAGCACCAGGATAAGTCGCACGAACATCAATGTAGTTCACCTCAATGTTCGGAAACATCTGCCTTTGAATAAAGAGAAAACTCACCACACCCATGATGATGATGAACACCATCAAAAGGTTGGCAGCGACGGGGTTATTCGCAAAATAAGCAATTAAGCCCTTTTGTTTAGTATCTTCCATGACAAACTCCTACTTACTGTACGACGGTTTCGGAGTCGTCACTCTTTTTTGCGATTTGTACCGCCATGCCTTTTTGAGGGTACTCCGGCAAGGTAAGTACCAACTTATCACTTTGCTCTAAGCCTTCCCCCACGAGTAAAAACTCACCTTCTGCTCTCAAGACCGTTACCGTCCGAGGTTGAAGTTGATTCTCACCATTCACTACCCATACCGTGCGATTTTTGACTAATTCCTGTGGCAGGCGATAGATATGCTTTAGCTCCTTACCTGTGAAGCTCACTTCAACGTAGGAGCCAAATTTAATTGGAGGCTGCTGATTATCGACACCATATGGGTCAGCGATTTGAATGACCATGTTAATCATTCGGGTAGCGCTATCAATCATGCCTAAATCACGAACCACTCGACCTTCTCTAGTGGTAGAGAATACACCTTGCTGCGTCACTGTCGCAGTGAGCTCACCAATGGATTCGGGTAAAAATGCACTATCAAAACCGGCGATTGGTACGTGCACCTCCGCCACTTCAATGTTGTTTAGCGTGGCAACTCGAGAGCCCGATGTGACAAATTGACCAACACCAATATCACGCTCAACAACCAGCGCATCGTAAGGTGCAACGACTTTGCAATTTTCTAAATCTCTTTTTGCTCGTTTGAGTGCTGCTTGAGCCGACTTCACTTGCGCTTGCGCGCTCAAAACGTGAGGCTTACGTAAATACAGGTCTGTCACTTGCTTATCGCTCAGTCTCTTGGCCTGGCGTTTTGCCACTTCCGCTTTGGCTTGCTCCTCAATTAAGCTCGCACGTGCGCTAGCTAAATTGGCTTCGGCTTGCAAAACCGACGCTTCGTAGTTGTCACTTTCAATCGTGAACAGTACTTCTCCTCGTTTCACGATCCCACCCGTTACAAAATTAGGGTGCCAACTTATCACTTCACCACTGACTTGCGCGGAAAGGTGTGTTTTTTCAAAAGGGACTAACTCACCATGGCTGGTTATCACCACTTTATGATCGGTAAGAAAAAGAGAAGAAGCCTGAACGGTAGGCTCTGTAATGGCATCTTTGGTTGACTCTTTTTCCGGAGCTGTCGCGGCGATTGCGGCATATCCTGCATAAGAGCCACCAACGACAACGAAAGGTAAAAGCCAACGTAATACGGGTTTTGCTAACATCGAAAATCCTTTTTTATTGTTGTTTTCATCACCATGCTTTTATTAAATCTTTGACTCCCTGTAAGCATGATGGTGAGGGAATTACATTTGAATAGACGTCAAAGCAGCGCGTACCTTGCTTTTTCGGTTGCTAACTACAGAGTTATTGCCAATTCAAAGTTAATAAAATTAACAAAAAATTAACCAACTTCGCAAGTTGCCCTGACTTAACTCTTCTTTTGAATAGCAAGGGACGTGCCAGGCATTTATTTATTAAAATTCAAATAGTTATTATCACTCAACTATTTTAACCAGTGTGCTATTGGTCATAATCACCAGATATTAGTGATTATGACCAATTCAGACACAATCATAATTAAAATAAATGATTATCTGCGTTCAAAAAGGTGAACTTAATCCCGAGAACATGACAATTCATTGATTAATAGCCCGTTATCCAACCTTGTTGGATGCATGCTGCGGCAACTTAGGTCTATAATTTCTGATAAGTAACACTCTGTAAGACAAGGAAATGTACTTTGTTACATACACTCGCTAAGCTGCTCTTCCCTTCTTTATTCACAATTTTATCGGCATGTTCATCCGTGTCATTGAACGATCCCAGTGAAAAATCCACTAGCTTCCAACTTGGGTATCAAGGTGACTCTGTGCTTGCACAGTACTTTGAAGCTTACGGGAAAGACCCAAAGTCAATCACTGGCTTTTCTCCTTTAAATCAAGGACACGATGCCCTTCTTGCTCGCACTTCTCTAATCGAGTCCGCACAAAAAAGCCTTGATCTTCAATACTATATTTACCGTGGTGACGAAACGAGTCAGCTAATAACGTGGCGCTTGTATGAAGCTGCAAAGCGTGGAGTCCGAGTAAGGCTGTTGCTTGACGATATGCAAAAGCGAAACGATGACGTGATGGCTGCCCTCAATGCACATCCTAATATCGAAATCCGCTTATTCAATCCGCATCAGTATCGCGACTCCCGCTGGTTCGCACTTGCCAGTGACTTTGAACGTCTTAATCGCCGTATGCACAATAAATCTCTGATTGCAGACAGTGTTTCTGCCATTGTCGGGGGTAGGAATATCGGCAATGAGTACTTTTCTTTTGAATCACAAGTCGAATTTGGTGATTTTGATCTACTGCTCTATGGTGAGGCGGTACAACAAACTGCAGATCAGTTCGACCTCTATTGGAATAGCGCCTATGCGATACCAATGGAATGGATAACACCGGACTCACAGCAAATTACCGACCTGGCGATTCAAAAGCAGGTCGACAAACTCCAGCTAGAGGAAAAGTTCTCAACCGGCCGTTATGACTTCACTAAACTGGATATGTACCAAGCTCTCAAACAAGGCAATCTCAAGCTCTACTGGGGAGAAGCAAAAGTATGGTTTGACTTACCCGATAAAGTTGCGACCCGAGAGAGCCAACTTATTGATAATTTAACGGAGCTGGTTAAAAGTGTTGAACATTCATTTGTTCTTATCTCCCCCTATTTCGTCCCAACCGAAGTCGGCACTCAAGCATTGAGTAACGCGGCCAAGCGAGGCGTTGATATCACGATAGTGACCAATAGTCTCGCCTCTAACGACGTGTTTGCCGTGCATGGTTGGTACGCAAAATATCGAACAGACCTACTCGAAGCTGGGGTCAAGCTATGGGAAGTAAAAGCGAGCGCGAAACTCAAAAGCAAGTGGAGCCTCACGGGGAGCAGCAGAGCAAGTTTACACGCAAAAGCAATGACGATTGATGACAAAACTCTGTTTGTTGGCTCGATGAACTGGGATCCACGTTCAGCCGCTTTGAATACCGAAATGGCCGTTGTTATCGAACAGCCAGAATATGTGCAAATGTTTCTAGAACAACTGCCGAATCAATTGTCGAATAACGCCTATGCCTTAACTCTACGCGACGGAGACATTGTCTGGACTGACATAAAAACAGGCAAAGAATATGATTCTGAACCAGAGGCCGGAGTATGGCGAAAAATGGGCGCTTGGTTCTCCGGCATATTGCCAATTGAAGAGCAGCTATAACAATTGCCAATGTTTCAAAACCTCCCCGATAAAGCAAAACAAGAATGGGCACTAGATTTGGGGAAACACAATAAATACGAGGAAGTTCAATGTCAGCGCAATGGAACGAGTATTATCAGAAAATTTTAAACCAACCTCACCGCCCAAACGTGGAAAATGCCATAAACCTACTGAAACTCGAGAACAAAGTCGCTCTTGATATTGGCTGCGGAATAGGTCGAGACAGTCATTTCCTCCTCGAACAGGGGTTTAACGTTCACGCATTTGATAGCCATGAAGATGCAGTAAAAACTTGTTTAACACGCTTTGAAGGCCAGAAGCGTTTCTCAATTTCACAGTGCTGTTTTACTGAGTTTGACTACCCTCAATGCAGCCTGGTTATCGCGAATGCCAGTTTGTTCTTTTGCCCGGACGAAGGCTTTGAGCAAGTTTGGACCAAAATAGACAGTGCCTTACAACCTGGCGGTATCTTTTGCGGTGATTTCTTAGGAGTAAAAGACTCCTGGGTTGCATCAGAAATGCATCCGAACATTACCGCATTAACGAAAAAGGAAGTGGAAAGTTTATTCGCGGATTACGAACTCATTTCATTGAATGAAAGAGATGAAGACGGAACCACGGTAGTCGGAAGCCCAAAACACTGGCACATGTTTAGTGTGACCGCTCGCAAGCGCTAAAAGCGGTCTCTCAAGAAAGCAGCACTTCAAATAAGTGCTGCTATCAGAGATTAATTGACTGGATACACCACTTCAAAACGTTCCAAAACTAGCGTACGTTTCTCATGCCAATCTATGTTCAACTCATCGCATTCAGCTTTAAAAAATGCAGTATGCGCGTCACGCCACCAGTTTAAGGTTCTATCACCTTCACCTTCTGCGTAGGCAAACTCTGCGGTTACATCCTCATATTTGCATGTGCTGACATCAGTAATTCGTATTACACAAACGGGGTCCCCGTTCCAATTCGTGACGACTTGTAAATGGCCGACTTGTGGCATGGTTTCGCCATGCTCTCGATACCAAAGCTCCATGCTGCAAGAGGCGGTTTTCTGTCCAATTCGAACCAAATCGGCGCATACGTTGGCGTTGTATTCATCGGCACAATAATAGTCAGCACTAACTGATGGTACGACAGTTCTTTGTTCTGGTGATAATAATTTTAGATACTGCTCTAAGTAATCCTTAGCTCGCGCGTCCATGCTCACTCCATTAATCATAAATTCGCAAGGAGGATAAAAGATATCACGGCAAATAACCACCAGGAACAAACTGAAAAACAACAAGAATATGACTTTTACGTAGACGACAATTATTTCTTTTGTAATAACTTTGCTAAACGTTTGTGCTATTTGCTATTGTTGCATGGTCTATCTGTACTCTTCTCGTGAAAGGACGTTTTATGCGCTTATTTATTGGTATTTTTTTCTCGCTGATACTTTCCTTGCCGACAATGGCATCGGACGAAAAGTATTCAGAATCGGATCTGTTAGATAGACCATTAATGGAACGCTATATTTTAGATGAGCTAAAAGCACTGCGTCAGGACTATCAGAGCCTAGAAAAACGAATGATCACAGAGATCACCGACCGCGAGCTGACGGTTGCGGATAAATCGTTGAACTATGCCAACGTGACCGTAACCTACTTCTTCTACATCATCGCAGGTGTCGCATCGCTGATCGCCTTTGTAGGCTGGCAATCTCTGCGTGAGTTTAAACACAACACCAAAGAGATGGCGGATAAACGATTAGAAAAGATCGCCCAAGAATACGAGAAGAAATTTGTAGCACTGGAGCGAGATTTAAAACGCAAAACTCGCATTATCAGTGAAAACAATAAAGAAATTGAGAAAATCAACGAGATCCATAACTTATGGTTGCGTGCGCAAAGCTCACAAACACCAGAGCAACGTATTGAAATCTATGATGAGATCTTGCTGATTCGCCCAGGTGATTTAGAAGCGTTGACTTACAAAGCAGACGCCGCGATGGAAATCAACGAATACCACTGGGCACTGAGCATCTGTAACCGCGTACTTGAAGTCGATTACACCAATGGTCCGGCACTGTATCAACGTGCTTGTGCATACTCTCGTCTTGGCATTGAAGAGCAAGCCATTGAAGACTTGGAACGCGCTATTGAATACAGTCCATCTATTCGTGACTTGCTTGCCGAAGAGCGAGACCTCGAATTGCTGCATGGTAACGAGCGCTTTGAAAAGCTCTTACACCTAGCAAACGAATAATGGAATGAGCAGCATGAGTAGCCACTTTAATTTAGAAGACGCCAGCCAAGTGTTGGTTGGCGCTTTTGCCCTAGCCGTCCCCATCTCTTTTTCTGAAGAGGCGTGGCGACTGGGTGAAAGCTTGCCAATGGCAAACCTGCTCATGCTGTTAAGCCTTTCTGTCATTTTCCTCAGTTTTTTCGCCTATCAAAGCGTGTTCCAAAGCCACATAAAAAATCGCGTATCCATTTTTATTTTTCGTGTGGTTATCGCGTACCTCATTGCGGCCGTTGTGGTGGCGTTAGTTCTTTTCTGTCTTGATAAGCTGCCACTCATGAATGAGCCTTTGGTTGCGATAAAACGGGTCATTGTCATCACAATGCCGGCGTCAATGGGCGCGATCGTGGTGGACAGTTTCGACAAAGAATAGGAATAACACCTACTCTTCTAACGTTAAGTTAGAACCCGAGTGGTCTTTGCCTAACACATCTTCTGGGTTTCGCAGTGCGCAGGTTTCTAACGACAAACACCCGCAGCCAATGCATCCGCCCAAATCGTTTTGCAGGGCTTTGAGCTTTTGAATTTTTTGCTCCAACTGTTCATGCCAATGGCTCGCCATGACTTCCCATTGCTGTTTGTTTGGCGCTTGATGTTTCGGCAGCTCATCTAGCGCATGTTTGATTTCTTCTAACGACAACCCGACTTGCTGGGCCGCTTTAATCACCGCGACACGGCGCAAAACGCTACGGTGGTAGCGGCGCTGATTGCCTTGATTTCTCCAGCTCGAAATCAGTCCTTTTTGCTCGTAAAAATGTAGGGCAGATACTTTCACTCCAGAACGTTTTGCCACTTCTCCTACGCTGATTTCCATCCTTGACTCCCTGTGTATCAATTTTGTTAAAAAATGCTTTACCTCAAGTTTACTTGAGGTTTTAAAGTTGCACCATCTTAATTAACGCTAAACCCAGATGGTCTCGAAATAATGCGTTCGGAATGAACAAGTTGGTCGACAGACATAGCACCGTTATAAGTCAACGTTTTGAAATCTAAAGGGAACTTGAGGCAAACATAATGAAAAATAAAACTCAGCCGTACTTAGCAGGCCGCTTCTTCGACAGTATCTCCTCTGGCTTATTCATGATGGCGCTGCCATGGGTCATGCTTTCCGAACCTAACATGGGTACATTCGTCGCTTTAGTTTCTCTGAGCTGCACCGCGATTGCTTTTCTGGCAACGCCTTTCTTTTCCACTTTAGTTGACCGACATTCACGCAAAGTACTACTCGTGCTCAATCAATGGATTCAATCGGGCATGGCTTTGGTGGTGTTCATTGCTTATTGGTTGGGTTTTGAGTCCCACTGGCTGCTGGCTTTTGCGCAATTGGTGTATTGGGTTTCGAGTAATTTTGCATGGACGACCAACAACGCCTTCACCCAAGAAAATTATCAGCATCACGAATACGCAAAAATTTCGGGTCAGCAAGAAATTGTAATGCAATCCACGACCCTAGGAGCTGGTGCGTTGGGTATTGTTTTGCTTGAAATGTGGGGAATGAAAGAGTTTGCTTTGTTTGCAGCCAGCGCATCCGCTTTGGCGGCGATGTTTTATATTCTGACGCCGTATACCCAACAATTAAGGGTATCAAAATCTGTCGCTTTCATCGCACAACTCAAAGAGAGCCAACAAATATTCCGTCTCGAACCCCGCTTTTATGGCTTTATTCTGCTCTCTTGTCTCTCTTATCCTGCATTGACGTATTCGAGCAAATTGGTGCCGATTTGGTTTTCTGAACAAGGCATCTCTGGCGATTGGTTTGCAGGGTTCAACATCAGTTTTGGTCTCGGCTCGTTGCTAACTGGCTTCTTTGTCACCAAAGTGCTGAGTCGCGCCTCCCATAGCCACATTATGTTTGCTTCGATGGTCATGGTATCTCTGGCGTTTATCGGAATGAGTTTTGCGATAAGCCCTCTCATCATCTTGTTGTTTACGGCGCTGTTTGGCGTATTTAATGCGCTAAATCGCATTGCGAGAGTCAACTGGATGCATCACACCGTAGCGGTTCATCAACGAGGTCGTGTTGATGGCGGCATCAGCATGTTTTCCACCACCATTCAATCTCTCAGTTACGTCCTGATTGCGATGTTGAGTCATTACGAGCTAACACAATACGGTTTTGCAATAGCAGCTGTTGTCATGGTGTTAGCAGTGGTATTGATGGGATTACTCAGCCGAGACGTCGAGCCGTTTAACGACCTGCCCCTTCATGCAGCGGCAAAGTGAAGCATAGAAATTGAGAAGTTGAGAAATTGAAAAAGCGAGATAAGAAGATAACCAAAATCGTCTTCCTAATTTTCTACACCAGCACTTTTTTCCTCTATCGCTCATCAGCAAGGTTAGGTATTCTGAGGCGACCAACATGAGCAGAAGGAAATCGCAGTGAACTTAAGACAATTGGAAGTCTTTTACGCCATTATGCAAGCAGGAACGGTGTCTGGTGCTGCTCGCTTACTGCACGTTTCCCAACCTAATGTCACTCGAGTTCTCGCCCATACAGAACAACAACTGAGCTTCGCTTTATTTGAGCGTGTAAAGGGGCGTCTCGTTCCCACTCAAGAAGCCAAAGCCTTATTGCCAGAGGCAGAAAAGGTCTATCAACAACTCGGACAATTTCGCTCTCTGACCAACAAAGTCAAACAGGGAACTCAACATTTACGAGTCGGTGCCCCGCCTGTTTTGGCCGCACACTTGTTAGCGCCGACTGTCGCGTTGTTGTCGAAAGAGCACGGCATCTCCTTTGAGCTCTTAACGGCCAATCGCGATGAGCTGTGCTCCGGGTTGCTGAAACATGAATTGGATGTCGCCATCGCGTTCGGTGAAGAAACACCACCAGCGATCATGGGGCACGTATTATTGAAAGAAAACTTAGCACTGATCGCTCCTAAAAGCGCAGCGATACCCGTAGAAAAGACCGTCATTTTAGAAGAACTCATCAGTCACGATTTACCCATTATCGGTTTAGATAGTCGAGACCCTCTGGGCTTGCTGTTGCATCAAACCTTGTCAGCGCGTGACGAGCATTATCAACATGCCATCACCGTACGCAGCTACTCCGCGGCGGCTGAACTGGTGAAACACCAAGCAGGGTTCGCCATTGTAGACCCATGGACCGCAAAACAATATTGCCAAGATGATGCCGTATCCGTGCATGCTTTGGAGCCAAACATGTCCTTCTCTGTCTCTATTTTATTCGCAGAGCACACACCTCAATCCATTGCGACAAAGCAATTTATCACCGCCCTAAAACAACAGATGGTTTAAAGGTATAACTTGAAGTTATACCTGCCTAACAAATAAGCATTCGGTTTCCTAAATCAGTCTGGCTACATTAATGAGCAATAACAATGACGAAGGGAACCATCATGCAAATTGCTCAACCTTACCTACTCTTTCTTGGCGATGTAACCGATCCACTCGCAGCAAAAACCGCGCGTGGCATTTACCAATGGCGACCTGAGATTTGTCTTGGCCAAATCCGCCTGACGCCAGAAACCGTATCGCTTGGTTTAACCGACATGACACTACAACAAGCGCAGCAGCAAGGAGCAAAAACGTTGGTGCTTGGCACAACAAATCCAGGAGGCGTCATTCCCGAAGCTTGGCAAGCTACCTTACTTGAAGCGGCAGAAATGGGATTTGAAATTGCATCGGGCATGCACCAACGTTTGGCGGAGTTTGCTCCTCTTGCCGATCTAGAACAACGCGGATTAACCAAACTGTATGATGTTCGCCATTATGATGCCCCGCTCAAGGTCGGCAATGGCAAAGCTCGCGCAGGCAAGCGAGTACTTACTGTAGGGACAGATTGCTCCGTTGGCAAAATGTACTCCGCCCTTGCCATTGAACACACATTAAAGCGTAAAAACTGTCGCGCAGAGTTCAAAGCAACGGGTCAAACGGGAATTCTCATCTCAGGCAGTGGCATTTCAATTGATGCCGTAGTTGCCGATTTTATCTCCGGCGCAGTAGAAGCGATCAGCCCCGACTTCACTGACCACGATTGGGACATCATCGAAGGGCAAGGTTCATTGTTTAACCCTTCGTTTGCTGGCGTAAGTTTGGGCTTACTTCACGGCGCACAAGCTGACGCTCTGGTACTGTGCCATGAGATTGGTCGCCCACACATCCGCAACTTACCACATGCGAGCTTGCCAACCATTGAACAAACGATAGAAGCGAATCTGGCCGCTGCTCGCCTAACAAATCCAAAAGCTCAATTAGTGGGTATTTGCTTAAACACTTCGGCGATCAGCGAAGAAGATGCTGCCCAGTTATGCCAGGATTGGAGCGACAAATATCAGGTGCCCGTCACCGACCCTGTTCGTTTTGGCGTTGATGCGGTTGCAGATAGGCTTCTTACGATTTAGGAAACATTTACGGTTTAGAAAATAACTGCGGTTTAGGGAAAACTAGTGAGATGAAAATTCATGTAGAACCCGTCACGATTGCTATGGCGACACCATTTCGCATCTCTCGCGGCAGTCGGACAGAGTGCCACGTAGTCCGCGTGACAATTGAACACCGAGGCATGATCGCCCAAGGAGAATGCACGCCATACCCTCGTTATGGTGAATCGGTTGAATCGGTAATTAAGGCGATTTCTCACGCCGCGCATGAACTGCAAAGTTTGTACGCCAAAGGCGAAGCTGATGCGATGGCTATCAAAAGCCAGCTTCAATCGTTATTGCCCGCAGGAGCGGCAAGAAATGCATTGGATTGCGCGCTTTGGCATCTTCACGCGCTTTTGAACCACAAGCAGCAGGTTCACGACCTCTTTACGTTACCCGAGGCGATTGTGACGGCGATGACGGTTTCTATCGACACGCCGCAAGCGATGGCAAAACAGGCGCAAGCTTACCTTAGCCAAGGCGCAAAACTGCTAAAAGTAAAACTGGATGGTGACAACGTGATTGAGCGCGTTGCAGCAGTACGCGATGCCGCGCCGCACGCACAAATTGTCTTAGATGCGAATGAAGCGTGGCAAAACCTCGACCTCGCGACGGTATTTGATCAACTCGAACCGTTTAATATCACCATGGTCGAGCAACCGTTGCCACAAAACTGCGACGACGCACTCGCCAGCATTTCGCACCCCATTCCACTTTGCGCCGATGAAAGTTGTCACACCAGAGAGCAATTACATCAGCTGGTTGGCAAATATGAAATGGTGAACATTAAGCTAGATAAAACGGGCGGGCTCACAGAAGCACTATTACTAGCCGACGACGCCCAAAAACTCGGTTTTAGCCTCATGTCCGGTTGTATGTTGGGGACGTCGCTGGCAATGCGAGCTGCGTTACCTATTGCTGCTCAGGCGAGCGTTGTCGATCTTGATGGCCCGGTGTTGCTCGGACAAGATGTAACGCCGAGCTTGGTTTATCGCGACGGCGAAATCGTTCTTTCCAAATAGCCTAAACAATCCAGAGGTTTTGCTCCAAAAGTCAGAACCTCTGAGTTTATGATCTCGATTAAAAAACAATCAGCCCCATCATGAAATAAGTCACATAAATTATACGGTTATTACGGCATGCTAAGATTACAGTAGTCCAAGAAGGTGGTCTTATGCATCGAGTCATCCGGAAAATGACATGGAAGACGAATAGGCGGTAATCCCGCCCTACTCCAATGCAGTGCGTGGGTTTCTATAGCAACCCACTTCCTAGCAATTCGTAGGTTTTTCACGCCATCTTGCAAGGAGGCTCTATGCCTATCAACAAAATACGCAATATCGCTTTTGTCGGCCAAACAGGGACCGGTAAAACCACGCTGATAGAAAAACTGCTCTTCACCTGCGATGCCACGCACCATTTAGGCAGCGTAGAAAAAGGCGATACCGTTACCGACTTCGACCCTCAATCCATCCAATATCAACACAGTATTGAAGCAACGCCAGTCGCACTGCGCTGGAATAAACATCGGCTCAATATCATCGACACTCCGGGACAAAACGAGTTACTTGGCCGTACGATCAGCGTCTTTCCTGCCGTTGAAACATCCGCCCTTGTCATCGACCCTCAAACCCCACTAAACCAAACTTCCGATCGCTTATTCACCTTTGCTAAAGAGCAGCAAAAATGTCAGATGATCATCATCAATAAGCTCGATAACCACGGTAGTCAGTTAGAAAGATTGATGGAGAACATCGTTGAGCATTTTGGGGACCACTGCTTGCCGATCAACTTACCTTCGGCTGACGGGGAATCTGTAGTTGACTGCTATTTCGAACCAGAATTGGGACGAGAAACCTTACTTGCGACGGTAGATGAAGCTCATGAGACCTTGATTGACCAAGTTATCGAAGTCGATGAAGAACTGATGGAACTGTATCTGGAATAAGGTTCCGAACTCACCGCAGAGCAACTGCATGATCCATTTGAAGAAGCACTGAGAACTGGACATGTGATTCCGGTCTGTTTTGTCTCAGCACAAACCGGCGCGGGCGTCGAGCTTCTGCTTCGTACCTTGGCGGAGATCATGCCCATGCCAAACGAGGGTAACCCTCCTCTATTGGAAAAGAACGGCAAAAAAATCAAAGTAAATTGCGAAACCTTAGAGCACACCGTCGCACACGTGTACAAAGTCAGCGTCGACCCATATATGGGAAAACTTGCCTACTTACGTGTGTATCAGGGTGAAATCAATGCGGGCAGCCAGCTTTATATTGGCGAAAGCAACAAGGCATTTAAAGTTGGGCACTTATATCAACTGCAGGGCAAAGATAGAACTGAGATCCCTCGCGCGCTTGCAGGCGACTTCTGCGTTTTAGCCAAAGTGGATGATCTCGAATTCGATTCAATCGTTCATGACTCTCACGAAGAAGATGGTGTTCAACTTAAAACGTTGGACCTTCCTGACTCCATGTATTCTTTGTGCTTGAAGCCTCTTAAGCGTGGAGATGAGCAAAAATTGGGAGATGTGCTGAATAAAATCGCCAGTGAAGATCCTTCGCTGCGCATCGAACATCGCGCTCGCACCAACGAAACCATCATCAGCGGCCAAGGGGAGTTTCACCTCAAAGTCGCATTAGAAAAGATGGCGAACGTGTACAAGCTGGACGTCGAAACCTGCCAACCAAGCGTCGAATACTTTGAAACCATCACCAAACCTGCCGAAGGGCATTATCGACACAAAAAACAAAGTGGCGGTGCAGGCCAGTTTGGTGAAGTGCAATTGAAGGTTCGCCCACTCGAGCGCGGTGCCGGATTTAAGTTCATCAACAAAGTGGTGGGTGGTGCAATTCCAACCGCGCTTATTCCCGCGGTCGAAAAAGGTATTTTACAAGTACTCGAAGAAGGAGCGATTTCCGGCAACCCAATCAAGGATGTGGAAGTCACCGTTTATGACGGTAAATATCACTCCGTCGATTCGAAAGAAATTGCGTTTGTCATCGCAGGTAAGAAAGCCTTTTTAGATGCGATCAACAACGCTGATCCTATTGTGCTGGAGCCCATTGTCCAAATGGAGTTACACGTCCCAACCACAAACGTCGGTGACGTGTCTGGGGATTTGTCAGGTAATCGAGGATTAATAGAAGGCACCGAACCGATTGATGGCCAATTCACGTTGTTGAAAGCCAAATCGCCAGTAAACGAGTTGCAAGATTACGCTCGTCGATTGCGAGCTATCACGGGTGGTGAAGGCAGTTTTAGTATGACTTTAAGCCATTACGAGCCCGCGCCACCAGCAGTGCAAAAACAAGTCTGCCAAGGCAGTGCTCAACAAGGTTAATTCCCTGCGATTAAAATCAATCATACAAATAAAAAAGCGCCCTCATTTTGAGGGCGCTTTTAGGTAAATTAAAATTTATTTATCGAGAGACAAACCGATCTGACTGATTTTATTTTCAAACTCTTCGATGCTGTTCGCTTTGTAAGTCGGAGCACCGTTAAAGTAGCGCGGTTTCTCTGGCAGCATCGCATTTTTCAGCTCTTGTTCTTGATCGACATTGTCATGATAAACCGTTACACGATTTGGAATATCCTGCTTTATTACAGCCATATTGGTTCTCCTTGTTTAAATCGAATATTAAGCGTAGAACGTGGTTAACGATGCGTAAAAGCCACTGTGTAAAATTTAGACACTAGCGACAATTTTATACTCAAACCATTGCATTATTTTGTTTCAATGTTCTCTTTAAGTATTCTTGGAGCACACACCTTTCGCGTTTAAGGTAAGTGAAGGTTCCACCATCAAAAAACAGGATGTCTCATGTCAAGGCAAGAGCTTAACCAGATGGGCAGTGCCAAAGTTTATCTGGTAGAAAAACACGGCATTTCATTCATTGAAAAACAGCAGGTAGAACAGGTTGAGGTCGCTTTTTATCAACACCAGGCTAAACCATTCAATGAACTTGGCATTCTTGTACCTGAGCTCATTGATTACGATCACCAACAAAATACGTTACGAATCGAGTATATCCCGCACTCTGTCAATCAAGAATTCCTGCTTGAAGAGCCGCGCGTGATAGAACAACTAGCTAAAATACATAGACTATCTCCGACATCAAATGGTGTTTATCATCCTCATCAGTGGACACAACCTGCCACTTCCCAAGCTTTAAGCACGCTCAAACTAGACGCAAAAACAGAGCGGTTCTTCTATCAGCTACAAGAGCAATCCAGCCCGCTTTTCAACGCCAAAAATTTGATCTCTGGAGACACCAATGCCGGGAACTGGGGGCGACGAGATAATGGCGATTTGGTGCTGTTCGACTGGGAACGTTTTTCGACAGGGCATATCGCGATAGATTTAGCGCCACTAGTCAAGGGCATGGGCACATTCGAAGATTATCTTGCTGTGGCGCATACCTATACCAAGACGGCAAATCAAGGCGATGCGAGTAATTTAGCAAGAACGATTGCAATAGCTAAAACGTGGATGGTGGTAGAAGTGGTGAACATACTGGTCTCGAGACAGAACCCGCAGACCAGTAAATACATTGACTGGTTTAAACACACCTTACCGAAATGGGCAAAAGATCTTAGCGCTCAGATGACGAGTTAGGTTCGGATATTTGATACAAACGTCTTTCAGGCTCGGCACAAGAGGTTTCACAATTGCACACCTTATCAACACCGACATTATTCAATCCGCCACAACTCCCTTGAATACGCTTGTTGTGGAAAATGACGCCAAGCGACATCAACAAAATGATTGCGAGAAAACCAAGAAAGGTAAATAACCAAACCATATTAACCTGCCTTATTAGCCATCGTCTTTAGCCTAAGTATAGCAGGGCGAGATGTCACTTTAAGCAGCCCTGTTGGTGCTTTCGGTCTTGCCAGCAAGGAGGGTTTGGATTTTTTGCCACCACAACCACAGGAACCGCAACCGCCTTTTGGCTTGTGAGCATTTTTCTTATGATTGTTTGAGGGACGACCTTGAGACGGCTCAATGAGAGGCTCTCTTGGAACCGCAAGTACATCTTCCAATGAGCTACGGGTAGAAAGCCTGAATACTTGCGTGCCACTACGAAGTAATTTTTCTAGTGCGCGTTCACCGATATTTCGTACAAGTACAGCCTCCACATTATACTCTTGCAGAGACTGAACTAACTGAGACTTCGCATTGCAACCTGCTTGTGGCATCGAAGCAATGTTCGCTAAGTTTTTTAGCATACCGTCAGTATCAGAATAAATAGCAATATATGGTGCTTTAACAAAGTGGTTTGCCACCCGCTCACCATCATTAGGAATAGCATAAATCATAAGTTTGACTCCTCATCCGGAAAAACTAATGCATGACCTTCAACTAAACTTTTTGCGACTTTCAATCTTGCACTTTTTACTGTGTTACCAAAAGTTTGTCTAGAGACGCCCATCTGTTCAGCAGCTTGCTGCTGGCTAAGACCCTCTAAATCGGCCAAACGCAGTGCTTCTAGCTCTTCTGGTAATATGGCGACTTGCTCCAACTGATGAAATGGCACGCCATTGGGTTTGAAACAATGGTGTGCAGCACGTCCGCATATTCGTCTTTCTATCTTTGGTCTTGCCATCATTATCCCTCGAAAACACAGGGTCAAATTACGCCTTAAGTTGGCATATGCCAATAACATTTTTAGCATATGCCAATAAACTAAGTTTGCAAAAATCGACACGATAAATACGTAAGACATCAGGATTAATTAGACATCTAAAAATTTACAAACTTTGGTGACAAACGAGCAAAAAGATCAATTCTAATTATCTAGATAATAAAAACGTTAGTTTGCGCAGACTTTTCATACAAATACGCGCTAATGTATTCATTTTATTGGAGAAGAAAAACTATAATCCGATCAAATCATTCATTTGAACACTAATGATTATTTTATTAAAAGGGTGTCTACCTAAGTAACTATAAAGTGCAGGTCGACTGCATTGAAATGAGCCTAACGGGTAAAACAATAGATGGAGGACCTATCGAACCACCAATCATTACTTGGTCTACGATCCCAGCCATTCTTGCTGAATCACGTCTCTTGAGGGCACCTAGATATATCAGAAAAGGAAGTAAATATGTCTGACTCGAATTGGCTCAGCGAATTCCCAGAAATGGATCGCTCTGATCTTAGAGCGATTCGCAAAACACTCGATGGCGCCTACCGAGATTTCTCTCGTGAATATGGTGAACTTATCGAGTCTCTCTTTGATCCGCTCCTTTCATTTCTTGTCTGGTTTGAAAAACTGCTTATTTCAACACCTTGGGTCGTTGTTTTAGGCGTCTGCACCGCCCTCGTTTATGCCGCTAGTCGCTCTTGGAAACTGGCTATCGCATGTTTTGGCTCACTTATCCTGATTGGCTACTTCGGCATGTGGGAAGACACAATGCGCACGCTCAGTATTATCACGGTGTGTACCATGCTGGCAATCACACTCGGGATCCCTATCGGCATCGCCATGGCGCGCTCTAATCGTATTCAGTCTGTTGTGACGCCATTACTCGACGTCATGCAGACCATGCCAGCATTTGTGTACCTCATCCCAGTTGTTATGTTACTCGGGATCGGCAAAATTCCTGGCCTCATCGCAGTAGTAATCTACGCGATTCCACCTGTTATTCGTTTAACTAATTTGGGTATTCGTTTGGTGGATAAAGAAGTGTTGGAAGCCGCAACCGCATTTGGTGCCAGCAGTAAACAGCGGCTTTTTGGGGTCCAACTTCCGCTCGCAATGCCAACCATCATGGCGGGAATCAACCAAACGATAATGATGGCACTGTCGATGGTTGTCATCGCATCGATGATTGGGGTAAAAGGTTTGGGCCAGCCCGTTCTTAAGTCGATTACCAATCAATATTTCACTCTTGGTCTTTTAAATGGTCTAGCCATTGTCGCCCTAGCGATTCTTTTCGACCGCGCTTCACAAGCGTATGCGAAACGCACTCAAGCCCATCTAGGAGATTTAAAGCATGACTAGTCCACTTATCGAAATCAGCGGTCTGTATAAAATCTTCGGCCCCAAACCCAACAGCGTGATTGAGCGCGTCAAGTTGGGACATAGTAAAGAACACGTGTTGGCGGAAACGGGGCACACGGTCGGGCTAAAAGACATCAACCTCCAAATTAAAAAGGGCGAGATTTTCGTCATCATGGGTTTATCCGGTTCAGGTAAGTCCACCATGATTCGCCACTTCAATCGCCTAATCGATCCAACCATGGGACAGATTTTGGTGGAAGGGGTAGATGTCATGCAGCTTTCTAACAAGGAGTTAGAGCAGTTTCGTCGTCATAAGATGTCGATGGTGTTTCAACGTTTTGGCTTATTGCCTCATCGCACTGTTATCGACAACATCGCTTACGGTTTGGAAATTCAAGGAATAAGTAAAGAAGCGCGCTTAGAAAAAGCAAACGAATGGTTGGATACCGTTGGATTAACGGGTTATGAGAACCAGTATCCCGCTCAGCTATCAGGTGGTCAGCAACAGCGTGTGGGCCTTGCACGGGCACTGGCTACCGACGCCGAAATACTGTTGATGGACGAGGCTTTCTCAGCATTGGACCCTCTGATTCGGAGCGAAATGCAGGATCAGTTAATAGAACTGCAACAGCAGTTACACAAAACGATTGTTTTTATTACTCACGACTTAGATGAAGCACTGCGCCTTGGCGATCGCATTGCGATCCTTAAAGACGGTGAGCTTGTCCAACAAGGTTCACCAGACGAAATATTGCTACATCCTGCCGATGAGTACGTTGAAGCCTTTGTAAAAGACGTCAATAGAGCGCGAGCATTGACGGTTGAGACTGTGATGCAGCCACCTTCATATCACATTGCCGCTAAAACCATTGAAGAAGCGCTCAGTGAGATGAAACGTGTAAAACGTGATTATGCTTATCATGTGACCGATGCAGGCTATCAAGGCGTGATAACGCAACAAGGGTTACTAGACGCGACGAAGTTAGCTCAAACCCCAAGCTGGGATGATGATATCTATGAAGAAGTACCTATCATCTCTCCCCATTCAGCCATTGAGCAAATATTGACTGAAACCATGTCGTGCGAATACTCACTGCCCGTTGTCGATGAGCATGGCCATTTGAAAGGTGAATTAGAGCGTCGTACTGTTGCTGGTTTATTCGCTGATGAAGACAGCACAAAACGAAGCACCTCACGTTCAAACATCGATAAGGCCTCTTAACTGATTTAATAAAACAGCTCACAGCAATGTGGGCTGTTTTCACTATCTCTGCCCCCACCCCTCTAGATATTTATTTGTAGACTCAAGCTTGATATCCCAATCAACATTTACATTGTTCTGATTTTCCTGACAATTTCATACTCATATTCGGTTTTATTGACATAGATAGATCATTCTATTGCTTTTTGATGACGCAAATACCTGATAAATGTCTACTATTACTCTCATACAAAATCTTGATTTAAAGAGGGATAAAATGAAAAAAACAATGTTGGCACTAACAGGCGCGGTAATCATTCTTGCAGGCTGTCAAGATGAGAAACCTGCCGAAACAAGCGCAGTTGAAGTACCTCAAGCGACGGAAACTGAAGTCACCACTAGCGCAGAAGTTACTACAGAGACAATTGACACGCTGCCAGTAGCAGAAGAACAAGTCATCACTGAAGAAACATTTGTAGACTCTGAGCATAACGCACAAAATGCCCTTGACTGGAACGGCACATACAAAGGTACGCTTCCATGTGCGGATTGTTCAGGTATCGACATGACCATCACACTAAATCAAGATGGCACTTACGTACTTGAAGAAAGCTACCAAGACAAAGAAGACGGTCAGTCAAAGTCTGAAGGCCAATTCACTTGGGATGCAAACGGCAGCATCGTAACGTTGACAAACGAAGATGCGCCAAACCAATACTTTGTTGGTGAAAATGTACTTATGAAGCTAGACATGAATGGCGAAAAAGTAACAGGTGACCTAGCACCGTTATACAACTTAACGAAACAACAATAAGTTCGTATCGATACCTGATAAATAATCTAAATCCGAGCTACCCCAGCTCGGATTTTTCTTTCCATCGACGGCGGTTGTCTTTCTTATCTTTCTTATCTTTCTTATCTTCCTTCTCTGATCTTACATTCCGCTTCTTATCCTGATGGTTCATTACATTTCCATACGCTTTGCTGATAGAGGCTTACAACTTCATTTTGTACAGTGTTCAAAACAAATCAGAACAACTCGGAAAAATGATGAAAAAGACATTAATTGCACTACTAACTCTGACTGCTACTGGTTCAGCGGTTGCTGGTGATACTTATATTCGTAACGGTAACATCTACAACAATGAAGGTGGCTGGAACGCGGAAGTCGGTGTGGCTCATGGCAGCGATCTTTTCAAAGATCAAAAATACAATACAGCTCCAATTCTAAATGGCGGTTACCATGGTGACGACTTTAACGCCGATCTAAGTGGCATTAACTACCGCTTCTTCGGTAACACCAATGAATTAATCAACATGAGTGCTTACCTTGTTGGCAGTGGTGTCATGCGTGACGGTGATATTGCAAAGAGCCTGAAAGGCACGGATAAACGTCGCTTTGCTGTCGATTTAGGTTTGAACACTGACTTTACGTTAGATCAACACAATGTGATTTCAACATACCTTCAACATGATATCAGTGGTGCTTACAAAGGTTACTTAGCGGGCGCGACTTACTTCCACATTATGAACTTCGGTAGTGTTGATTTTGTTCCTTTTGCTAACCTAACTTATCAAAGTGAAGACTACGTAGATTACTACTTTGGCGTAAAACAACGCGAAGCAAATGCAAACCGCAAAGCGTACAAAGGTGATTCAACAGTAAGCTATGGTTTAGGCTACAAGCTAGTCATGCCAATCAACGATAACTGGCAAGTGAGCCAAATGACACAATACACTCGCCTAGGCAGCGGTATCAGCGATTCCTCGATTGTTGATAGTGCAAATCAATGGGTTGTTGGTGCGAGTGTGTCGTACAACTTCTAACTCTACATTCCACATAAAGCCATCATTGCGATGGCTTTATGTATTCATACTCTGTGCTCACCGTGTCGAAATATGCTAGTTAGAGTGAGCTATCCAGAGACGATGCAAATCGCTATAACCCGTATTTCTCACCTGAACACCGCGCACTTGCTGTGTTTTTGTCACCTCTTCATAGCCAACAAATAAAGGCAAATAAAGATACTGCTCTCGTAACGCTTTTTCTACGCCTAAAAGAGATTGTAAAGATTGAGCATTTGTCATGGCTTCGCGAATGTTTTCTCGATGGATCAACATCTGGCTTTGATCAAAACTAAAACGCAAACCTGTTGCTATCGATAGCCATTCAAATACGCCATATTCAAACGGCGCTTCCATGACTTCTTCAATTAGGAGCAAGTCCGCTCGATGTGATACGACTTCAGGAAAACTAATGTCATCAATAATGACGATCTCTAGCTCTAATCCCGTCGCCCGAATCACTCGGTGCAACCACTCAGAGTGACGAATTAAACTTGGTATCGTCCAGATTGGCTCAGCTAGCGCTACTTTACCTTGTAGCTTAGGCGTCACAATAGCCTCTGCTATTAGTAAATCTTGCTCTTGAGTCGCTAACTGAATGCTGTCAACGGCACTTTGCGCCTCATAGATTCTCTTTTGCGCATTGATGTAATCGGCGAGTTGATGCCAGTCTTCTTTTGCGAGATTAGAGTCCGCGCGCTCCCGATAGGTCAAATATGAAAATGCGCTGATTTTTTCCACTTCAACGTGATCAGAGGTTTGGTTAAAACTCAACATATTCAGGGTCTTAACATCACCATGAGACAGCGTAATTTGGTCTAATAATGCGCGCGCTGAAAAATATTCTTTGTGTGCTTGAAGAAGCATACTCTCTTGGTTCCAACCACTGATTTTAAATGGTCCGGTGCCTATGTGGTAAGAATAACCAGAACCGAAAGAAACAACATCTCGACAAAGAATAGAAGCGTGAGGAGTGGCTAGCATGTATGGAAAAAACATGTTCGGATGTTTCAATGTAATTTTTAAGCAGCTCGATGTTTCGGCAATCACACTGTCAATACACTGCCAGAGCTCGTGTACTGGTCCTTTTATTTCCTTAAGTCTTTCGATGCTCCAAACAACATCTTGTATGCTGAGAAGTTCGCCATCGTGACGATATATTCCAGGCCTCAACCATAACGTCATCACATTGCCTTCCATTTTCCACTCATGTGCTAGCGAAGGCTCAATGCCACCATTGGAATTTTGAGTCAGCAAAACATCATAAACACTTTTCGCCACATGCAGTTCAGTATGTCGATAAGTGTTCGCAGGATCGACCTTAGACACCCAAGGATAAGAGGAGATCAAAATAGCGTTATTTGACTCATTCAACTGGTTCACTTTTTCAGAGGCAATCGTCAGCGCCCTGACAGCACTTTGGCCGAACCAATCGATAAGTTTTGTTATCGAGTTCATTCTTCCCCGACCAAGCTCCTCAACCAAAAATTCGGTCATCGCTTGTTGAAGGGAAATAGTAATATTCAGACGGCTGGCGTTACTTCTGCCAATTGCAGGTTTCCAATCTACCCAACCGTAAGAGGCAAGCTTTTTCATCACAATAGAAACATTGCGCCTTGACGTACAAATTACCACTTCAAGCTCCGACAGCGTAACGAAGTGATATTGATGAGGTTCAAAGTGCTTTAACAGTAGATCCAGATACCTAAGATTGACATCGTTCACAAAGATTCCTAAGAGTTATTCCAAAGCAAAAAATAGCACAGGACGCTTAGCAACTAAACTTCCTGTGCTATATCTAAACATATTCAAAGCTTGGACTCAGCTCGACCAACAGAAGTCAAAAACGTGTACTAAGCCAAGAGGTAACTTGAATAAGTATTCTTAGAAACGGTAACTCATACCTACAGAGAACACGTTGATGTCAGCATCAACCGTTACTTTTTCATTACCAAATTTCGCAATGTCTAGCTCAGGCATCATGTATTCCCATTCAACTTGCAGAGCAAAGTTTTCTGTAATAGCGAACTCTGCGCCTAAACCGTACATGCCTGTCACAGTGCTGTCAGAAATGGTGGTATGGCCTGCGCTACCGTCAATCACAGAGTTGCTAATTTTGAATTCAGCATTGAAGTAAGAAAGACCAGCTTTAGCAAAAAGGTTGAAACGATCACCAATAGGTAGAGTCGCCTTTGGTTGAATCGATAGATACTTCATATCACCAACAGTAACAACTTTGCCGTCTAAAGCGTCGTAGCCACCAATGGCTGCTTCTAGAGAAATGTATTCGTTGAATTTGTAACCACCAAATACTTTACCTGAAAGGCTTGAGTCATCTTCAAGTTTAAGCTTAGTGCTAGCGTTGGTACCACCACCATTGATAGAGCCATTAACATCACCAAACGATGCTTGACCTACCGATGCGCCAACGTAAGGAGCTGCGTTTGCAACAGAACATGTTGCTAGAAGGGCTGTCATTAGCCATGTTTTTTTAAACATTGTATTTCACTGCCTGTTAATTATTGAGGTTGTGTTTTGCCCATCCTTAAGCACGTCATGCTATCCATTTCACTCGGTTTCAAAACCAAGTTGATGTTAATGAATAAAAACTCAATAAAACATGAAATATTTAAACACAACTTTGCCACTTTATTTCTTAATTATGACAATTTAGTCATTTTACAAGCACTGTTGCTTCAACCAATTGGTGAGTTTGATTATTTCCGCCTGCTTGGCTCGGCTCTTTTTATGAATAAAATAAAAGCTGTCCCCCGTCTCTAATCCATGAGAAGGGATATACACCAAATCATGCGCTTTATCTCTTTCATTGAGCATAAAATCATTCGCAAATGCGATGCCTTGGTCATAACGTGCAGCCTCAATTGCCAACAACATATGACTAAAATGTTGAACATCGACATCTTTTGGCAAAGTGTAACCACCCGCTCTGCACCACTCTGCCCAGTCTTTTCCTCTCTCACGATAAATAGAGTCTGTCGACAAAATAGGATATCGCCAAAGCGCTTCTGGAATGGGTTGATCTTGTAACTCTTTCCAAATTTTATGGCTGCATACCGGATACAGCGTTTCCGCGTATAACTTCACCGACATATAGTTGCGCTTTGGCTTCTCTACCGTGATAAAACAATCACCAACGCTATCTGTCTGCTCAGGATCACCAACAACCATATTGAGTGTCAGATCGATTTCCGGATGTAACCGCTTAAAATCAGACAAACGCGGAATAAGCCACTTTACGGCAAGCGAGCTATAAATCGCTAAACGTATGCTGCCTTTGTCCCCTTCTCTCACCTTTTGGCTGGCCATCGCAATAGAGCTAATTGCCGGGCTAATATCCTCTAAATAACGAGCACCAGTATCCGATAAAGAGAGCTTTCTTCCTTGACGAATAAATAATGACTCGCCCAAATAATCTTCCAATAATCGTATCTGATGACTAACGGCACTTTGCGTCACATTGAGCTCTTCAGCCGCAAGCGAAAAGCTAGAGTTTCGAGCGACAGATTCAAAACAGTGAACCGCTCTGAGTGGTGGCAATTTCATTATCTAAAAATCTCATACTTAAACTAATAAATATCACTTCACTTCATCCTATGACATCACCTACTCTTTGGCAAAGAAAGAGGAGAGGAAATAAGTGAAAGTTACATCGGTCGGCGCAGCTATGCTGCTATTAATTGTTGGGAATCTCATTGCGGTGCTTTCGGACTCTTTAATTAAAAGTGTCGGAAATGAAGTGCCTATTTTTCAGTTTGTCTTTTTCCGACAAATTTCCGCAGTGCTTTTCCTACTGCCCGTCTGCTTGCTGACAAAAAAGACTCATTTTCTTGAAGGATTTAAATGGCATGCTGTCCGCGCTCACGTGTGGTTGCTTGGTGCTATATTTATGGTTTTGGCGATTTCATCTTTACCGCTCGCAACTGCGAACGCAATCTTCTACGCCGCGCCATTAATCATGCTGCCGCTTGCCGCGATATTTTTTGGCGAACAGCTGTCTAAACAATCGGTCGCGGCTGCGATCATGGGCTTTGCTGGTGTGTTGGTCATCATTCGTCCAGATCAGATCGACTGGGCAGCGATTTCGGCTTTAGTTGTGGCTATTACCCTGGCAATCAATAACTTGCTCATTCGAAAACTGCCAAAAAATCAATCTGTCATGCAAACGTTATTGATGACAAACTTGGCAGGTATTCCCGTGGCTTTCTTACTTGTTCTGATCGAAGCGGAACCTTGGGACTGGAGTGCTTTCCCTGTCGCTGCTGGCTCAAGTTTGTTCATCATGATTTATGCGGCAACATGTGTGATCGCTTACCGCTCGATTGATAGCAACAAAATTGCCAGCGCTGAATACAGTGGCTTAATTGGTGCCGTGTTTGTGGGATTAATCTGGTTTGGAGAAGTGCCAGACATATTTATGGCTATAGGAACAATAATGATTGTTGTGCCGCTGGTTTGGCTTTCTAAACGAGAACGTCGCAAGAAAAAGCTGCAAGCTCAGCAAGAGCGAGAGCGAGAGCAACAAGAGGCGCACGTTACTTAAAATCGCGCTCTATCTCAAAGACTAAAAAAACCGAGTCGTAAGTACTCGGTTTTTTTATGTGGCTCTAATCCATTCTGATGTAAGCGACCACATGAGATAAAAACTGCCTTGCAAAACGATCATTAAACCGGATGCGATATTCATGATCGGCTTCCGATACTAAACGCCAACCTTCAGCAAAGTACGCTTTGATATCATCGACCGCTTCTTCTTCATTTTTGATGTGTTTCGCGTTCCACTGATAAGTGCAAGAGACAACCATCAGCCCGCCAACCTTGGTGGCTTCTTTTAGAGCGTTGATCACGCTAAGTGGCGACTCACATTGATCAACCACGTTCAAACATACGACTAAATCAAAGCTAGACTGGAGAGTATCGAGCTCAAAAGGCTGGTTAATTAGCGTCAAATCAACATGAGCACATTGCTGTACGATATCTCTATTCTCTACCTCTAAAGCGTTTAAGGTGTTCACATCGTGAAGATAAGTTAGCTCGACTCGTTGTTCTTCTATTAATAGTTGCTTCAAGCCATCCATCAACCTATTTGAAGGCTCCACAAGCGTCGCTTCTTTAAGGTTAGGTAAGCGTTGCACTAACTCATAATAGTTTCTTCCCAGCGCCGCGCCAACCTCAAGTAGGGAACACGGCTGAACGCCGCCCTCGAGTGCCGTCTGCGCAATAAAGTCAGCGACTTGGGAACAATGTGGTGATGACAAAAAGAGAGTGGGACTTGTTTTGAGCGACTGGTTATCGTCTCAATCTGCTTATCTTCGATGAACTTGTCGAACCATTGCGCTTCGAAATAACCAGCTAAACCGCGATCGGTCAGGTAAAAACCTTCCATGTTTTTTCCGTTCGTACTTTTAGAAAAGTGATTGTATCGAACGCTGAAATTAGCTGGTAATTCTGGCTGCACATTCCCGCGGGAAAATAGATGAAAATACCGCTTATGTGAAAAAGCCCTTTCATCTCAAAGATAAAAGGGCTTGTTAATTACTTCGGTTGAGGAGCTAGTTATTGCGGAAGAACAACTTTGCCATCTTGAATTGGGAACGTTTTTGTCGCTGGCTTGCTCGCTAAGCGAACCGTCGTTGGCGCACCTGAAACTTCGTAAGTGACGTCGTAACCCACTACTTTATCAGATGTCGTATATTCTGTATGACACTGTTTTTTAGTCGTTGTCACTACATCGCCTTGTTGCACGTTCTCCTGAATCTTACGACCCGTTAATGCACCAGCGATCGTACCAGCTGCAGTTGCAATCACTTTACCTGAGCCGCCACCGATTTGGTTACCCAATGCCGCGCCAGCTGCTGCGCCGCCGACCGTACCAATTATTTTATTATCATCCGTAGGAGCAACTTGCTCCGTTACTACCACGTCTTTACATACTTGGTGTGGATTTTTCACAGTTTCAGTCACCGCTTCAACCAAAGTAATGTTTGCTTGGGTTGGAGCTGGTGGCGTTTTGTCTTTACAGCCTGCTAGTACAGCAACAACTGCCGTTGCAATTGCGATAGATTTCATATTCATGATTTACATCCCAGTATGGTTTGCTTTGATGAGCGGTATAGTAAATCGCAATTAGGAAATCACATCAGGCGAAAACAAACCCTCTGTCATTAACGAGTAAAGAAACACTGTTTTATAAAAGGTACGTCAAGAAACACTCAACAGAATGTCAACTGATCTAAAACCGTATCATTACTGATTATGATTAGGCTTGATTAACCTATGAGGCTTATTTTTAAGCCAAGCTTAAAAACAGTTCGTCGTCGGTTAAATACTTATGACGGTGACTCAGGTTACGCACGTGCATAAACATAAAATCAGGAAAGCCAGGAGCAATAATGTTGTTTGGTTCCCACCATACACCGCCAACAAACACATATCGCCCTTGCTTGTCATCTTCGTGAAGGGGGTTATTAAGAGGAGAAGAAAACTCTGCGCGACAGCCTTCAACCACACAAACAATTTGTCCTTTAAAAAGGCCGATCACGCGCTTAACAAGATTTGCCTTGATGCCACATTTCCATGCCTGCCGAGTTGCCATCTCATAGCCATATTTTCGGATCGCTTTCTTTTGCAAATGTACTACTAGGTTCATTTTGACTCCTGATTCAAGCAATTACGCGAAGCCCAAAGTCATAAAAGCAGATGACGTCTATACCCGAGTGACCTCATGGTACATGGGAATAAACTACGTGATTAGACTGAGTTTAGTGTCTGATGAAAATACACCCTCCACGATGCTGTAACGTATCGATTTACACCAATCATAGGCACATAGCACATCAAAAAAAACAACCTCATTTTCGAGTGCTTTCCTACGCTGTATCTGGTTACTTCTGCGTATTACTATAACGAAATCACCCTCTACGTTTGTCTATATAAATTTGTCGTAACGATAGAGGGTGCTTATCAAGAAGGAGGGATAACGCCTACGCGTCGATGAGATAGTTTTGACCTTCAGTTTCTAGACGATCGATCAGTTTACGACACTCGTTTAAATCAAGAGGTTGCTCGAAGCGGCGCTTGAGGTTCATCAAAAAGAAGATATCTTCACACATGGCTTTCTCAGGTTCGTCACTGATTTTTGCGACTGGTGAACCATTGCACGTGACCATTTTGATCACGATAGAAAGTGGCTGGTAGGCTTCACCCTCTTTATTGACATAATCACCCATATCGTTCGCAAGAAAAGTACCGATACCAAAACTCACCTGAATACGTCCTTGGAAGTACTCGCAAATATCTAACGCTTGTTCGAAGTTAAGTCCGTCTGTAAACACCAGCGTTTTTGTTAACGGGTCTATATTAAGCGACTGGTAGTGTGCAATCATTTTTTCACCCCAGCTATAAGGACAACCACTATCGTGACGCACACCGAAATACGCGTTACTTAGCTCTTCATCAAAGTCTTTAAGGAAGGCATCAATACCAATCGTGTCGGTCAGTGCAATACCTAGTGCACCGTTAAACATTTTTTGCCAACGTTGCAAAGCCACTTTTTGCGAATCTCGCACATTCACCAGAGCTTGATGGCCCATAAACCATTCATGAGCAACGGTACCGATAGGCGTTAAATTCAGTTCTTTTGCTAAGTGGTAGTTGCTTGTTCCTGTCAAACATTCCGGCACTTCCTGGCACAAATATTCCAGCATAGTGCGCTGAGCTTGGAAGGAAAAACGTCGACGCGTCGACATGTCAGAAAATTTAAAGTTAGTGATGTTACGACGTTTTAGTTCCGACTTTAGGTGCCGAACTTTCTCTTCTAAAACAGTGGTAAATTGCGCAACAGGGATATCTGACCAACGCTGACGGCTACGAACTTCAGACACGATGCTCATGATGATCGTTTCGTACAAAATAGTATCTCGCCACAAACCATTGATAGTAATGCGTAACTGGCTTGAGCCATCAGCCATGGCTTTATTGTGGAAAGAGACATCACTTTGTGGATTGAAACGGAAATGGCGCAGTGCATCAACAAAGTCAGGATTCAGGTAAGGCGCGACACGCTTGATGTATTCGATTTCTTCTTGCGTAAATTGAATGTCTTGCAGTTTAAGAACTTCTGCTTTTACCTCTGGTAGTAGTTCAGAGAGATCTTCCTCGCTACGCACAATAAATTTGTATGACACCATCGCATCAGGGTAAAGCGCTGTTACTGCGCTCATCATATTGACTTTGTAGACATCAAAATCCAAAGCGCTTTGAATGATGCGGGAAGAAAATAGTTTGGTGGTCATTAGGTGCCCTTCTACACGCCCTTCCTGGGTATATAACTTTTTGTTACTAACTAATTTGCGTAAACAATAAACACCCATCTATAGTTTGTCAACTTTTGTTACTAACCACTCATTTTTATAAGGTTTTTCTGTCTAGAATTCGCACACAGATTGTGAATAAGTCAGATTCATTCGTAGATTTATACTCAAGGCGTACTATGAAGCACTACCGAAAACGTTTCGCACAACTCGTTACTTACCCATTGATTGACCACTTGTTATGCGCTAGATTACTTACAAATCAATATTAGGACCCAACCATGATCGTATCTGTCGACATTATTCCATTCAGGCTATCTGGCTGTGCCGATAAGGGATTGGAAGTGTTGTTGATTAAACGTTCAAATCCAAATCGGCCATACCATGGAGTCTGGGCACTACCGGGCGGATTTGTCTTTGATAAAGACTTAACCAGTGAAGGAGGACGCCCGGCCGATGAAAACTTTGAGGCGGCGCGCCGCCGAATTTGCCGCGAGAAAATCCATACTTACCCTCGTCACTTTAGTGAAGCTTTTATCGACGGCGATCCCAAGCGTGATCCAGAAGACTGGAGCTTAAACATTACGCACTACGCCTTGGTCGATCGTAACAATGTAGAGCAAATCAACAATGCAGGTGTACCAGAGTGCCAACTTAAATGGTTTTCGCTACAGTCTATACTCAATGGAGAAGAGACTCTCGCGTTTGACCATCAAAAAACCATTGAAAAAGCGTGGCAGAAGCTTCGTGCATCCATTGAATACACATCGGTTCTTTTGTTTGCATTAGACAAAGAGTTTTTGGTTGCCGACATCATTTCTGCTTATCAAGAGTTTGGTATTGATATTAGCCGAATGACGATTAAGCGCCGCTTGATAGATTCAGGCGTACTAAAACCCACCAATAAAGTCGCTTCTACCAACAAAGGCAAAGGTGGAAAACCCGCAATGGTATATACGCTGACCAGCGACGAAGTAACCTTTTTTCAAAACTGTTTGCGTGGATAAACGCAGGCAGGCAATCAGACAGACAAGGAGTCTGCCATGACTGTTCGAGTAAACTATCAAACTACAGCAGTGATCGACGTTGATCCAGAGAAAGGCTTTAGTGAGTTATGTCCAAATGAACTACCCGTTGCAGGTGCGTTGGAAATCGTACCGGAGCTTCTGAGTAATCATGCCAAAGGCCGATTAAAACTGGTGAGCCGTGACTTGCACCCACCGAAAGCAAAATGGGATGCAGAAACACCAGCCAACATGCTTGAACCCGTCGGTCTACCCAATGTGGATATAAAATGGAACCGCCATTGTGTGCTTGGCACAACAGGTTCTGAACTGCTAGACGGTTTACCACCCGTGTTGGACTACGATTTTCAAGTTAATAAAGGCATGGATCCTGACGCGCACCCTTACGGTATTTTCTTCCATGATATTGCCGATACTAAAACGACAGGCGCACATGAATTTCTAAAATTCAACGGGATTGATACCCTAGTGATCGGTGGTCTCGCGCTAGATTTTTGTGTGAAGAAATCCGTCATGCAAGCACTGGATCTTGGCTACAATGTGGTGGTCAACCTTGCTTCAACTCGCGCAGTGCTGCCTGATAATGTTGAAAATGTGCTGACAGAGCTCAAGGTTCAAGGCGCATTATTTGTCGAAAAAGCGGATGACATCATCGTAGAAAAATTCGCCTAGAGACGATAGTAACCGAGAAGGATTTCACTATGCATCAACATGAAAAATTGAATTACGTCGAATTTAGTTCCACCAATATTAACGCTACAAAACAATTTTTTGAGAGTACCTTTGACTGGACCTTTATCGATTATGGTCCTGAATACTCTGCATTTTCAGGACAAGGGTTAGATGGCGGATTCTTCAAATCTGAGTTTGTAAACCAAACCGCAAATGGTGGCGCACTTTTAGTGTTTTATAGCTCAGATATTCAGGCCACGCAGATAAAAGTTGAGCAGCATGGTGGAAAAATTATCCGTCCTATTTTCGAATTTCCCGGCGGCTGCCGATTCCACTTCACCGAACCAAGTGGAAATGAATTCGCAGTATGGTCGGAGAGCCATTAGTACTTACCCCAACACCACTTCCACACCTAGCTTTTTGATTTGCTCAAGGTCGCTTTTCGGAGCGGCTTTGTCGGTTAACAACACCGATATTTCGTTGGTATTTCCAATTGAAGAAGGATAAATCTGTCCAAATTTACTGGAGTCCGTCAGTACGATGTTACGTCTACTCTTTGCCAGAATGGCCTCTGCGATGTCGGCACGCATCATGTCTCGGCTAGTAAAACCAGTGTCTTGGTGAAATCCGTCGATACCCAAGAAAGCCGTGCTGAAGTGAATGTTCTCAATACACAACTTGGTTAATGGTCCAACTAAGCTCTCGCCTTGATGCTGATACACACCACCAAGCAAGATGATGTTAGCTGAGGTGTTACGGATGAGATGGGCGATGTACGCCGATGGGGTAATGATGGTCACATCGCCGCGTTCAGCTAAAGTGCGAGCCAAGAGCGCATTAGCACTGCCGCCCTCGATCAATACGGTTTCGTTTGGTGATACCAAGTCCGCCGCTTTATTTGCAAGTGATTGTTTAATATCGAAACGGACTTCTAATCGGGTATCAATATCATCACTTTGCAATGCGGTTGCTGCGCCGTGTACGCGCTTTAGATAGCCCTGTTGCTCCAGAAAATTCAAATCCTGCCTGATGGTCACGCCCGACACGCCGATAATGTCAGAAAGCTCCGTGACTTGAACGCGTTTACGATCATTCACTAATTGCAGGATTTCATTTTGTCTTGGGTTCACAGGCTCGCTCCTTATTAATGAGCTTGCAGTATACGCCCGAATACTTTCATATGAAAGCAGCCTGTGAACGATAGAAATAAGCGAAGCTGCGTTACACCGTAAGCTCTAGACGGTTGCCATCCGGATCTAAGATGCAGCTTTCGTAGTAACCATCACCCGTTTGTCTCGGACCGTCGATCCATTGGTAGCCATCATCTACTAAGGTTTTGGTTAATTGATCCACCGCCTGCTCTGATCCTAAAGCGAAGGCAAAGTGTGCTAATCCTGTTATCTGCATCGCATGAGATTTTTCACAAGCTGTCACACCTTCCATCGACATCAACTCCAATCGTGCACCACTTTCAAACGAAAGAAAGTAAGATGAAAACTGCTTAGTTGGGTTGTGGTATTTATCGTTAGACATCGCGTTAAAATATTTCTCATAGAAGGCTTTTAACTCTTCCAAACGTTCTGTCCAAATCGCGATATGTTCAATTTTCATTGGGATTCCCCTTAGCTCTTAACTGCGCTCAATCTAACGAGGAAAAGCAGCACAAAAAAGAGAGCAAATCACCACCGAGTTGTTCCTGTTTTATGTCCGAACTGCTCATCGATGAGTCATTAAATCTATGGTTGGAGTTGTGTTTGAGCGAAAGTGATGTCCATAATGGCGCAAAGTTTTACAGGATAAAATGATGGAAGAGATTTACTTCGCAGGCGGCTGCCTTTGGGGCGTGCAAGAATTTATGCGCCACCTTCCGGGCGTAATTGGCACCGAAGCAGGGAGAGCAAATGGCACGACGGATAATACTCAATCCGAATACGATGGTTACGCAGAATGCGTGAAAACCCAATTCGACCCTGAGCTGGTTTCGGTTGAAACTTTGATGGGGTATCTGTTTGAGATCATCGACCCGCACAGCGTTAACAAGCAAGGTGAAGACGTAGGTGAAAAGTACCGTACCGGTGTTTATAGCCAAAACGAGCAACACCTAACTATTGCTAAAGCGTTTATCGCAGCAAGACCGGATGCCGATAAAATCGCCGTAGAAGTGCTGCCACTCACAAACTACGTGCCAAGTGATGATGAGCACCAAGACCGACTCACGCGCTTTCCAAATGACTACTGCCATATCCCATTAGATTTGCTGCATAAATATAAAAATTAATGGCCAGCCTTTATCGCTGTTTCTATTATCTCAAACTAAGAGGCGCAACGCCTCTTTTTGCACCCTAACCGGGGCTATTTGATCCTCCTCCAGTTCATTTTTATGTCTAGTTATTTGTTTCAAAATAACTGGAATATAAATCACATAATAACTTTTATAATATTCTGCATTATTAATGACGGCTATCACACTTAGCTCTCAGTGATACAAAAATATAGTTATTGGTTTTTTTTTACTATTTCAGAAAACCGTAACATTAATTAAATTTGCCTCATTACTTCAGTACCAATGATTCAAAAAATGATTACAGAACTAACAAACGTCAATTTAATTAAAGGCAACCTTCAAGCAAATAATAAAAAAGAAGTCTTTGAAGAGCTAGCACAGATGCTATTCGAAAATAATCGAATCAGTAGCAAAGAGGCTTTTTTAATCGACATCGAAGCACGCGAAGCATTAAGCGTGACTTCAATGGACGGCATCGCTTATCCACACGCAAAAAGCAAAGCAGTAACAGAGCCTGCAATCGCTGTTAGCGTAAAGCGTGAAGGCATCGAGTATGGCGACGAAGAGGGAGTCAAACCAACCGTATTCTTCATGATTGCTTCACCTGATAACGGTGCCGACCACCATATTTATGTTCTTCAAGAATTATTCGGAAAATTTAGCGAAGAGTTTATTGAAGATATTCATAACGCAAAAGACGAAAACCAAATACTAAATATTTTAATTAATTCATAAGGCGTGAAATTATGAGTACAATCACAGCTCAAGCTAGCAATAATAGCGATTTCAAAAAACTCCTAAGTACCATGAAAGGTCACCTTTTATTCGGTACTTCTCACATGCTTCCATTTATCGTTGCGGGTGGTGTACTACTGGCTCTGGCGGTAATGGCATCCGGTAAAGGTGCGGTTCCTGCAGACGGGTTATTGGCTGATATTTCTAATATCGGTATTAAAGGTCTGGTGTTGTTCCCAATTATTCTTGGTGGCTTCATAGGTTACTCAATTGCAGACAAACCAGCACTAGCGCCAGCGATGATCTCTTCTGGCATCATGGCTGACATGGGCGGCGGCTTCCTAGGTTGTATCGTCGCTGGTTTTATCGCTGGTGGTGTAGTTCTACAACTTAAGAAGATCCCTCTTTCTGCTAACATGACTGCGTTGGGCGCTTACTTCATCTACCCACTTGTTGGTACGCTTATCTCTGCAGGTATCGTTCTATGGGGTATCGGTGAGCCAATCAAGATCTTCATGGCTTCTATGAACGAATTCCTAGCTTCTATGGCTGGCGCTTCTAAAGTGGTTCTAGGTACGATTCTTGGTGGTATGACTGCATTCGATATGGGCGGTCCAATCAACAAAGTAGCAACGCTATTCGCTCAAACTCAAGTTGATACTCAACCATGGCTAATGGGCGGTGTTGGTATCGCAATCTGTACGCCTCCTCTAGGTATGGCACTAGCAACATTCCTATTCAAGAAGAAGTTTACTAAACAAGAGCAAGAAGCAGGTAAAGCAGCAGCAATCATGGGTTCTATCGGTATCTCTGAAGGTGCTATCCCATTCGCAGCAAACGACCCTGTACGCGTTCTTCCTTCAATCGTTGCTGGTGGTATCGTTGGCTGTGTGTTCGGCTTCCTAACAAACGTACTACTACACGCACCATGGGGCGGTTTAATCACAGCACCTGTATCAAGCAACATCCCAATGTACGTTGTGGGTATCGCACTAGGCTCACTAACAACTGCAGTTATCGTTGGCTTCTGGAAACCAGTCGCTGAAGAAGAAGCAGAAGACGAAATCGTAGAAGCAGCACCTGCACAAGCTCAAGCGGCTCCAGCAGCAGGCGAAGGCGAGTACGACATCGTAGCAGTAACATGTTGCCCATCTGGCGTAGCACACACATTCATGGCAGCGAAAGCACTAGAGAAAGCAGGTGCGGCAGCGGGTCTGAAAATCAAAGTAGAAACTCAAGGTCAAAACGGTATCCAGAACCGCATCACTGACCTAGATGTAGCAAACGCGAAGCTGGTTATTCTAGCTCACGATATCCAAGTAAAAGACGCTCACCGCTTTGCAAAAGCAAACGTTGTTGAGTGTTCAACGAAAGAAGCGATGCGTAACGCAGCGACTCTTGTGAAAGCTTAAACCTTAAGCTCCTCCCCTAAGAGCCCTTTCCCCCAAAGGGCTCTATTTCAAGTTTTCAAGTTTTCAAGTTTTCAAGTTTTCAAGTTTTTAAGTTTTAGTAATACCCCTGATTTTTTAATCACATAACCATATGATTTACAAGGCTTTAAAAATGAAATTCAAACCTTCCCTACTTGCTTGCGCAGTTTTAAGTGGTCTAGTCGGTCTGACTGGCTGTAACGACGACACAACCAACATTTATGAAGGCGGTGACACCAACCCTGCACTGCCGGATATTCCTGACGGCGGCAAGCCAGTATGTCCTCCAGTTGGCGATGGCGACTGCGATGACAAGCCAAACCCAGAAACACCTGAAATCGACATGGGCGTTCACATCCCGGTAGATTTCGCCGATATGGACGTAACACGCTACGTCAACCCATTCATCGGCACAGGTAACCTAGGCAACACCTACCCTGGTGCAACCACACCACACGGCATGGTGCAGCTTTCTCCAAACAACGGCTCTAATGGCTGGGAATACATTTCAGGCTACTACTACCACGACGCACGTACTTCCGGTTTCTCTCATACCCACCTTTCCGGAGCTGGTGCTGGCGACTTGAACGACATTCTCGTCATGCCAATCAACTCGCGTTCGGATTACATGATTGATGAAGGTTCGGCAACGCTAAACCTAGAAGCGTCTCGCTTCCAACATCGTGACGAGCAAGCGACAGCAGGTTACTACAAAGTCGATCTATTGGATTACGACATCAAAGCTGAGTTGACGGCGTCTGATCGCGTTGGTGTACACCGGTACACCTTCCCTCGTGATGAGAAATCAGAAATCATCGTGAACACCGGCTTCAAAATTAACTGGGACTACACATCAGATTCTTACTTGAAATGGGACAAAGACAATAACCGTCTTGAAGGTCACCGTTTCTCTGATGGTTGGGCACCAAGCCAAAAAGAATTCTTCGTGATGGAATTTGACCAACCAATCAAAAACGTTCGCTTTGCTTACTACGATAAAGAGCAAGGTCGTTACATGGATGTGCCAGAAGGCATTACGGAAATCGGTAACGAAACACGTGGCAAGTATCAATACGCACGCGCTTACGTTGAGTTCGACACATCTAAAGACGGCTTAACGGTTGAAGCGAAATTGGCGCTATCAAACGTTGAGATTGGCGAGAATGGCAAGTCTGGTGCTTCTCTTAACATGACAGAAGTTGCGGGCATGAACTTCGACCAAGTACGCGAAGCGGCAACGAAGAAATGGGAAGACGAACTCGGCAAGATCCAAGTCTCTGGCGACGAAGATTACAAACAAACCTTCTACACCGCGATGTACCACTCGTACCTAGGTCAAACCATTCACTCTGACTTAGATGGTCGCTACCGCCAAGTTCACCAAGGTCGTAACGCTTACCCAGATGGCAACACACCTTGGGGCGATAAGATTGATACGCTGAAAGAGTCAATCCGCACTGCCGATGCCAACAAAGATGGCAAAGCAGACTTCACGCGCTACGACACTTTCTCGTTATGGGATACCTACCGCGCAGTTCAACCGCTGTCTTCGATTCTTGAACCTGACCGCCTAGCCGACGTGGTGCTGTCTATGTTGTCTTACGCTGAAGAAGAATGGGTGGATGACAAAGGCAACGTGCGCAAAGGTCGTCTGCCTGAGTGGACATTCAAAGGCAACGAAACCGGCATGATGATGGGCATGCACTCAACGCCTGTGATTCATGATGTATTGTCGAAAGGCTCACTAGAAAAACGCATGATCGATCTTGGCTTCACAGAAGCAGAGCGCAAAGACGTGAAAGAGCGCTTAGTTGAAGCAATGATCACTGACGCGCGCGCCGCAACGAGCCAAGGCGTAGCATGGATCAAAGAATACGAAGAACAAGGTTACGTGCCAGCGCAACTGCACGACACTCCACCAGATTCTTACGGCGGTCACTCACCATTTAAAGATTCTTGGACAGCATCTTACTCGCTTGAATACTCAATGAACGACTGGGCAATCGCACAATCGATCAAGGAAGTCTTCGGTGAAGAAGATCCACGCTACACCGAGTTCGCTAACCGTTCTAAAAACTGGCAAGCGCAATTCGACTTCGGTGGTAAGCAATACCAAGGTTGGTTCAAAGCCCGTGACTACGATGGCGAGTTTATCGATGCAGGTTGGGTAGACCCAATCACCGGTCGTGCGGTTGGTAAAGACTGGCGTCCAGACATGTTCAACTGGTCATTCTCTGAATCGAACGGCTGGCAATACTCGTTCAGTGTTCAGCACGACATTCATGGCTTGATTGACCTGATGACACGCTTCGACAAGACACAAAACCCTGAAGCAGAGCGCGGTGACTTGTTCGCAGCACGCTTGGATGAATACTGGTCAACTTACCCAGACCGCAACGCAGGCGATAACCAATTCCCAGTGTTCAACACTGGTAACGTTGGTCAGCACGTTCAAGGTAACGAACCAGATATCCACGTGCCGTACCTGTACAACTACGTCGGTCAACCTTGGAAAGGTCAGGCAGCCATCGCCGCAGCAACCAACATTTGCTACAAGAACACCGCTGACGGCATTTGTGGTAACGACGACTTCGGTACGCTCTCTGCGTGGTTCGTGTTCCGTGCACTTGGCTTCTACCCAGTGAACGCTTCTTCTGGCATCTACGAAATCGGTACTCCGCTGTTTGAAAGCGCGTCTATTGATGTCGGCAACAACCAGAAGTTCACGGTTACCGCAAAAAACGTTAGCCGCGAGAACATCTTCATTCAATCGGCTCGCTACAACGGTAAAGACTTCAACCGTACTTACCTGACTCATGACGAAATCATGTACGGCGGTGAGTTGGAGTTCGTGATGGGCGACAAACCAAATCAACGTTGGGGATCTCTAGAGCAAGACCTACCACCAGCACAAGGCATCGGTGAGTTCTTGCATGAAGACGAGATGCCAGCAGGTTCTCGTTAATCCCAATAGTGACAACTCAGCCGGGGGAGCGCATCTCCCGGCTATCCCTACAAGCAAATTTTATAAGCAGTCTCTTATAAACACTTTTACATACGAATAACGACAAAACGGAAAACGGTATGCACATGTTTAAACGTAATCTTATCTCTTTGGCTATCCTGGTTGGTCTGACGGGTGGCTTAGCTGGCTGTAACAGCGACAACGATTCTTCCTCTTCACTGCCGGGCGATCCAATTGTTGATCTTGCGGTGTTGAAATACGTCGATCCTATGATCGGCACAGCAGCTTCTGGTCATACATTCCCGGGCGCGACGGTACCGGCAGGTATGGTTCAACTGTCTCCAGATACCTTCATCGGTTCTAACACAGACCATGAATCTGGTCTTAACCCTTGGCACTCGGCATCTGGCTACTGGGATTCATCCAACTACGAAACTGGCGAAGTAGTTAACACTGACGTTCCGCTGTACGGCTTCTCCCATACTCACCTTTCAGGAACAGGCGCAACGGACTTAGGCGACATCTTGGTTCTGCCATACGCAGACATGGCGAACACACAACTGAACTCTTTCGACAAAGCCAATGAAGAAGCAAGCGCGGGCTACTACAAAACCAAGCTAAACCAAGGTCAAATCGAAGTAGAACTGAGCGCAACCAAACGCGTTGGTTTGCACAAATACACCTTTGCTGATGGCGCGGACCGCAACGTGAAGTTCGATTTGGGTCATACCCTAATGAACAACAACGGCAAGTCTTTGAAGAACAAAGTAGAGGTGGTGGACGAATACACCATTCGCGGTCGTAAAACCTCAACAGGCTGGTTCCAAGGGCAAGATCACCAAGGTCAGGACATCTTCTTCTACGCGAAATTCAACCAACCAATCGCCAAAGCACTGTTGGGCGAACAAGACCTAGAACCAACGCGCGAAATGCGTAATGGTGCGGTTTACTCAGGCGATGATCTGACGGCTTACCTAAACTTCGGCACAGGCGAAGAGCCAATTGAAATCCGCGTCGGTATCTCTCCAGTTAACTGGCAAGGTGCGCAGAAAAACTTAGAAGCGGAAGCACCAAGTTTCGACCTAGCAAAAGTAAAAGAAGACGCAGAATACGCGTGGGTTGAGAAGCTGGCGAAAATCAAAGTAGAAGGCGGAACAGACGCAGAGAAAACCAACTTCTACACTGGTATGTACCACATGATGATCGCACCAATCGAGTTCTACGATGTGGATGGTCAATACGTGGATATGCTTGGCACAGTGCGCACACTGAAAGATGGCGACACACCAAACTACTCGATTTACTCAACATGGGATACATTCCGCGCCGTTCATCCAATGTGGACCATCATCGACCCAGACCAAGCAACGCTATACGTGAAAGACTTGATTCGTAAATCCAACGACGAATTTGGTCTATTGCCGAAATGGGAAGGTCATGGCTCAGAAACCGGCACCATGATCGGCTCCCCATCAGCAGCGATTCTGGGCGATGCGGTAACCAAAGGCTTGATTGATGCAGAGCAGGCTTACACGGCATCAGTGAAATCAGCGCGTTACACACCGCATGAGTACCCACAGATTCATGACGACATCTTAAGTTCGCTCATGGCTGGTCAGTTGAACTACCACGAGAAAGAACAGTGTGTTCGTTACCCGAACTGGAACTCCGTGTCGTACTCGTTGGAATTCTCATTCTACGATTGGACGATCGCAGAAATGGCGAAAGCCGCTGGCGATATGGACGCGTATGAAGAGTTCAAAGCTCGTTCTTACAACTCTTTGAAACACTGGGATGCAGAAGCAGGTAACGCAGACGGCACGGGCTTCTTCGTACCAACAGAGCTGAAAGAAGGCGACCCATGTGCACTGAAATACGCTTCAACTGACTTCGACCCTTACAAGTCTGACGCGTTCTACTACACAGAAGGTAACGCGTGGCAATGGCAATGGGCGTTCATGCAAGATTTAGACAAGCTGACTGAAATCATGGGCGGCACGCAAGGTCTGAACGACAAGCTGAACAACCTATTTACTGCCGATCCAAATGGCGGCGAAGCGCACCAAGACATGACAGGCTACATCGGTCAGTACATTCACGGTAACGAGCCTTCGCACCACGTCATCTACTTGTACAACCGTACTGAAGAGTCTTACAAGGCGCAGGAATACCTAGACCAAGTTTACGACCAGTTCTACAAACCGACGCCAGACGGCATCATCGGTAACGAAGACGTAGGTCAAATGTCGGCGTGGTACTTGATGTCGGCACTGGGCTTCTACCAAATCTCGCCAACCGATCCAACCTACAGCATCGGTCGTCCAATCTTCGACAAAGCGACGGTAGACATTGGCTCTGGCACCTTCACGGTAACAGCTGAAAACAACGGTCCAGACAACATGTACATCAAAGAAGTGACCATCAACGGCAAGCCTCTGGATGTGTACAACACCTTCCAGCACAGCGAATTCAAAGCAGGCGGCGAACTTCACTTCGTGATGACAGCAGACAAGTCTGAAGCAATGCAAGCCAACCTAGGCGAATAATGATTTTGAGGGGACCTCGTGTCCCCTTTTCTCGTGGAATAAAAACAATGAAACTAAAAAGAACCCTACTATCTACCGCAGTGTTAACCGCCATGCTTGGTCTTGCTGGTTGTGGCAGCGACTCTGATCCAGAAACTCCAGTTATCTCTACCCCTACTTTGGAATTCGTTGATACCTTGATCGGCACTAAAGGTCTTGGCAACGTTAACCCGTCTCCAGTTATGCCTGAAGGTATGATTCAACCTTCACCAGATAACTTCGATCCAAACGGTTGGAATGGCAAAGGATCACCTGTTGAATACGATCCTGTACACAGCTTGCTTTCTGGCTTCTCAATGACCCACATTTCCGGCGCAGGTAAAGGCGACCTAAACGACTTCGCTTTCTTGCCATACACAGGCTTCAATACCGATGCCGTAACCATGGATAAAAGCTCGGAAGTGGCAGAGGTTGGTTACTACTCGGTTAACCTTGTAGAAACCGGTGTAAAAGCTGAGCTGTCGGCAACCGACCGCGTGGCGTTCCAACGTTACACCTTTAAGCCGGGTGAAGATCGTAAAGTACGTATCGATCTTCAACACGAACTGTTGGAGCAATACGGTAACCACTCTCGCAGCATCTACTACAAACGCGTTAACGACACCACCGTCGTAGGCGCGCGTACCTCAAACGAATGGGGTCAATGGCAAACCGTGTTCTTCGCGGCAGAATTCTCTGATCCAATCATTGAAGAGAACCTGTACACCAAGCTGGCTTCTGAAAGCAAACTCACCCCAACCGACGCTACCGAAGTCGGCTTGGAAGATTACCGTGGTTACGCAGAGCACAAACCAATGCCGGGCGAACCAGAACCTGACCCAGAACGTTTGGCAAAACGCGCAAACGATGTCCTGACGCATTTGAACTTTGGTAAGAGCGACGAGCCATTGGTGGTCAAAGTAGCGATTTCTGGCACTGGCGTTGACGGCGCACTGAAAAACCTAGAAGCAGACACCAACGGCTGGGATTTCGACAACGTCGTACAACAAAACCGTGTGGCTTGGGAAAACATCCTTGGCGAGTTTGAACTGGAAGGCGGCAACAAAGCTGACAAGACCATGTTCTACACCTCGCTCTACCGTACGTTTGTTGCTCCATTCCTATACCAAGACGTGGATGGCAAATACCGTGGCATGGATGGCAAAGTGCACCAAGCAGAAGACGGCTTAGTGAACTACTCAGTGTACTCAATGTGGGATACCTTCCGCGCGGCACACCCACTGAAAACCATCATAGATAAAGACCGCGCGATTGAACACGCACGCGATCTATTGAACAAATACCAAACGGGTGGCGTGCTGCCAAAATGGGAACTGCACTCGGATTACACTGGTGAAATGGTCGGTCACCCTGCGGTTTCGGTTATCGCCGATATCATGGTCAAACACCCAGAAGCCTTTACCGCAGCTGAATTTGATTTGGCGTTAAAAGCCGCTGACGAAACAGTCAACTTCAACCTTGATAAAACTGAAAGCTGGGTGCCTTACCAAGACGCTTGGAACGGTGACAAACGCTTCACGATCATGACGCGTCACAACGACTACCAAGAAGACGTCGGCTTTATTCCAGCTAACACCAAATGGGCGCCGGACTCTGGCGACAAACCGGGTTACGTAGAAGGCTTAAAAGTCGATAAATACGACGAGCTCGTGAACGAGTCGGTGTCTTACGGTCTTGAGAACGCATACTACGACTGGTGTATCGCTCAGATCGCTAAACTTGCGGGCAACGACCAACAGTACGACCGCTACATGGCTCGCTCTGAATCGTTCAAGAACTACTTCGATTACAACCCAGAGCAATACGGCAAACTGCAAGACACCAAAGGCAACGCATTGGGTGCGACGGGCTTTATGCGTCCGGCTTACATGAACAGCGGCAGCAAAGTTTGGGCAAATAACCTGAAAGCCGAATGTTTGGACGGCAACATGGCGCTGTCTATCCCAGACGGTATGGACTACAACGCGTGTAAAGACCGCAAAGCACTCAACGAAAGTGACGTGTTCTGGCCTTACCGCGCCGAGCACCGAGGTGAAGATTTTACCGAAGGCAACACATGGCAATGGACATGGTTTGCACCGCACAACTTGAACGGTCTGGCTAACGTGATGGGTGGCGAGCACATCGACCGCACTGACTTCTCTCTTCCTGAAGACGTAACCGAACAAGGCAAAGCGGCATTCCTCGCTAACCTGAATGCGCTGTTTAATGCGGACTCCAACGCCGATACGAGCCAATCACACGACATGTCTGGCTACATCGGTCAGTTCGTGATGGGTAACGAGCCTGATCACCACGTGCCTTACCTATACAACTGGACGGCGGAACCTTGGAAGACACAAGAAATCGTCGACCAAGCGATGGACGAGTTCTACCACCCAACACATGAAGGTCTAATTGGCAACGAAGACGTCGGTCAGATGTCGGCGTGGTATGTGATGTCTGCATTGGGCTTCTACCAAGTCACGCCGGGCGAAGCAAGTTACACCATCGGTCGTCCTCTGTTCGACAAAGCCGTGATTCCAGTCGCGGACGGTAAATTCACCATCACCTCAGAAAACAACAGCCAAGAGAGCATCTACGTGAAGTCGGTGACCATCAACGGCAAACAATTGAGTGACAACTTCAGCTTCGCGCACAGCGATTTGAAAGACGGTGGTGAGCTGCATTTCGTCATGACTTCAGACAAATCTGAAGCGATGAAAGCGCAGTAGTCGACACCTATCCAAATAACGAAAGGGGGCATCTAGCCCCCTAAAAAACTTCACTTCAGTGGAACCATAAAAATGAAACTAAAAAGAACCCTTATCTCTACCGCTATTCTCGCTGCCATGTTTAGTCTTGCTGGCTGTAACAGTGATGACGACAACAGCAAATCTGGTACTCCATCCCTCGACACTACGCTAACCCAATACGTCAACCCATTGATTGGTACAGGCGCAGATGGTCACACCTTCCCAGGGGCGGTTGTGCCTTACGGTTTGGTACAACTTTCTCCTGATACCGAAATGGAAGGCTGGGGCTCTGCCGCCGGTTACTTCGACCACGGCAAGCTGACTGAAATCCCAGTGTATGGCTTCTCCCACACCCACCTTTCTGGCACAGGCATCACCGACCTTGGTGATATCTTAGTTCTGCCTTTCACCAAGAAAGAAAACGCCGTTTTCAACACCTTCGATAAAGACAACGAAACGGCAGAAGCGGGCTACTACGCAGTTGAACTGAACAAAGGCGAAATCAAAGCTGAGCTAACCACCACGCAACGTGTTGGCTTCCACCGCTACACCTTCAAAGAAGGCACTACGCCACACATCAAGTTCGATTTAGACCACACTCTCAACAAAGGTCACTTCAACAACCGCACCATGAAGGGCGATTTGGAGTTCATCGACGCTTACACCATCCGCGGTTTACGTAGCTCGAACGGCTGGGCGAACAACCAACACGTGTACTTCTACGCCACCTTCAACCAACCTATCGTCAAAGCCATCGCTTTGGTTGACGGCGCAGAAACCGAAATCGATGTAAACAACGACAACATCGACGCAGTGAAAACCATCGCTTACCTAGAATTCGCACCATCATCAACACCGCTAGAAATCCAAGTAGGCTTGTCACCAACAGGCACAGAAGGTGCGGAGAAAAACCTAGAAGCAGAAGCGAAAGACGTATCATTTGATACTGCGCGCGCTCAAGCCAACGACGCATGGCACCAAGAGCTTAGCCGCATGATGGTATCTGGCGGCACGGAAGATCAGAAAGAGATCTTCTACACCGCGCTTTACCACGCTTCTATCGCGCCAATGATTTTCCAAGATGTCGACGGTCAATACCCTGCGATGCGTACTCGCATTCAAAAAGACGCGGGCGACACACCAAACTACTCTGTGTACTCCATGTGGGATACTTTCCGTGCAGCCCACCCACTGAAAACCATCATCGACCCGGAACGTGCCGAAGAGTTTGCCAACGACTTGATTCGTAAATACGAAGACGGTGGCATCTTGCCGAAATGGGAACTGCACAGCCACTACACGGGCACTATGATCGGCTTCCCTGCGGTCTCAATCATTGCTGACGCGATGGCGAAAGGCTTAGACATCGACCCACAACTGGCTAAAGAAGCGGCTGAGTTTACGGTGCGTTACCACGAGGCGTCTGAATTCCCAGATTGGACGGAAGACAACAACATCGGCGCAGCAAACGTTGTGCAAGTGAAGGTGTACGAAGAAAACGGCTTTGTTCACCACGGCTACTGGAACAGTGCGTCTTACACGCTTGAGTTTGCTTACGGCGACTGGGCAATGGCAGAAATCGCGCGCATGGCTGGCGATGTAAAACTGCAAGAAGAGTTTATGACTCGTGCCGACAACTGGCTTAACCATTGGGATGCAGAGACGGGCTTCTTACGTCCGAAAAACCATCCGCTGAGTTCATCACCAAACAAACCGCCTTTGGAGTTCAACCAACCAATTGATGAAGAGCGTTTGGATGAGTGTGAAATGGTTGAGTGGCCAGAAGACTCTGGCGTAATGAAAGAGAAATGCCCACTGCTACCATTTGACCCTTACTACGTGGACGAGTTTGCCTACACCGAAGGGAACGCGTGGCAATGGAAGTTCCAACCAATGCACGATTTCAATCGCCTGAAACAAGAAATCTATCAAGCCGACTTGGCGCAAGGCAAAGACACCACGCCAGAGAAAGCCTTCCGTGAAGACTTGGACGAGCTATTCAACGCGCGTTCTTCAAACACAGGTGAAGAGCTGCCAGACCTAACGGGTTACATCGGTCAGTACATGCACGGTAACGAACCATCGCACCACATTCCTTACCTATACGCGCTAACGGATGAGCCATGGAAAGCGCAAGAGTACCTAGACCGCATCATGTCAGAGATGTACACCAGCGAACCAACTGGTTTGATTGGTAACGAAGACGTGGGTCAGATGAGCTCTTGGTACTTGATGTCGGCAATGGGCTTCTACCAAGTGACGCCTGCAGACCCGGTCTACACCATCGGTCGTCCTATGTTTGATGAAATCACCATTCCAGTGGAAGGCGGCGAGTTCAACGTCATCGCAGACAACAACAGCCCACACAACAAGTACGTGAAGTCCGTAACCATCAACGGCAAACCGCTGGATGCCAACTTCACCTTCAAACACAGCGAAATCAAAGCGGGCGGCGAGCTTCACTTTGTCATGACGGGTGACAAGCAAGAAGCGCTTCAAGCTCAGTAACGTTTTATGTAATTCATGTTTAAAGAATAAGCAGATAGATTAACTCAGTGGCAGGAAGTGACGCGCTTCCTGCCTAAGGAATCAAGATTATGAACTTTACGAAAACCGCTATCGCCACCGCAGTGATTGCAAGTGTTATTGGTTTGGCTGGCTGCAACGATGACGACGATAACACCTCACCAAGCGTCGATACTTCCAACCTAAAATACGTCGACCCATTCATTGGTACCGGCTTTAACGGACACACATTCCCGGGTCCTGTTGTGCCAGAAGGCATGGTGCAACTTTCTCCAGATACCGAGCTGATCGGCTGGCACTCTTCATCAGGTTACCACTTCGATAAAAAGACTCTATTTGGCTTTTCACACACTCACCTATCCGGCACGGGTATGGGCGGCTTAGGTGACATTCTGTTCCTGCCGTTTACCGAAGACAAAGCTAAGTACATCGAAGACAGCGACGATTACCGCGAAGCGATTTCGGTCAAGATGGACAAAACCTCAGAAGTGGCAGAAGCGGGTTACTACTCGGTGAAAATTGCAGAGAACGGTATCAAAGCTGAGCTTACAGCTTCTGAACGTGTCGGCTTCCACCGCTACACCTACCCACAAGGTCAACCACAACGTCTGAAGATTGACCTCAACTCCATCCTAAATAGTGACTGGGGTTCGACCTCTCTGCGCAACAAACTGACGGTGAGCGAAGACGGTCATACCATCACGGGCGAGCGCGATGCAGCACACTTCTCTGGTTGGGCGAAAAACCAAAAAATCTTCTTCTATGCGACTTTCGATAAGAAGATCAAAGACGTCTACATCCTTGCCAATGGTAAGCCTGTTGACGGTCTAACGGCAGAGCACGTTTCTGAGTTGATTTACGATGACCAAGGTAATCCAGTTAAGCGTGTCAAAGCGGACGTCACTGCCTACATCGAATTTGAAGATGAAGGCTCACAAGAGTTGAATGCGCAAGTGGCGTTATCTGCGGTTGACCCACAAGGCGCAGAAAACAACTACGATGCCGAAGCGAATGTCTCTTTCGATACTGCGTGCAACAACGCACGCGAGAAATGGGCAAAAGCACTCAACTTCTCAATTGAAGGGGGTACCGAAGATCAAAAAGAGATCTTCTACACCGCGCTTTACCACACCAAGATTGCGCCTATGGTACATCAAGATGTAGACGGTCGATTCCGTGGCATGGGCAAAGGCTCGATTCGTGAAGGTGAAGGGGAATACTCCATCGCTTACGGTCAAGCAACAGAAGACCAACCAAACTTCTCAGTTTACTCTCTATGGGATACCCAACGTGCATTACACCCACTAAAAACCATCACAGAGCCAACCCGCGCGGTGCAATACGCGAAGAACCTAGTTCAGAAGTACACTGAAAGCGGCTTGCTGCCGAAATGGGAGCACTTAGGTGACGAAACAGGCACCATGGTCGGCTATCCAGCGGTAGCAGTGATTGCGGATGCGATCACCAAATTCCCAGAAGAGTTTACTCAACAAGAGAAAGACCTGGCGCTGAAAGCCGCGATCGACTCTTCGACTTACGACAACTACCCTGCACTGCAAGCCGATTGGGATCAGGGCGTATTGGATCGCACTTTAACCAAGCACATCGACTACATTGAGAAAAACGGCTTCACGCCAGCTATCCAACGTGTCGATGGTGAGCCAGTATTTGAAGACTACACGGTTGAGTCTGTTTCTTACGGTCTGGAAAACGCATTCTACGATTGGGCTATCGCACAAATCGCCAAAGCGGCCGGTGATACTCAAGCAGAAGAGCAATACCTTGAACGCTCAAAAGGCTACAAGAAGTACTTCGATTACAACCCAACGGAATACGCAGAGCATGGCGTGACGGGCTTTATGCGCCCAGTGATGATTGATGAAACCTTCATGACGCCATTCGACCCATACGGCACAGAACACGAGACAGGCAACTACACCGAAGGTAACGCATGGCAGTGGACTTGGTTTGTGCCGCATGACATCGCGGGCTTAAAAACCATCATGGGTGGCGATGCTGAGTTCCAGAAGAACCTAGAAGCAACCTTCACCGCAGAAAGCCAAGGTACAGAAACACCGGATATGTCTGGTTTGATTGGTCAAGTTGCGTTTGGTAACGAGCCTTCGCACCACATTCCTTACCTTTTCAACTGGACCGCAGAACCATGGAAGACACAACAAGTTGTCGATCACATTCTGGATGACATGTACTTTGCAGCGCCAGAAGGTGTCATTGGTAACGAAGACGTGGGCGCAATGTCCGCTTGGTATGTGATGTCTGCATTAGGCTTCTACCAAGTGAACGCAGCAGAGCCTATCTACACTGTGGGTCGTCCGCTATTCGACAAAGCGGTGATTCCGGTGAAAGGCGGCACGTTCACCATCACCACAGAGAACAACGCCGATGACAACATGTACATCAAGTCTGTCACCATCAATGGCAAAGCTTTGGATAACGGTTTCTTCTTCGACCATTCCGAGTTCAAACCGGGTGGTGGGTTGCACTTCGTGATGACGGGCGATCAATCTGAAGCGATGAAAGCGCCTCAATAACCTTCACTTGAAATGTGTTCCTCAGGCCAAATCAGTCTGAGGAACACAAGCTCAAATCAATCCCTTCCACTAATGATAGTGTCATTTCTGCTGCTGAAACTTCTTTGCAACCCGACGAATTTTGTCCGCACCACAACGGCGTAAATTCATCTCGGTTTTGCTTCTCCATAAGCGCTCTTAACTGAGTCATTTCAATGGACGCATATGGGAATTTCGGCGCAGACTCACAGATGTAGCCTAGCTCCGACATCGCGCGATTCACAATGCCTCGTGCTGGCCTGCCCGAGAAAACATTAGTCACCGCCGTATGCTGCGCGCGCTCACTGGCAATCGCATATCGATGTAAAGACGAGGTTTTTGCCTCATCACACAACAAATAGGCGCTGCCAACCTGCACGGCACTTGCTCCTAACTTCAGCGCGGCTTGTACACCGTTTCTATCGGCAATTCCTCCTGCTGCAATAACAGGCAAATTCACGCGCTTGACGATTTGCGGTAACAACGCCATCAAGCCTAATTGAGTAGATAAATCATCCGATAAAAACATGCCTCGGTGTCCACCAGCCTCCAAGCCTTGGGCGATAATGCCGTCAACGCCTTTTGCTTCCAGCCATAGTGCTTCATCCACTGTGGTCGCTGTCGAAAGGATCTTCCCTCCCCAACCTCTAATTCGCGCTAACAAGTCATCGGCAGGCAAACCAAAGTGGAAACTGATTACTGGCGGTGCAAATGGTTCAATCGCGTCAGCAATATCATGATTGAAAGGCATCCTTGTCGGAGCGTTTGGCTGAGCCTGTACGGTTGCACCAACTTCAGAAAAATACGGTTGCAGCGTTTTTTGCCACTCTTCGTGCTTGTTGGCGTCGTATTCCGGCATTTCATGGCAAAAGAAGTTGAGGTTGAACGGTCGATTGGTCGCCTGTTGAATAAGTTGAAGTTCTTTAACGATGGCGTCTTTATTCAGCATTCCACAAGGTAACGAGCCAAGCCCGCCAACATTACTGACAGCTATGGTCATTTGGCTGTCTTGCACGCCGGCCATTGGCGCTTGAATAATCGGTAACTCTGTTCCCAAAAGTGTATTAAATACCTTGTTTATCATGATCTTTCCTTGAAAACTTAACCTTTACCTGTGATGGCTCTGCGCCATAGTTATCCAGACTAGACTTTCACATGATTAACCACTTATAAAGTTAAAGTGATGCATTTGTGCGCTATGCACTTTTGATAGAAATGACAAAGGGAGCACATGGCTCCCTTGATGTAGTGGCGAACAAGAATTGAAATGGCTATCGTGCTACATCTGATTCAAGCTCTAATTCTGCAACAGAAAGCATGGCAAACTCTTCCTCGGCGGTTGCTGCCACCAATTTGTTGCGGCTGTACAACCCATAATAAACACCACCGATAAGAAACAATCCCATTGTCATGAAAAAGGCTGAGGGATCAAAAGCATAAACACCTGTCATTGCGATCAAAGAAAGCACCAGAGAAATACTCGAAGTAATTATCCCGCCAGGCGTTTTATATGGGCGAGCTAACTCCGGCTGTTTAATTCGCAATAAAATATGGCTCAAGGACATTAATGCGTACGATACCGTCGCACCGACAACAGCCATCGCCAAGATTAAGTCCCCCTCCCCCGTAAGAGATACCAAGAACCCAAAAACGCCCGGAACCAAAAGCGCACGAGAAGGCACTTTTTTGTCACTGGTTAATGACAAAGTTTGCGGCAAATAACCCGCGCGGGAAAGCGCAAACACCAAGCGACTGTAACCATAAATGATAGAGAAGAAAGAAGCGATAAGACCAGCCAATCCAAGTAAGTTCACGGCCATTGCTACCGTTGAATTGCCTGTAAGCTTCAGCGCGTCAACTAATGGCACAGCGCTATCGCCTATGACCTTTGAACCAACCGCACCAGCCAAAAGAACGACTACTAGAGTTGCGGTTAGTAATAAGAACAACATCGCACCAATGATGCCTTTTGGAACATCTTTCGCCGGGTTTTTTGCCTCCTCTGCTGCTAAAGGCACACCTTCAACCGCAAGAAATAACCACATCGCAAATGGCAACGCAGCCCATACGCCATACCACCCAAACGGCAAGATTTCTGTTGCCTGAGCCGTCGCCGGAGCAATATCGAATAAGTTGTTCACATCAAAGTGACCAATAAGCACACCAGTAGTAATAAGAATGGCTAACACAGCCAAACCGCTGATGACCATCATCACTTTGAGAGCTTCGCCAACCCCTGCCATATGAATAGCGATAAAGACGGCGTAGAAAAGTGCGTAAACAACAGGGCCATCGATACCAACCAATTCATTTACTGCAGAGCCAATAAAAATCACTATCGCAGCAGGCGCGAGCGCATATTCAATCAAAACTGATAAGCCAGTGAAAAAGCCGCCTGTCGGCCCCATCGCCTGTCTTGCGAAGCTGTAACCACCACCCGCAGCAGGAATCGCCGCAGACATTTCAGCTAAAGACAATACTAGCGTGAAATACATTACTGCCATCGCGATAGCAGCAATAAGAAAACCTCCCCATCCTGCTTGAGCGATGCCAAAGTTCCAACCGGCGAAGTCACCAGATATAACATACGAGACACCTAAGCCAGCAAGTAAAATCCAACCTGCGGTGCCTCTTTTTAGCTGCCTTTTGGCCAAGTACTCCTGATGTTTAGACATAGTAAATCCTTCTACTTTGATGAAATTAAAAAGTTGTCACTGTGTTTATCTTCAACGCTTGCGCCACCTGGCTCATTGATGTCGGAGCGATCTTTCAGGTTCACTCCTGACAGTTGTAATTTTCGAGCCTCCTTGAGCAAGTAAAGTGCGCGTTCACAGGCATCGTCATAGTTGAACCCCTGAGGGCGCACATTGGAAATGCAGTTTCTTTGGGAATCTTTAGAGCCTCGTTTAGCCCCCCAAGTGAGATACATACCCATGCTATCCGGAGAAGTTAGACCTGGCCTCTCTCCAATTAAAACCAGCACGGCCTTAGCGTTAAAACATTCACCAACATCATCCCCTACCGCTACTCTTCCTTGCTTTACGATTGTGATAGGTGCGAATTTCCATTGATGTTCATCATCAGCGCTTAAAAGAGAAATCAATCGAGTCACAACAGGCACGGCATGGTTTTGAATTGCGACGGAAGAAAGTCCATCAGCAATAACAATCGCAAGATCAATGTCAGTGTTATGCTCATTTGCTATCGAGTTGAGCGTTTTCCAAGAAGATTCATCGAGCTGCCGTCCTAAATCGGGCCTTTGCAAGTACATAAGCCGATCACTCACTTGGCTGCTCACTACCACTGGAGGCTCTAAGGTATTTTCAAGAATCGAGTAAGAGTCCGACAAACCAGCAACGAGAGACTCAGTATTCAAACTGCAATGCACTGCATCCATAGCTTGGGCATGATCCAGCTGAAATGAGAGTAACTCGTTGGTTGGTACACTGTTTCCGCTGCGACCCAGAGCGATCCGAGCAGAGGTGAAGTCGCGTAACTTGCCCCAAGGGTTGTGTGTGACAACTTCAGACTCGTCTTGTGTGGACTGAGCAATGGTGATCACTTTACCCATGAGAATACCCCTTATTCAGTTGGTTAATTGCTCCCGAAAACGAGCGAGAGACTTGCTCACTTAACCGAACGTCTTGCACGCTCTCGAAAATCTGCATCTCCATTAACCATCGTTCAAACTCTGGAGCTGGCTTCAAACCGAGTACTTTTCTTGCATAAAGAGCATCGTGAAATGAGGTAGTTTGATAGTTGAGCATGATGTCATCAGACCCTGGAATACCCATGATGAACGAGCACTCGGCCACGCCTAATAGTGTCAGCAAGTTATCCATGTCATTCTGATCGGCATAGGCATGATTGGTGTAACAGATGTCGCAACCCATAGGTAAACCAAGCAGCTTCCCACAGAAATGATCTTCAAGCCCAGCACGAATGATCTGTTTGCCATCAAACAGATACTCAGGGCCAATAAACCCAACGACAGTATTAACCAACAAAGGATCGAACTGTTTAGCGACAGCATAAGCACGGGCTTCACAAGTCTGTTGATCGACCCCATGAAATGCATTCGCAGACAACGCTGTACCTTGTCCGGTTTCAAAATACATCACATTGTTTCCTACACTACCTCGATTCAAAGACAACGCGGCTTCATGGGCCTCTTTCAAAATCGACAAGTCGATTCCGAAGGTATCATTCGTCCCTTGCGTGCCGCCTATCGACTGAAAAACGAGATCGACTGGTGCACCCATTTCAATGGCTTCGATCGTGTTCGTGACATGAGTTAACACACAAGACTGAGTCGGTATTTGATAGTGTTGAATCACCTCATCCATTAAGTTCATTAACTTAATAGCTTGAGGCACATTATCTGTTGCCGGATTGATACCGATAACCGCATCGCCATTTCCGTACATCAGACCATCAAAAATGGTCGCTGCGATACCGTTGAGAGAATCAGTGGGATGATTCGGCTGTAAGCGAGTAGAAAGGCGACTCGGCAAACCAATCGTATTCCGAAAAGCCGTGACAACTTGGCATTTTTTAGCAACGAGAATCAAATCCTGGTTGCGCATAATCTTACTGACTGCGGCCACCATTTCTGGTGTTAAACCTTGACGAATTTTAGCCAACATTTCACTGTCGGCTTCTTCACTCAGCAGCCAATTTCGAAAATCTCCGACCGTCAAGTGCTCAATCGGCTTAAAGGCTTCAAGGTCATGCGTATCGATAATTAGGCGAGTGATATCGTCGCTTTCGTATGGAATAACCGCCTCGTTAAGAAACGTTTTAAGTGGTAACTCAGACAGCGCCATTTGTGCGACTACACGTTCTGCCGCTGACTGAGCACAAACCCCGGCTAACGCATCGCCTGAGCGCTCCGGTGTCGCTTTCGCCATCAAGTCAGCTAATGACTTAAAGGTATAGACTTTACTTCCTTGTTGCCGACGATAAGTTGCCGTCATTGCTCTTCCTCTTCACTATTTGGTTCGCTTTTTGCTGAACTATCAATAAGCTTTAAGAAAGTATTGCCAAATGTGTTCCGTAGCGTTATCAAAAACTGGCAACATTTATAAACCAATAATAAACAATGAGTTATGTAAATACTGCTCCAACATGACTCACAAAAAAGGAATGAGCATCACAAGGATGAGTAACCAAATGCCCCAAACTGCACCAATGCTGTGCATCCATCACACTAAGGATGCAAACCAACAAGCTGCGAGTCTGATAAACTGGCAACAGGAATATGACCAACTCAGCAATGGTCGATTTTTAGGTCAAATTCGAGAACGACGATTTCCCAATTTCCATGTATTTCGTGAAGACAGTAACCGCTCACTAAGACAGCAATGCAGGGTTGAAGAAGGGGGAATTTGGTTGGGTTTGAGTGCGGAAAATAAACCGCTACACCTAAATCACAGTCAGTTTAATTCAAGCCAACTTTTGCTTAGGCAAGGTGGCGCTGATTTTGAGTTAATGACACCGGAGCAGTTTTCTATCTATGGAATAGTGCTCGACAAAAACTTCGTTCACATCATAGAAAATCAACTTGAGCTTGGGAGTATCCAAAACAACACATTGCACTTAACGGGTTTGACGGAAAAACACATTCAACAACTTAAATACTACTTGGGTACTTTGCTCGGTCCCACTGAGTCGCGATGGTCTGACAGCACACATCAGGTGGTTTTAAAAGACATCGTACTCGAACTGTTCTCAATCAGTTCACCAAGCGCAAGCCACCCGATATCAATCTCTCATCGTCAGCATGTGATGCGCCGCATAAAGCAACAGCTACACGACTTAGATTACAGAACTCCGATCACCGTCAGTGAACTGTGTGACGCTGTGCACGTCAGTCGCCGAACACTGCAGTACACTTTTGAACATTGCTGTAATACTTCGCCAAAGCAATTCATACACCGAATGCGGCTGAATCAAGTACGTAGAGTGCTACAAAGCCCTGAAGATAATCGAACAATTGCAGAAATCGCTTTTGACTTTGGTTTTTTTCATCTCGGGCAGTTCAGTCAAAGCTACAAGCGGCTATTTGGTGAGACGCCAACTGAAACGAGAAAATGGGAGTCCAGCAAATAAAATGACAGGCAGTATATTCTTTCAAATTCTGCGTTGGGGCCATTTTATGTAGTCGCAATGATTTGCTGAAACTTAGCATGAAGCTCTTCAAGTGCCACTTCAACATCCGGTTCTGCTCGGCTTAAATGTGCGATTAGCGTCATGAAGTAGCAGTCAAAAATCAACGGCATCTTCTCTTCAAGAACAGAACTTGCGCTTGAAGATTCAAACAAAGCTTGGTTAAACGACTGGTAATAATCCAAATCCCAAATCACCTCTTTCAACAAGGCTCGGCTCAGCTCGACGTTCGCAAAATAGTAGCGATAGTATTTCTCCGTCAGCGCCAAACCAATGTCGATAGCTGTCTTACCTTCCACACTGACTAGCGTCTCTTGGCTGATCTGTTGCAGTTGCGTCAGCATCCCTTCGCGTAAAATCGACAGTTTAGTCGGGAAGTGGCTGAACACCGTACCATCGGCTACTCCTGCTTCTCTCGCTATCTGCCTTGTGGTCGTCATGTCATAGCCATTTTGAGCAAAAGATGCCCATGCGGCTTTTAGAATTTTATCTCTGGTTTGTTGTCGCTTCGTCATTGATGTGTCTGCTTAATGAGCCTGAAAGGATCATACCTTGCGTGGTTGAGATTGACAAATTGAGCGCGCTCATTTATAAAATTGAGCATGCTCATTTTATATGAAACAAAAGGAATCGCTCATGTACGTATTAAACAAACTAGGCCAAGGATTGATTTTCTTCCCGACCATCTTCTGCTTTTCGTATATTTTAAGACCGATATTAATGGTCATCCTTATTCCAGGAGGACTCGCACTTTTGGCGTTAATCGGTGGCGCAGAAGTCAGAGCAGAACTCAAAGCCATGCTGCTTGAGGAGCTTTTTGGGGTCAGTCCATCACACACCACCTCGAAAAAGGCGTGAGTGCGCGAGAAACGTTGGCAAGGTTAAGCAAAAACAAAACGCGCAGGTATCGAGATCTCAATACCTGCGCGATATAGATGTGGTGAAAAGAGGACTGGCGTTAATCAGTATTCATGTTCTGACCGATTCGCCATAAAACGCCACTAGGGTCAAACAAACAACATTCGCGCATACCCCAAGGTTGCTCGACCAGCTCAGTTAAACGCGAACCAAATTCCTCATGGCCTACTTTGGATAAGTGCTGATGCCAGCTTTCTGCGTCTTCTACGAGCAAGTGCATCATGAAGTTGTTGCCGTGTTCTGGCTCATAAAAATTCTGTAAAAGAAACGCGCAACTGCCTTGAGAGAAGTACGCCACATCACCGAAGTCTGACGCCATATCAAAGCCTATCGCCTCATAAAAACGTTTTGAGAGCGCGTAATCTTTCGCTGGAACAAATGATTTGATTTCAACAATATTGAGGTTTTCCATTTCCAATTTCCTAAGCCCTTTTCCATCAAACTGACTGACGTAATCACGCTCTACGCCTTCTATTCGCCTTGCGTATTTTGCTGCGATGGTAGTGGTACACACTCTACCATTTGCGTTTGTAACCACGTGATGAATTTATGTTCGAGTTCTGTACGCTTTTTATCTTGGCTCAATAAAACATAATTGCAACCTGATAACACAAAACCAAATGGCGCGACCAAATTACCGCGCTTAATATCGTCCATAACAAAAGGATACGATCCCATCGCCGCGCCTAAGCTACCCACCGCGGCTTGTATGCAAAAATAAAAATGCGCAAATGATTGCTGAGTGTTGCCGTTGAAGGTTTCACAACGTGTTGATTGCTGCCAATCCGCCCAAGCATGTGGGGCGGGATTGGTCACTTTCGGCGCGATGCTGGGCTTAAAGACTTAATGCGCTTGCGATCAGATTTCGACGATAAAAATGCGGCTACTAGAGCCGCATTACAATCCACAAACCTTCGGTCTGATAAGTGAAACGTTTATTGAGTGATAACGGTGAGCGTATCCCAATCAATCGTGAAGCGAATTTGTGCCTCAGTGTAGTGGCTCGTTGTGCCTTGATCGTACCAGTTACACGCATTGCGAGAGAAACCTTCCTCAACTTCTTTCATGCCAGCTCGTGCGATCATCTCCGTTTTTGGCTCTTCTCCGTGCTCAAATTCTGGTGTGAACACGTACTGAAATTTCGGTTTGAAACCGTAGATCAAACGCGGCAAGTTCTCTTCTGGTAATAGGTTCTCGTTTGAACAACCTGTGTAGTGGTAAACGCCCGCCCATTTACCGTAGTACTGGTAATCGTTGGTGTAAATTTGGCTAAGAGAGGTGGTCCACTTAACACCCATACCACGTTCCATGGAAGCCTTTGGTTTTGCTGCGGTGACGTAATCCTTACTTGAGTAGCGAGACGTATAAGCCACACCCAGGTCGGTCGTCAACGAGCCAGAAAAACTTGGTGCCGAGCCCGGTGTTGCAGTCGCGGTTAAGCCGATAGACGGAGCAACCGTGGTTGTCGATACGGAAACATCATTGGCTTCGTTTTGCGGTGAGTAATCCTCACTAAATACCGGCGTGCCACCAGCTTGATAGATACTGTAGTCGAACGTGACTGGGTAGTTTTGAGTAAAACGGTCCACAATCGCAGCATCGTAAGTGTGTTTTACACCCGGATTACCTGGTACATAACCATTCCCCAGAGTGATCACGCGAGCCGCTTTTTTGTCGTTCTTTGAATTATGGAATAACTCAACCAGTAACTTCACCTGCACACGGCTACCACGAAACGCGTACGGGAAAAGCTCAGGCTCGCTTTGCATCACGACCTCATAGCTTTTTTTCACGTAACCTTCTAGCGCGATGTCATCAATCAAGACACTTTCTACAACCTTGTTATCAGAAGCAGCGGCAGTAGCGGAAATCCCTAATATTAAGGGAAGCAGTATTTTCTTATTCATTATTTTATTACCTTACTTGGGAACAATCCCAATTTAAGCTAACACATTGAACAAATAGCAACAATAAAACGAAAACGATTCACATTATCAATAATTTGACCTACACCCAGAAATGAAAAAAACAGCCAACTTACGTTGGCTGTTTCGATACAGTTAATGAATGACCCGAGCGTCCCCTTTAAGTAACTGAGACAGATCGATAGTGAATATCGTCACTGTCGGACGTTTAGGCAGAGCATTTTCGATCGAAAACTCTGGCCCAGCTGGAACGAGGGGGAAGTGAATAGCAGTCGGCCACGTTGACGAAGCTTCATTACCGCCCGGCTCAGATATTGAGAAAGAAAACGCAGGTAAACGGGTCATAACACTTACCTCAAATGACTGATTCGCGGGCTCAAGCGAGCCCGCTTAGGTTTTGCAATGTTATTGTTGTTTTAATGCCTACTTAATCACTAACGATTGATAACGTTAGATATCAAGTTCTTTGTCTTCAACGTGGTTGGTGATCATCGCTTCAGTCGTGATCATCAAGCCAGCAACAGACGCCGCGAATTGAAGCGCTGAACGTGTTACTTTCGCAGGGTCCAAGATACCCATTTCGATCATGCTGCCGTATTCACCTGTTGCAGCGTTGTAACCGTAATCGGCATCACCCGCTTTGACAGCATTCGCTACGACTGAAGCTTCGTCACCTGCGTTGGTTGCGATTTGACGAAGAGGCTCTTCCATTGCACGTAGCGCAACTCGGATACCCACGTTTTGGTCATCGTTGTCGCCTTTTAGATCCGCCAATTCTTTCGCGATCTTAGTTAGGGCAACACCACCACCAGCAACAATACCTTCTTCAACCGCTGCGCGAGTAGCGTGTAGCGCATCGTCCACGCGGTCTTTCTTCTCTTTCATCTCAACTTCGGTTGCAGCGCCGATCTTGATCACCGCTACGCCGCCAGAAAGCTTCGCAACACGTTGTTGAAGCTTGTCTTTGTCGTATTGAGAAGTGGTTGTTTCGATTTGTTTTTCAATCGAAGCCACACGATCAGCAATCGCGCTTGCTTCTGCTGCGCCACCCACAATAGTTGTTGTGTCTTTGGTGATGGTCACTTTCTTCGCGCTACCTAGTTGCTCTAGCGTTGCTTTTTCGAGTTCTAGGCCGATTTCTTCAGAGATGACCGTACCTGCGGTTAGTACCGCAATGTCTTCCATCATCGCTTTACGGTTGTCACCAAAACCAGGTGCTTTCACCGCCGTCGCACGCACGATGCCGCGCATGTTGTTCACAACCAATGTCGCTAGCGCTTCACCTTCGATGTCTTCAGCAATGATCAATAGCGAGCGAGAAGATTTCGCCACTTCTTCTAGCACTGGCAATAGCTCGCGGATGCTGCTGACTTTTTTGTCCACCAATAGGATGTAAGGGTTGTCTAGCTCTACGCTGCCATTTTCTTGGTTAGTGATGAAGTATGGCGACAAGTAACCGCGGTCGAATTGCATACCTTCAACCACAGACAATTCGTTGTCTAGACCTTGGCCTTCTTCCACCGTAATCACGCCATTGCGACCCACTTTTTCCATCGCTTCTGCAATGATTTCACCGATCGCGCGATCGCTATTTGCAGAAATGCTACCCACTTGGGTGATGGATTCTTTGTCGCTGCATGGCTTAGACATTTCACGTAGTTTCTCAACCGCCGCTTCAGTAGCTTTGTCGATACCACGTTTTAGGTCCATTGGGTTCATGCCAGAAGCTACCGCTTTAAGACCTTCGTTGATGAAAGATTGCGCCAGTACAGTAGCGGTCGTTGTACCGTCACCTGCTTCATCATTCGCTTTGGACGCCACTTGTTTCACCATTTGCGCGCCCATGTTTTCGAACTTGTCTTTCAGTTCGATTTCTTTCGCTACAGACACACCATCTTTGGTAATGGTTGGCGCGCCGTAAGATTTATCAAGCACAACGTTGCGGCCTTTAGGGCCTAGTGTCACTTTTACTGCGTCCGCCAGTAAGTTCACACCTTTCAGCATTTTTTGACGTGCGTCATTAGCAAATAATACGTCTTTTGCAGCCATAATTATCTCCTCAAAAAACTACTACAAAAATAATTACTCAACGATTGCTAACACATCAGATTCGGACAGAATCAAGTATTCTGCGCCGTCAATTTTCTCGGTTTTCACCCCGTAACCGTCATTGAAAATGATTTGGTCGCCCACTTTGACTTCCATCGCAGCGCGTTCGCCATTTTCAAGGCGTTTACCTAAACCAACAGCAATGACTTTCCCGCGGTTTGATTTTTTCACCGACTGAGAAGTTAAAACGATTCCCCCTTCAGATTTATTTTCCACCTCTTGTCTTTCAACAATTAGCTTGTCATTTAAAGGACGAATTTTCATTTTTAAGTGCCTCCTACTTGGAACCAAAAATAAAAGACAGAATAAACATCAAGATGGATTTGCGAGTCGACCGCTCGCTTTCGATGAGAATAATAAGGTCGAAAAATTGGAGTTCAAGAGGTGGATTTCATAAAAATTTTTTATTGAATTGAATAAAATCTTCTATCGAAACTTTTGACATTCACGACCACTTAAAACCTCTTTATGATGGAAAATGTGTTCAATCAAATCTAGAGTGGTTACATACTCTTAAAAAGGATAATCAAACAATGAAAAAGGTCGTATCTCTGTTTCTTGCAACATTGTGCGTTGGCTTGCTTTCTTTCAGCGTTGCGGCTTCTGAGCGTGCTGAGCAAGGGTGGCAACTGATTGAGAAAGGCGCAATGATTGTCGATGTACGCACGCCGCAAGAATTCTCTGAGGGGCATTTAGACAATGCGGTCAATTTCCCTTTATCTGATCTTGATAAACATTTCCAAGACGTCGATAAAGATCAAGCGATCGTGTTGTACTGCCGCAGTGGTAACCGCTCTGGTAAAGCGTATCAATATTTGCAATCGCAAGGGTTCACGAATCTGCACAATGCAGGTGGCTTAGAAGAACTGCAAGACGCAAAATAATCATCTCTGTTCTAATTTCAAAAATAAAAGTGCAGAGGGCGTTGCAGACTTATTGCAACGCCCTCTGTTACTAAATAATTCTCTTCCGCTACTACTCTATTTGGGCCCGGCCTCAAACTGAGTCAGGTTATCCGATATCTCAAGCCACGGCGCTTTGGACGCGACAAAAATATGGAAATTTGGCTTGTGGGATGGAGCATCATCCAAGACACCTAGGCGAATATTGACAATCCCATTGTTCTTTTTCGAATACAGGCTCGATCCACAATGGCGACAAAAACATAACATGGTATTTTCGCTTTTCTGATAAGTTTGAATATCCTCTTTTCCTTGGATAATGAGCAACTTATCTAGAGCAATACCGCCCGCCGATGAATAGTCAGAGCCAGTAAATTTTCGACATTCCGAGCAATGGCAATTTCCCATGTACTTGAATTCATCTGCCACTTCCAATTTCACCTTACCACACAGACATGAGCCTTTGAGTACTTCCATTTGAGTCCCTTTTTGTTATGAATCTAATTGAATTAGACGAATACACCGACACCATGCCACTGCAATGCGAAAAATTAAAGGCAGGTAATACAGGTTTTCAAAAATGAAACGAAAATGTAAAACACTCTACTCAGAGGAAAGATAGGTGTGCTCAGCACGTGAGAGCTCAAGCTATTGTCGATACAAAAACACCAAGCAAGACGCTTGGTGTTTTCTTAATATTTTGTCTAACACAGTCATCGCTCTTAATGAGAGACGCCGTGTTGAGAAAGTGTAGTGCTTAGAAAATGCAGTGCTTAGTAAAGCTGGTGGCTTCGTTTGCACTCCAGTCACCTTTTGGCTTATCTTTCAAGTTCTCACACCATTGCTCGCTGCCCACACCATCTTGAAGAACACAGTGCTTCGCAAAGTCTACTGCGTTGTCTGCTGTCCATTCTGTTTTTGGCTTATCGCGCATGTCGTTACACCAGCCTTCAGTGCCCACTTCATCACTACAAGCGGTTAAAGCAGAAGCCGCCAACATCAGCATGACTAGTTTTTTCATAAATTTAAGGTTCCAGTTGCAAACAATATTAAAATAAAACTCAATCGCTTCAACAAATGCCCATTCAACTGTCTGAACTAAGCAGTCACTTGTTGAAGTGACTTTTGTATCAACTATAACGAAATTATCAGTCTACGTGTTAAGACACCGAAAAATTATTGAGCCAAGCTGCGTAAATGACACCATAAACACCTATAAGTAGCGCGCTTGCGTTAATGCGCTGATCTTAGAAGACCCCGTGCCAAAACATGCTAAACGTAACTCTAACGCCATTTGCTCAAAGTGCTCGACCACCGCTTGAGTGTTTATAGTAGCCGCTTTCAAGACTGCGCCCGCTTGCCCAACGAGATTGGCGCCCAAATGTATGGCTTTCGCCGCTTCAAGTCCGTTATGCACACCACCTGAGGCAATCAAAGGTAATGTAGGATGCTGTGCTCTTATCTGAGTCAAACATTTTGCCGTCGGGATACCCCAATCGCGAAAAAGCTCGGCTGCACGCTGCATTTTCGGATTATCTTGGCAATAGCCTTCAACCGCGCTCCAACTTGTGCCACCCGCGCCCGCTACGTCAATGGCATCCACACCGGCGTCAACCAATCGCTGCGCAACGTGACCACTTATACCAAAACCGACTTCTTTGATAATGATCGGAACATTCACGCGAGATTTAAGCTGCTCGATAGCGTGTAAGACGCCAATCCAATTATGGTCGCCATTTTTCTGAAACACTTCCTGCATTGGGTTTACGTGTACAAACAACGCATCCGCTTGAATGGATTCAACCGCACGCTGCGCATTATCAAGTTTACCTTTGTCGCGCAACTGAGCGGCTCCAAGGTTGGAATAAAGCGGCACATCTTTGGCTAAATCACGAATGGTTTTACCTAGACCTGCGTGTTGGCGCTCTTCTAAGCTAATACGCTGCGAACCCACGCCCATCGCAATGCCTAATTCACTGGCAGCTTCAGCCAAACGACAATTGATCACTTCTGCGTCTTTTGCTCCACCTGTCATTGAGCTAATCAGAAACGGCAGCGCCAGTCGGTGGCCAAGAAACTCTGTCGAAAGGTCGATCGCCTGAAAGTCACATTCTGGCAGCGCGCAGTGTTCAAACTCGACAGACTCAAAGCCCGCCGTTTTATGCTTCATGCTCATGTCATGATGTAAAACAGCGTCTAGATGTAAATCTTTTCGGTTAGTTTGCGGAGCCATAATGTCACCCTAAAGTAAAACAGTCGCGCAGTATTGCGATCCTTATCAGTAACGTCAATGCGAATTTTCTGAATTCACGAGATTACTTTTCCGAAACCAGTAATGAATCACGACTTACTCTGACATTATAGGAAGAGAAACTCGCCTTCTGTTTTAAACAAGCAGGCGAGTGTTTCTCCAAGTTGAAGTAATCAGCGTGCGAGACACCACGATAAAAATGGGCCGCATACTTCTCTAATTTACTTTGCGCTTTCTGACAGAATCAGAGACACAACGGTGCTTGTGGTGGTTGGAGCAAACTGCTCAGGGTCATCACAGAATTGAATTTTCCCTTTTTCTTCAACGTGGAACAACGGTACTACCGAGTTCCCTTTGTGGTGCGCTAAGTAGTCTTGATACGTAAAGTTGTCGCTCAATTTCGTGTGTTTTATCTCTGCACCGCGGCTCAATAAACTGGCCAGCTGCGTATAGCTTACGTTACCGCCCATCAGCAATTTACCGTGGTACTCCTGAGCCACGGAGTGCTTCTCGCTACCATTGCCGTTGGTTTTCACTTTTTGCAAGCAGTGAACTTTATCTTCACCAAACTCGTCGACAAATTGCATGCAAGCCATAATGTTGAAATGCTGATCAGGCGTTAATGCAACGACTTGTCCCACCCCTATCAGGTTCAAATTGTCATCTGCGTGACTAGAAATCGGATTCCCGTAGTAGTAATCCAGCCCCAACATACGAACTTGACTGATGTACTCCCAGTTAGAATCGGTCATCAATATGCGGCGGTCATAACGTGCCAACGCTTGACCAATTTCTCTGGCTACTCGGTTAGCACCAATCAACAAGAAGCCGCGTGGCGCTGGCTCCGCGACGCCCAACATCAATGCGACAGGACGTGCCGTTGCACTTTGTAAAACAACCGTTCCGATGATCACCATGAAGGTCATAGGAACCAGTAAAATCGCTTCATCAATACCGTATTCGGTCAATTTGATCGCGAAAAGAGACGAAATAGAGGCAGCGACAATACCGCGCGGTGCAACCCAAGACAGAAACAGTTTATCTTTAAGTCTCAAGTTACTGCGGATGGTTGAGAGGAAAATCGACAACGGACGCGACACCAACTGCATAAATACAAACAGCAATAACGCGCCACTACCCAGCGCAGCAAAATCATCCAAGCTGATGCGTGCAGCAAGGAAAATAAATAGGCCGGTGATCAGCAATATGGTCAAGTGCTCTTTAAAGTGCAGAATTTGTTGAATATTGATGCCCTTTGCGTTGGCAAGCCACATACCCATTACAGTAACCGTGAGTAATCCGGCTTCAGACTCAATATGGTTGGAGACGGAAAATACGCCGAGCACGATCATCAAAACCGCAAATGGCTGCAAGTATTCCGGTAGCCACGCACGGCGCATAATCGTTGCGACTGCTGCGCCAGAGGCCGCACCAAGAATGACGCCCACGGCAATGAGCGTCCCGAACACTTCGACGCTATTTATCGCGCTGTGCGATACGATGAACTCATAAACCATCACAACAAAAAGCGCACCGAGTGGATCAATCAAGATCCCCTCCCAACGCAATATATTAGCAAGCGTACTGTTAGGTCTTACCGTCCGAAGAAGTGGCACGATCACCGTCGGACCTGTTACCACGGTTAAGCTGCCGAACAACATGGCGAGCTCCCAAGTAAAACCGAGGAAATAGTGCGTCGCAATACTGGTTGCTGCCCACGAAATGATGGCCCCGATGGAAACGATACTCCAGACTGAGCCACTCACACCGCGAATTTCTTTAAAGTTTAGGGTCAAGCTGCCTTCGAAAAGAATCACCGCAACCGCCAATGAAACCAACGGAAAGAGCAAATTCCCTAAAATCTCATCTGGATTTAACCACTGCATAAATGGCCCGACAATCAACCCAGCTAGCAGCAAAAATAAAATCGCTGGTAAGCGCAATCGCCATGCCAACCACTGACAACCTAAACCAATGACCCCAACCGCTGATAGAACCAGCGCTTCATTACCCACTTGCATTAATCATTACCTGTTTTGTCTTTTTTCGCGTGAATGCGCTATACCCAAATAACCTCGGGCGTGCGGTTCAATAAGCATGACTTGGCATGCAGACTAAACGGCTTACCTTCGACTCTTCGACAGCATGCCTCTGAAATGCACATTTTTGAGGTCACTTGGGTATCGCATCAGAATTATGAATATAGTTGAACCCCAATGACTTAACGACTCATTTCTGTTCATCAGATCTTAAAGTGACACACAAGTATGTCGCTTTGTCGAATTCATCATTACGCATTGAGTTTCATTATGTAGAATGATTCTTAAAGAAAGCGCGGAACCTAGCACTATATGAAGCTAAGGCAAAGCGCTTGGACTAAGCTTTAGCGTACGTGCTCAAAGTTAAGAATCGTGTGTCACGCGACGTACGCAGGGAGAAATGGATTGTACGTAATACTAGCACTGTTCATGGCGTTGCTCGCCATCCTCATCGGAGTGAAAGCCGCCAACCGAGCAGCACTTTTAGAAAAAGAGCTAACCAAACTTCGTGAAGAGGTAACATCACTGCGAGTCAGTCTAAATAAGGACTCGAACCAACCAACGCGCCAACAATCCAGCGTTGAAGAGGTAGCAAAAGAAGCAAACTCCTCATCCTCTAAGGAGCATGACCCGATTACCGACCGAGCATCTTATCCAAACACAACACATCAAGCTCAATACCAGACAAGCGAAGTTCAACTGGACGTTTTTAGTCAAGAACAAGAGTCTATATTACCAAGTAGAGTGCAGAGTCTGTTTAGCAACATTCAAGAAAACTGGTTGGTTTGGGTGGGCGCGCTGGCAATGCTAATTGGTGGGGGGTATCTCGTACAGGTTATTGGTAGTCACATTGAGTTTTCGCCACTTATGCGTGTGTCCTTTGCGTTTGTACTCTCGTTACTTATGGTGCTTGTTGGCGAATGGTTCCACCGCAAAGAACAACAAAATCCTCAACGAGCAACACGAGCCCAAGGCTTTACTTATGTGCCTGCCGCCGTTACCGGAACCGGGCTAACTGGCATTTACTGCACGGTTATCTTTGCGTTTGTTGTTTATCAAATGCTGACACCTAGTGTCTCGCTTATCATCTTAGCCGCTGCCGCATTTTGCAGCTTGGCTCTATCTTTACAGCAAGGGCCGTTGATGGCGGTGCTTGGTCTGATTGGTGGATATACCGCACCGTTATGGATTGGTGGAAGCGAGCCTAATTACTTCTTATTAGCTGGGTATATCAGCGCGATCTCGGTCGCGGCAACATTGCTAATGCAAAAAGTGCGTAGTGCATGGATTTCTCCAAGCATCGCGCTTCCACATGTTGTTTGGATGCTGTTGCTCATTGAAAGCATGCCGCTTGAGACGCTTTTTTCTTGGCTGGCTATTTATCTCTCCATTACGCTCTATCTTATTTTCGCCGTTCCAAGACTGGGTTGGACACTCAATCCTCGTTCTCATCAATGCCAGAATAAGTGGACAAATCCGCCGACCGCTACCTCTCTCGCGATTGCGTTATTGACCTTTTCGGCTGTCACTAGAATGCCAGAATTGGACACACTGCAAATGGTGTACTGTTATGCGCTGCTCGTTGCGACAGTATGGCTCCCAGCGGTTCGCACAGGTTGGTCATTGCGCGTATTTTTGCCTTCCATATTGGTCTCTGCGACCGCACTTGTTGTCCTCACTGTCGCGTTTGACGCTTTGTATATGCCAGAACATGGTGCCAGTATCTTACTCGCATTGGCCACCAGTATTGCACTGATCTGCTGTCGAACTTATTGCCAGTCACTCAGTGACCGATCGCAACTTAGCGGCGTACTTCTGTTGGTACTGGCTCCAGCAATGAGTTTGATTACGTTGTTTTATGTCGACGAATTTATGCAAGGCTACCTGTGGCACTGGACTGCATTCTGCGCATTGGTGACCGTTTATTACGTTGTACTTGGTCAGCGCTTACATTCGCTAGCATTGGAATGTTCTGCCGTCATGCACGCTTTAATCGTAGGCGTCGCCTTTGTTTGGTTAAGCGATACCTGGTTGACGACAGCAATCTCGATACAAGTTGCGGTAATGGCGCTACAGACGCAATCAGGGTTATTTCGCCCCGCAAGTTGGGCGATTAAAGTGGCGATGGGGATACTGGTCATCCGCCTCACACTTTTACCCTTCATCCCTGAATGGCAACCCGTAGAAGCAGGACATTGGGCTTGGGTTATTGTGAGTTACCTACCGTCTCTCATCATCCTGCTCTATGCTCGAGCCACGCTAAAGCAAGTGGACCTCGAACTGACCAACTGGTTTGAAGGCGCATTTTTGCATGTATTCTTAATGGCGCTATTCACCCAAACCAACTACTGGTTAACTGGGCAGTACGGCTATTTGGGACACCTTGATTTCACAAGCGCCATCGTTTTTGCTAACCAAGCGTTGGTTATGGGTTTGGTGTACAGCTACCGTAGCCAATTTGCACAACGCTTAAGCCGCATCTATGAAGCCTACAGCTACCTGCTTTGGTGTGCCTTCGCATTGCTGATAATTTTGCTTAATACGGCAGAGTCGCCATTGGTGACTGACAACGTCTCAGCCCAAGCTCTTCCCGTTATTAATATGCTAAGCGTCGGCTGGTTGCTGCCAGCTTGCATCCTACTTATCGCAACCTTTAGAGGCTGGAATACGTTACATGTTCATCGATTTGCGGTTGCTAGCCTAGGCTTTGCACTTGCTGCTATTTGGTTAGGTATGTCTATCCGTCAATTCTGGCAAACCACATCCATGATGTTGTACCAACCGACCAGCATGGCAGAACTGTTCAGTTATTCAGTAGCAGGTTTGCTCGTGGGTGGATTGCTTACTTGGCGCGGTGTGACACACAGAGGGTTGATGATGCAGCGCGTGGGTCTAGTGGTTTTAGCTTTTGTCGCACTCAAAGTATTCTTATGGGATGTTAGTTCTCTGGATGGGTTCTGGAGAGCAATCAGCTTCTTAGGTTTAGGAGCATCTTTAATCGCGCTTGGGTGGTTATTCCAGAAATTGAATCGCTCGGTGGCAAAAGCACTCGAACCATAAACGAATTAAAGAGAGATTCCCGACAATGCACCGTTCTCGTTATTGGGGGGCGATAGCGATGCAAAGCCGGGAATCATTGGAGTGTTCGTTATTTTAGCAACGCAACAACCGTATGACGACGCACGTTTGCTTGTGCATTCAACGCTTGAAAAGTCGAGGTAAACTCACCAGACTTCTGCACAAAACCATCCAGTTTTGCATTCACATCATCCACAGAAAGCTGCGCGGTTTTATTTTGAATTGAGCGCATTTGAGTATTCAACTCTCCATGAAATGCTTTCGCTTCCTGCAAGCTCGTTTGCACTTGTCTTAGGTGCTGGTTCACTTTGGCAATCGTCTGTTTCATGCCATCGCGTGACGCCAAATCAAACCCAAGTTCTGCAATACCATCTGGCTCTGACTTTAGATTTAGAACGTTCGGCTGGCCCGCAGGAAAACGGTGCCCTTCGCCCGTGACCATCACTTTCTGCTGCATTTGCTGATAAGCGTTGTCTCTGGCTTCAAATAAAATGCTGCCATCGTCAGCTAATGAGGCACGCATCCCTAAAGCAATCAAGCTTCGGTCAAGCATTTTGACAGTTCGAGCACCATCGGCTTGTCCATCGAACTGAATCATTACCGCTTGACCCTGAGGGAAATCCAAACGAATTTGCTCAGCCTTGTCACTTAAGCGATGCACGTTCAAGCCAGGAATAGAAAAGCGACGAATGTCTGCTTTATCTAGCTTTAAATGCAGTTCGTTGTTGAGCACTTTCTGGCCGTCGAAACGAGCATGCTCCACAACGTTCTGAATGGTGGCTTTAGAACGAACCAATGTATCCTGCAAGCCAGGTACATTTTGTACGCCTTGATTCACCGCTTGCGTCAAGCCACGTTTAATTTGAGTCAGCTCTTTGCCAATCACCTGCAACGATTTCGATGCGATCTGCACTGCCGTCGCTTGCTGCTGACCCTGGGTCAGTTGAATCCCAGAGACAGAGTAGGCTGACGCAGTGTCAGCCTGAACTTGCGCCGGGCGCGGTTTAATTGCAGTACTTGAGTCTGCAGAACGGGTCGGCATGATAGAGGCTTGTTCTTGCCCACCCAAGCGTATGCTATGGGGTCTGACCTCTACTGTACTCATTACCATAAAAGAACTTCCTAACCTTATAGACGGTCAAACAACGATAGATCATTGATCTTTACATAGCTCGCTTGCGTTGCTTGCAAAGCCGCCATGTAATTGCTCAAGCGTACCGATGCTTCACCGTAATCCAGAGCTGAGAGGTCACCTGATACTTTATCGACGAACAGTTTATTCTCACCATGAGCACCGCCAACCAAATCTAGGTTATTGTGTCGGCCACCAATCTCCGTCATCGTGCCAAGTACGCTTGCCAACGTATCATCAATGGCACTCAGGCTTGCGTCCACTTCGGCTTGGAAATTCGGACTCGGGTTCTCAAATTCTGTAATTAGATTATTAATTTGATCCAGTACGTTTTTGCCGCCACCAAGGTCCAAAATGTCCTTTGCCGTCATGTTGGAACCCATCGTTACGCCTTTCGCAATCGTCACGACACGTTTATCGCTGTTGCCCTCGATGACATAACTACCGCTTGCACTGTTTATAGCAGGGGTGTCAGTTTTGGTGCCTGAAAATAGGTAATGTCCTTCTTCATCCTGAGCATTGAAAGACGACTCAATTGAATCACGATAGCTCTTTAGCTCCGTGATCATACCGGTACGGTCTTGATCAGTCAGTGAGCCATTCGCGCCCCATAATGCAATATCACGCATGCTCATTAGGCTCTCTTTCACTGAGTCTAAATGTGTTTCTTGACTCGAAAGCGTGGTTTTGACGTTTGCGATATTGTTTTGATATTGGGCGATGGCACTGTTTTCACGATCCAAATTAAGCAGCTTAATCGATGCCATTGGATCGTCAGATAGTTTAGTTAGACGCTCACCTGTCGTCATTTGTTGTAGCACGTGCCCCAGACCTGCATTGTTACCTTGCAGGCTTTGCAGCATCATTTGGCTAAATTGATTGTCACTGATTCGCATCTGGGTTTCCTTTAGAATAACTGCAATACAGAATCGAACAGCTGATTCGCTGTGCTGATCACTTTCATGTTGGCATTGTGTGCATTAGCAAACGTCATTAAGTTAGCCGCTTCTTCATCACTGTTAACGGCACTCACATTGTCACGAGCCGCATGTGCTTGCTTGTTCATGGCTAACTTAGCTTGGTAATCGGCGTCTGCTTGGCGTGCTTTAATCGCGGTTTGACCCACCATAGAACTGAATGCGTCATTCAAACTCACTGAGCCATAGCCAGTCACAGAAACAGGCTTGTTGCTTAAATTAATCAACGACTGCAATACATCCGCATTACCTGGCGTACCATCACTTGAAAACGCAAGCTCACCTGGAGTCAACTCAGTGATATCCAAACTTGCCGCTGGGTTGGCAGGGTCGTAACTGAACAATGGTTTACCTGGGTTACCATTTAAATCTTGTCCAGTAGCGAGCACAGCGTTGTATTCATCCGCTAATGCTTTCGCCATGTCATTCAAAGCCAATTGGTTTGGTTTTAATACATCGGTTTGATAATCGTTAATCGCACCTAATTTGCCACCAAGAGAGTCACCAATCGCAAAACTTTGGCTTGAGAATGTTACGTGTAAGTCTGCTACGTAAGGGTCACTAGGGTCTGGAACGGCTGCGAGTTTGCCATGGTCCGTGCCCATCACAAGTGGCTGACCAGAGGTCAACGTTACCTGAACACTGCCGTCAGGCTGTTCTGTTGTTCTGATTTCGATGGTTTGAGATAACTCGCCGATCAATTTATCTCGTTCATCCATAAGTTGCGATGGGTTGCCGCCTGTTCCTTGCATTTCAACCAGCTGCTTGTTTACCTTCGCGATGTTTTCCATGAGGCTATTCGCGTGGTTGAGTGCCGCATTACGCTGATCGCTCATATCTTTATGTTGATTGTGCAAAGACTCGGTCAGCGTATTAAAGCGGCGTGCCAACGCTTCAGATTCGTTGATGATTTGTTGACGGTAAGGGATCGACTCAGGCTTAACCGTGGCATCGTTAAGCGCAGCGTTTAGAGAGTCCAAACCAGCAGAAATACTGAAGCCATCGGCCCCTAGCGTATTTTCCAATTGGCTCATGTTGCTGGTGTAACCAGAAGCGTACGCCGCCATACTGTTAGTTGACCACGTTTGCTTAATCAGAAATTGGTCTGTAACGCGGCGAATGCTGGTGACCTCTACCCCTAGACCAGGGCTTAAGCGGTTAGCTTTTCCGTCATCGACTGATGCCATCAATGCTTGTTGACGGCTGTAGCCCACAGTATTCACGTTCGCCACGTTTTGTGCCGTTACGTCTAAGGCCACGCGGTTCGCGCCTAAACCTGAAAGGGCAATATTAACTAGGTTCATTTACAGCTCCATTTTCCTGATCAACGGCTGAGAAAACGCGGTAGTCATACCGGCCTCACCGAGCACCTGTTTTACAGAGGCGACGGCTTGAGAGGCGGTATTAAATAAGCTCGAGTTCCCCTCAATCTCGTTAGCATCAAGCTGTGAGATAGATTCAGAATTCGCACCTTTACCATCGTTTGCAGATGAGATGTTACGCGCAGCATCAAAGGCGACTTCGCGCATAGAGGGGCTAAGTTGCTGGATGAGCATATTGGCAATGCCAGAGCTCTGCTTTTTTGCCAGTTCCATTGCCAGTTGCCCATCGTACATATCGCGGAAAACACCTTGCTGTTGGCTCGCAAACGGGCTGTCTTTATCCGCTAGAACATCGCTGCTGCTGCGCATTTGACGCAGCACCATTTGTAAAAACATCGCCTCAAATTGACCCGCCACTACTTCAAGCGCGCCTTCCTGATCTCGACTCTGCTTGATGTTGGCAAGTGCGCTGTTGTCGTGATACAGCATCGAATTCAGTTGAGTTTGTTCATTGGTACTGTCTAGTTTCATCCTTAACTCCTTAAATCACGACCAATTCAGCGTTCAATGCACCCGCTTCGCTCAGTGCTTGCAGGATAGACATTAAGTCAGTAGGTGTGGCACCTAAGCTGTTTACCGCAGTCACAATAGTGTTGAGCTCCGTGCCTGGAGGCCAAATCACCATTTGAGCTAAATCTTCGTTCACATCAAGATCCGTTTGGTTAACGACTTTCGTATCGCCATTTGCAAACGCATTTGGCTGACTGACTTGTTGTGATTCAGAAATTCGCACGGTTAAGTTGCCATGGCTCACTGCTGCCTCACTAACTTTGACACTCTTACCGATCACGACCGTTCCCGTACGAGAGTTAAAGACAATTCGAGCCGGCTTGCGGCCTTCCACGACGCTCATTTCTTCAAGCATCGACATCATCACTACGCGCTGTTGGGTATCTTTTGGTGCACGCATATCAATGCGCGCTTTATTGATCGCAACAGCAACGTTAGGCCCAAAAGTGTTGTTGATTTCACGCGCGATATTTTTTGCCGTCGTGAAGCTTGGTTTACGCAGGTTTAAGGTGACTTCATCACGCTGGTTGAAATCAGTTTTGATTTCTCTCTCTAACGTCGCACCATTCGGGACGCGACCTGCCGTTGGCGTGTTAACTTCGACTTTGGAGCCACTTCGCCCTTCTGCAGATAAACCGCCCACCACGACGTTTCCTTGTGCAATGGCATACACTTCACCATCAATACCGCGTAAAGGCGTCAACAATAGCGTACCGCCACGGAGGCTTTTCGCGTCACCAATTGAAGACACGACCACGTCCAAAGTTTGTCCGGGGCCCGCCATTGGATCAACGGACGCTGTCACGCTCACAGAAGCCACATTTCGTAGCTTAGGGTTCATACTGTCATCAATTTGAACCCCAAACTGACGAAGCATGTTGGTGATAGATTGAGAAGTAAATTTCACTTGGTTTCGGTCACCCTGGCCAGCTAAGCCAACCACCAAACCATAACCAACCAATTGGTTTTCTCGAATGCCGCGTACATCGACCAAGTCCATGATCGGAATTTCCACTTCAGCATGTGAAGTGGTTGGTAATCCCAAGGTCAACACCAATAGGAAAGACGTAAAGAAAGATTGCATTGTCTTCATTAGAAAGGTACCCATGGGCTGTTGAAGAATTGAGTTAGCCATCCGGCTGCGTTGCTGTCAGCCAGAGCTCCGCGACCTGCGTAAGTAATTCGTGCATCAGCAATTCGTTGAGAAGAAACTTGGTTGCTGCGATTAATATCATCCACACGAACAATGCCAGTGAGACGAATAAACTCATCTCCCTGGTTAAGGCGCAGCCATTTTTCGCCACTGATACGCAATACACCATTAGGTAACACCTCGTGTACCGTTACGGTGATAGCACCTTGCAGCTTGTTACCCTGTGAGCTTGAAGCGCTGCCATCAAAGTTGCGGCTGCCATCGACACTAACCCCTAGCTCATCGAACGTTTTCGTTCCAATGGTCGGCGCCGCGAAATTAACCGCTGAACTTTTGCCAAACTTAGTACCCGCTTTTTTGCTCGATGAGGTTTCTTCTGATAGTTGAACCGTTAACACATCGCCAACTCGGTAAGCACGACGATCCTGAAACAGGGTCATCGTGTATTGGTGACGATAAAGGCTACCAGACTGGGTTTCCGGCAACGTGTAATCGAGCGTTGGTGGTGCGTATTCCTCGGCATTTGGCTCAGGCGGAATAAATTCCTGACGGCCGGCACATCCCACCAGCAACACGGCGGCTACTGCCCAACTCTTAGAAAGCCATTTCATTGCTTTTTCCTTCATCATCACCAATTTCATACTTACATTGATTGCGAAACAAACTTCAGCATGTCATCTGCAGCAGAGACCACTTTCGCATTCATCTCATACGCACGTTGAGTCGTGATCATGTCGACCATCTCTTCCACTACTTGTACGTTTGAACCTTCCAATGCACCTTGCTTGATGAGGCCTGCGCCATCTTCACCAGCAATCAGTTCATCTGCCGGGCCGCTGGCTTCCGTTTCACGGAACAAGTTACCACCCACAGCCTCTAAGCCTGCTGGGTTAATGAATTTTGCGAGTGTGATTTGACCAAGCTGCTGTGGCGTTGGATCGTCCGCCGTCGTTGTTGTTACCGTGCCATCAACACCAACAGAGAATGAAGAGGCATTATCTGGGATCTGAATTTGTGGCTCTAACGGCAAGCCTTGGCTGTTAACCATCAAGCCTTCAGAGTTGACATGGAACTGACCATTACGTGTGTACATGATCTGTCCATCCGAGTTTTCGATTTGAAAGAAACCCTGTCCCATAACGGCAAGGTCCAACTCTTGTGTTGTATTTTGAGTGTTACCTTGCGTAAACACTTTTTGCGTACCAACTACGCGAACACCACTACCTAGCTGAATACCACTTGGCAACTCGTTAACTTGGTCTACTTGAGCACCAGGTTGACGCTGAATGCTGTAGAAAAGGTCTTCGAATACAACTCGGTCACGCTTAAAGCCAACTGTATTTACGTTCGCTAGGTTGTTAGAAATGGCAGTCATTTTCGTGTCCTGCGCTGCCATGCCTGTTTTACTTACCCATAATGCTGAATGCATTTTTTATTACTCCTTGCGGGGCGAGACTTATCTCGCCGCCATTAATTTATTACCAGCTTGTGCCAACGTCTCGGCCGTTTTCATCATGCGAACTTGCATCTCGAAGTTACGCGTCAACGACATCACGCTAATCAACTCATCAATGGCAGATACGTTACTGCCCTCAATGTGCTCAGGAGAAAGTTGCACGGTTTCATCGGCAGCGAATGGCACGCCATCTACACTGTGCAGTAGGCTGTCACTCTCTTTTTGAAGTTGGTTCATTTCTGGTTTAACCAACTTCAACGTTCCCGCGACGATTTCTGCGCCACCACCTGGTGGAATCACAGATACTTGACCACGCTCGCTAATTTCAATCTTTTGATAATCAGGCACAACCAAAGGCCCATTTTCACCAAGAACAGGAAAACCGTTGATGGTCATGGCACCAAAAGTGTCGACTTGGATATTGCCCGCTCGCGTGTACGCTTCGTTACCCGCAGGGGTTTCAACAGCGAGATAACCCTCACCCATGATGGCGACATCCAACGGGCGTCCCGTTTTCATAATGTCGCCAGAATCAAAGCGCGTTGAGGCAGAGTTGGTCACAACCATAGTGCGACCATCAAAACCTGGGCCTTGCATTTCTACACTGCGCACGCGCTCCATATCCGCTCGAAAGCCAGCAGTATCAGCGTTTGATAAGTTGTTTGAACGCACGTGCTGAGCCTTAAGAACTCGACTCGCACCTGACGTTGCAGTAAATAACAAGCTATCCATGCAAAACTCCCATTACACCGCGTTAAACAAAGCTTGAGTTAGCTTGTCGCTGGTAGAGATGGTTTTCGCGTTTGCTTGGTAGTTACGCTGTGCGGTCATAAGCGCCACAAGCTCACTGGTTAGGTCAACGTTAGAACCTTCTAGCGCACCTGGGGTTAAATCACCCAACGTACCTGAACCAGGGACACCCGTGATTGGCGCACCAGAGCTGAAGCTTTGAGTCCACGCCGTACCACTCACTTTTGCTAAACCTTGTGTGTTGGCGAAGTCTGCAAGTATAACTTGACCTTGCAGCTGTGATTGGCCGTTATTGTAGGTCGCGTAAACCATGCCATTACCTTCAACGCGTACACCTGTAAGCTTACCGGATGTGTAACCATTCGGGCTGTTAGTACTTACGCCGAATTTCGCACCAAACTGCGTGCTGCCTTTCAAGTTAATGTCGACACTCATCGCGTTTGCGCCTGCCGCAGGGAATGAAACATTAAACGGAGCCGTCGGTGAAGAAAGCGAACCGTCTTTGTCAAACGTTACTGGCACCGTTGTCACTGGTGTTGCGCCACCATCCACTTGAACATTCACTTCCCAAGAGTTAGAAGCGGTCTTAGTGAAGTACTGGGTTACCGTGTGCGAGTTGCCCAGCGAGTCATAGACTTTTGTGGTGTAAGACGTATTGAATGAGTTTGAATCGTCCGGATTGAACGGCGTTACCGTTTTATCAATGGCAGACACACTTGCATCAAAGTTTGCAACAAAATCAACACCGTCTGTCGCTTTTGCACTCAGTGATGACGTAGATACTTGGATATTGCCCACAGAGCCTGTCATCAGGTTGTTGTTGCTATCCACACTGTAACCTTGCAGTTTTGCGCCACTGTTGGCCGTAATAAAGTTGTCCTTATCCCTTGAGAATACACCTGAACGCGTGTAGAGCGTTTGACCCATGTTGTCTTTAGTGACAAAGAAGCCACCGCCGTTAATTGCTAGGTCCATATTACGGCCTGTCCCTGAGATACTGCCGTCTTTGTCGAAGTTCTGTGAAATTGACGCGACTTCTACACCACCAGGTTGCATGCCGTTGTATACTGCGGAGAATTCTGTGCGGCCACCTTTAAAACCATACGTTGATGCGTTGGCAATGTTGTGACTGATTGTGTTTAGCTCTGTGTTGGTCGCGTCCAGACCACTTAGTGCGATGTTAAAACTCATAAAAAGACCTCTGATTTCCCTATTTGGTTAAGCACCAAACTGAGTGATTTGATAGAAAGGAACGTTGCCAACGCCATGGACATTGACTAATGCTGCGCCGCCAGTGTTTGGAATACGCACTTGCTCAACAGTGCCAGCCATAAGCACATTTGGACTTGCTTGCCCTTCTTGCACTTCTACTGCCACTGAGTATTTGCCTGGTTTAAGACCAAGTTCTTCAGGATTAATTGAAAAGTCGACGTCACCTTTGCCGTGAGCACCTAATGGCACTTTAGTGGATTGACCAAACTCATCTTTCACAACTAACGTCACTTGGTTTGAGCTATGAGCGAGTTCGATTTTTCCGTTCTGTACGCCTTCACCAAGCTCAAATTCTTTGGAATTGACGTAAACAGTTTGTCCGACGAGCCCCGCTGTCGATAGCACTTGCATGTTGTCGAGGAGAATCATGCTCTGTTGCATTGTCTTGGACATATTCTCGGTACTTTGAACTTGAGAGAATTGAGCCAACTGACCAACGTATTCCGTGCCATCAAGTGGGTTAAGTGGATCTTGGTTTTGGATCTGCGCCACCATCAAAGAAATGAATTCGTTCTCTAATGAAGAAGCACTGTTCATATCTTTAGGGTTTGGTGCAATGCCATTGTTCTCTTTTGCTTTAGTGCTCACCGGAGCATCAGACGATAAAGGTGTATATTGTGCGAGACTCATTAACTGCCCTGCCCTAATCTAAGCAGACCTTGCTGCATACTTTTCACATTTGATAACACTTCAACATTGGTTTCGAAGCTACGTGTCGCTGACATCATGTCTGCCATTTCAGCCACGACATCGATATCTGGGTAATACACATAACCTTCACCATTAGCCAACGGGTTGTTTGGCTCAAAGCGTTTCTCGGCTTCTCCCGCATTTTTCACAACGTCAACAATGCGAACTTCAGCATTGGGATAAACCCCGTTTTCCGTCGTCAACTGCGCTTTTTGGTACACAGTCGCGAATACAGGCTTCAGCGCTTTATAAGCGTCATCTGGATTTGCAGACACCGCGTCCGCGTTAGCTAAGTTACTGGCGACCGTGTTAAGACGCACAGTTTGTGCTGTCATCGCGGATCCAGTGATCGAGTAAATATCAGTGAATGACATAATTAACGTCCCTCAATCGCTTTCGTTAAGCCATTAAATTTCATGTTGAGAAACGTCAGGCTAGTTTGAAAGTCCATGTTGTTTTGCGTGAATTTCGCTTGTTCAACACCCAGTTCTACAGTGTTGCCATCTTTGCTGTTCTGGTAAGGCACCGAGTATTGGGCCTGAACCTGAAACTTAGGCACTGGTTTGTTCACACCGCCTGCAGCCACCTGGTTCATTACGGTGGTGAAACTTAGGTCTTTCGCCAAATACCCAGGGGTGTCAACATTTGCTAGGTTACTGGCAAGGACTTTGGTACGCTGAACGCGAAAATTAAGTGCCTCTGGATGTACACCTAAAGCATTTTCAAATGTGATCGCCATGCATCTTCCTTACAGTTGGCTCGAATACGCCAACATACAAACAAGATGCGTGCCATAAAAAATAGCTATATATATCAATGATTTACAAACAAGGATGGAAGCCAAACTTCCGGCTCACGGAAAGCATTAAAAGCAAGGGGAAAGTGCTTACTTCCTCAACATTAATGCTAACTCTGCTTGCTCTAATACCAGGACAAACTTTCGCCAACCCCTCTGGCAGAACCCTAAGCGTTGAGGAGATAAAATCTGTTGTAGCAGAGCATTTCAAACAAGAAGTGGCCCAAAATGCTCACTCTAACCAGTGGGGAGAATACCAACTGGATTTCGACATGTGGGTACCAGGCTCGGCGAATCACCTACCTGAGTGTGAGTCGCCTCTGGTCATCACTGGTCGCGACAATCAAGCGTTGCCAGTTGGAAACCTTAAGCGCTCAGTAAGTTGCGATGACATCGCTTCACCCTGGCGAATTAACATCACGATAAAATCTTCTCTGACACTGCCTGTCTTGGTTGCCACAACCACGGTCGGTCGAAATGAAGTTGTGACTGCCAAGCACGTTAAACTGGAAACGCGCACCATCTCGCGACAAGACGATTTTTATACTCGCCCAGGACAAGCAATAGGCTTAGAAACCTCTCGCCGTTTACGTGCAGGGCAAGTGGTCAACCCATCCAATTTATCGGCTCCCCCTTTAATCGAAAAAGGCAATGAAGTCATAGTGATTGCGAGCAAAAATGGATTTAGCGCCAGCACGAAAGGAGTCGCCTTAGAAGATGGTGCGAAAGGGCAACAAATTGAAGTAGAAAACCTAAGTTCTGGCAAGGTCATTAGAGCTGTCGTAACCGGGTTAAACCAGGTTCATACTCAATTTTGATTTTGGACTCAGAGTAACATTTTTTAATTTTGGCTCTCGTCAGTAACGCTGAATTTCGAGTACAAAAAAAATATTTAATGTTTATCACATCCTAACCGCCTACTTAATTTAGAACATGATGATGAGGACCACAGCATGAAAATCGACAAAGTCGCGGGCGGTCATGTCCCACAAACAAAATTACAGCAAGCAAGCAAACAGCCTGTCGACGTCGTCGAACAGAGCAAAGTACACGAGCCTGCATTTCAAGCGAATACCGTAGCGATAGATCGCGCTCAAGCTGAAATGGCATCACTACCTGATGTTGATATGGAAAAAGTAGAACAAGTACGTAACGCATTAGCGCGTGGCGAACTTAGCCTAGATACAAAAGCACTATCAAAGGCGATCATGCAATTCCATACAGGTCACGAGTAATAACACACTAGGAAGAGATCATGGCAAGCGCAGTATCGCAGCGAATTCAACAATTTATTCGCTCAATACCTGAGGATATCAAGCTCTATCAACAACTTATCCCTTTGCTTCAACAGCAAAAAACGTTGTACTTAAAGTTTGATGGTGAGGCACTGAGCAATAATGTTCAGAAACAAATGCCAATACTCAATAAACTTAGCCGCTCAGCCAGTGATAGAAGCCAGTGTATGCGAGAGCTGGGGTTAGCGTGTAATGACGCCAGCGTAAAACGAATTTTCAATGCTTTGCCTGCCCAAATAGGTATGCAAGCTAGAAAACAATGGGCGCTATTGGAAACGTTGGTAAGTCAGTGCCAACAATACAATCAGAGCAATGGCCACAGCTCTGCGGCGTTCCATGAGTTGGTCAGTCAACTCAAACAACCTGTGCAACACACTTATGAAGATAAATCGTTCTAAACGATGTTCGTCTTGCCTACAGATTCAGTCGCCATCTCGGCTGAGTACTGTAGGCCTTTTTATTTTTATCGCCTTACTATCCTGCCTTTCAATCACCAGTCAGGCGAAACCAAGCCCAGCTGATATTCAAACGCAATATCAAGTTTTAGCCCCATACAAACCACAAATTGCCAAGCGTCTCGATTCATCCAGCCTGGTGATTCATCATATTTTCAAACAACTGCAAAGCCACTCTTTACCAAAGAGTCTAGCCTTAGTGCCAATGTTGGAATCCTCTTACAACCCCAAAGCCGTTTCTCATGCCAACGCCGCCGGACTTTGGCAACTGATACCAGCAACAGCTCAACGATTCGGGTTGACCGTAGATACAAAACAAGACGATCGCTTTGATACAGAAGCAAGCACAGCTGCAGCACTCAAGTATCTGACGTTTTTATACAACAAATTCGATCAAAACATGGCGCTGACATTAGCGGCCTACAATGCAGGTGAAGGGCGTGTCGCACGCGCTATTCAGCGAGCAGGCAGTAACGACTTTCAGAAGCTCACACTACCTAAAGAGACTCGCCAATACGTTAGTCGATTCTTCGCGCTGGAAAAGTTGATAGATATCGGTCAGTTACAATCCTCATCATTTCAACCTTTACTCTTATTTGCTTCAGATGCTCCGATGGTTTCGCAACCGCTGATCGACTTTAGTCCACTACCTCCGTTGGTCAATTTGTGATAAAAATCACGACAAAATCCAATGTCAGAAAAACGTAAAATTACAAGATCGTGTTCGGCCAATTTGAAAACTCGTGATCTCTATGCAAACGTGTGCAAAAAAGTTGAGGTAAGGTATCTCAAAGATAAGAAAGAGTAGTGGTTTATTAAAAGGTACCCAAATTGCGCTTGCCAATTGGGTAGATATGCGTCACATTGCGTTTGCAAAAAACATGAAAACCAATGGTTGGACCTAATAATTATTTACACACTAAATGTAAAACAGCTATTGTTTTCATAGTTCGAAACAAATTTAAAATATCAAGATGACGCTTCGCTTGCGCGTCTGGAATAAGTCCGGGTTCCGGGGGGGAGTCCGGACTTTTTTTATCGATTTAAAAGCTGACCTATCAACAGAACAATGAGTGGGTAAGTCACTATGAGGCAAGCTAAGTTATTTATAGTAATTCTTTAGAAATCAACTGAAGCAAAAACGTTTCGCGCTCGATGCTCGTGCCTTTTTTCGGGCTTTCTGCCATGGTCTTTTCATTGTGCGCTATCGCTTCGTGAATGTTCATCCATACTGGACGCATTCCATTTTTAACTTCATAGTCTTCATAAGCCGTTTCGCCTAGCTCACGATCAATTTTACATGTATAGCAATACGACACCATGTGCATTACGTCAGCGTCGTCTTTGTACCAAGGACGAAACTCCTCAAAGATTCCGAAAGGCTTAATACCATGGATATTCTGCGCGCCGGTTTCTTCTTCCAGTTCACGAACTAGTCCAGCAATCACATCTTCACCATCATCAATACCACCACCTGGCAAAGTGTAGTCATGGTAACGCTCTGTATAGAGCAACAACACATCTTCACCATCTAGTACGATGGCGCGTGCCGCATTGCGCTGGAAAATAATTTTGTCGTCCAAGTGCTCAATGTCCGGATGAACGGTCGATTTTAAGTGTCTCATCGAAAATACCACTGTCATGTTTTGCGCGCATATTACCGAACTTCACGCTTTAAATCATCGTTGTCGGTCCAAATGCGTTCAAGACATTGATTTGAACGTAACGGTTCTAACCTTCGTAACAATCCGCAACAAATAGAAGTGTGACGTGATAACCAGTAAAAGATGAGAATATCTAAATTCTTATACGTCCCTCTTACTTTTAACATCGATAAGACAATAATCTCTGAAAGTTGCCTATAATCAATACAATACTCGCCCACCCCATGCGGAGATAAAGAATGAAAAAGACAAATTTAATGATGGCTATGGCTGCAACGTTGGTACTGGCTGGTTGTTCAACTTACGAAGGTGCCACTCGCTCGACTGAGTATACCTCCGTCGCAAATCCTGCAGCCGTTTACTGTGTTCAGCAAGGTGGTGAGTTGGATACCGTTTCGGAAAATGGCGAACGTGTGACTTACTGCGTGCTGTCTGACGATAACCGTGTCGAGCAATGGGAATACTATCGCGACAATCATAAAGAAAGTGAGAGTGGCGACTACTAAATTTTTTTGTCGACACGTTAGATTCCCTCTATCACTTAGGAGCCTTTAGGCTCCTTTTTTATTTGATTTATCAAAACTTTCTCACTTCATTTTTACATACCTCTGACTTTACCGCACATCGATACTATATCGAACAGTGTTCTATTCTTGACATTCCTCTGACATAACTTTCCACTTGGACAATAAAATTCCAAACACAGATCACACTAATTCACATTTCTTCCACATTTTCTGGAACAGGTGAGCAAGATGAAAACACAAATAGTAAAAGAAGCCGAGTCAGCCCCAAGCAACGTTGTTACTGAAGAGTCAAAGCGCATCATTTATAAATCGAGTTTAAGTGCATTGATGATTGTCGCTATCAGTATTCTCGTTAACCTCAGTCTTCGCCTTGATTATGTCGTGTTGGGTTCAAGCCTTGGTGAGCTTTCCATAACAGAAACACTCCAGCTTGTGATGCTCGCGATTGCGTCATGGTCATTTTTTAGCCTATCCAAACAACAGCCTCAGCTAAAGCATGCGGCCATTTTGATTGCCGGCTTTTTCGCGGTGCTCATTATTCGTGAAACAGACTATTGGACAGACATGATTCGTCATGGTTCTTGGGTTTTCCCTGCGCTAGCTGTCACCGCACTGGCTTGCGCCAAAGCTTACCAAGGTGGTAAAGGTACCATGAACGAAATGGCGACCATCTTAACGGTTCCCCACATGAAACTGTTAATTGGTGCCGTGATGCTATTGTTGGTCTTCTCTCGCTTGTATGGCATGGGCAGTTTTTGGCAACAAGTGATGGACGAGAACTACATCCGTGATGTTAAAAATATTTCGGAAGAAGGCATGGAACTCCTTTGCTACTGTTTGATCGCATTGAGCGCAGTCCGCACAAAACGCGAACTTAATGAATAGACTCAGGATCCAAGCGGCGGTTCAATGCAGTTAATATCGGATGAACGATCCTTAACGCTTGTTCCGCAGCTCCTACAGATTCATCCAAGGCCGTCATTTCGATGGCCTTTTTCATATCTTCAATCTGTTGCAAACTATCTTTATCGATTGGTAAAGCGAGCAATTGCTGAATGGTATGTCTCGCGATCATAAGCGGCTTCTTTCGGACAACCGATAAGTCTCGTAAAAATGCTCCCTGCTTGACCCCTTCTAAATAAACTCGGTAAGTCGTGAGTTCATCCAGTAATAAAAATGCCGCCGCCACAGGCCCTTTATGTGGGTATGGTACGCTGATATGTTTGTTGATATCCAAGGGTAAGTTGAGAGTAACGCCCATGGAGGCGCACTCAGATTTTAGTACTCGTAATAATCCCTGCTCATCCATCAAGGTTTGGATTTCTATGATTCGCTCAAGGTGGTAGTCATTCGACAACAAGGTGACCTCAACCGGACGCGCTGACCATAACTGGAACAAACCACTATCACACAAAACGCGAGAAGCGTAACGCATGTTCTGAAACGTATTCAAAGAGCGATTTTCTAAAAGTACTTGATGTTCAGGGAACGGATGCACAGCGGCCGCATTTAGAGATTTAAAATAACTGTACATTGCATCTGCTTCAGAAATGCGTTGACCTTGCGTTAATCCACCACAAAAAATAATCGCCGTTCGCTCTGTCGGCAATGACGCAATCACATTAGATAACGCTTCGACTCTTGTTACCCCCTCAACGGTCAATCTGCTATTGACGAGGCGTTTACCTAAAACGATGACCACATTGTCTAACTTCATTTCAAAATCTCGCGCTTAGTTGGCAGTGTTACAAAAATCTTCTTTCACTCCCGGCCTACAGGCTTTAACATCTAGTTAACAACACTGTTCTAGAGACCTTTATAAAGGTTCACTGCTAAAGGAAGTCAATTATGCTGTCGATTTTCGATATATTTAAGATTGGTGTCGGGCCTTCTAGCTCCCACACTAATGGTCCTATGCTTGCCGGATTCCATTTCACTCAACTAGTTAGCGACTCTATGGCGAAAGTGCATCGGGTGCAAGTGGACCTTTATGGCTCATTATCGCTCACTGGTAGAGGGCACCACACAGACCGAGCCACTGTCCTTGGTTTGATGGGAAATAAACCCGATACGATCAAAATGAGTAGCGCTAAAAGTGCGCTACAAAATACTATAGACAACAACACGCTGCTGCTCGCTGGTACGCACCAGATTGAGTTTAGCTACGACCATGACATCGTCTTTCATAGTGACAACCTTCCCCTGCATGAAAACGGAATGACGATTACTGCACTAGACGCTGCGGGAGACCAAGTGGCGTTTGAAATTTATTATTCCATCGGAGGTGGGTTCATCGCCACCGCTCACGAACTAGAAAACGGCACGCAACAAGATGAAGTCGCGGTACCATTTCCTTTCACATCAGCGGATGAGATGCTGGAAAAAGCCGAGACTAACGGTTTTAGTTTGGGAGGTATGATTCTACAAAACGAGCTGGCATTCCGCTCAGATGAAGAAATTAGCCAAAGAGCAGAACAAATTTGGAAAGTGATGTCGCTCTGCATGCAACGTGGTTTCGATACGGAAGGGATTTTAGAAGGTGGTCTCAATATCACTCGTCGTGCACCAAATCTTTTGAAGAAGCTCGAAGCTAACGCTGCAGTTGAGAATGATCCAATGGAGATCATGGATTGGATTAACCTCTTTGCCTTTGCGGTTAGCGAAGAAAATGCAGCTGGAGGACAAGTCGTTACTTCTCCAACTAATGGCGCTGCAGGGGTTATTCCGGCGGTATTGATGTACTACCATCGCTTCATCAAAGAGCTTGATATTAAACAGCTGAAAGATTTTCTCGCAGTCGCTGGCGCTATCGGCATCTTATATAAAACTAACGCGTCAATTTCCGGCGCCGAAGTGGGTTGTCAGGGAGAGGTCGGGGTTTCTTCATCCATGGCAGCCGCTGGTTTAACGGCGCTCAGAGGCGGCAGTAACGAGCAGATTTGTATTGCTGCGGAAATTGCGATGGAGCATTCATTAGGAATGACTTGTGACCCGATCGGCGGCTTGGTTCAAGTGCCTTGCATTGAAAGAAATGCCATGGGCGCAATGAAAGCCATTAATGCCTCACGTATGGCATTAAAGCGCACGAGCAAATGCCTTATTTCATTAGATAAAGTTATCGAAACCATGTATCAAACTGGTAAAGATATGAACAAAAAATACCGTGAAACTTCCTTAGGTGGCTTGGCCGTCATTCATATGGCACCGCCATGCGAATAGTCAAATAAGCCCGCTATATCATTGCTGGCGATGCACTTCGTCAGCAATTTCCTTTCTCGCAAGACCTCTTTTTATTTACCAGTAATCCTATAAACCCCCCTTCGGTCTCAATTAGTAACAAATACAACAAAATTAAACAAAAACAGAATCAAGCACTGCTTTATTCAAATTGATCCAGAACAACACATTAGCATTTAGCCACCTAAGCATTAGAAAATATAGTGCAGCATTTCCACGTTATGCGACAATTATTTCAATACTCAATCTTTCGTTTCATTACTATTTAATAGAAATAACAATACCTACCTTTCTCCGCTAATGTGAGTACAAAATTATGTGGAATAAACTCAATAAATCCATGATGTTCTGCCAAATGATGTTTGGCTTATCATTTTACGGTGTATTAGTAAGTCTAACTCGATTTTTTCTAGAGGTTCTAAATTACAACGAAGCCGATACGATGATGATCGTTGGTGCTTTTTCGGCGATCGGGCCACTTTTCGCGATTGCGGGCGGCTTTATTGCAGATAAGTTTTTAGGCGCTTATCGCTCACTTTCTATCGCATATTTCGCTTTTGCATCCGGTTACGTATTACTCGTGTTGGGGGCTTCTGCTTCTAACGTTCCACTTTCAATGTGTGGTATTGCGCTCGCCAGTTATGGCCGCGGCCTGATGTCACCCTCTTACCCTAGCCTCTATAAACGAACGTTCAAATCACAAGAAGATTTTGAAAAAGGATACCCAATCAATTATTCAGTGAATAATGTTGGCGCCTTTTTAGGTCAATATTTGTTCCCAATGATTGTCCTTGTGATCGGCTTTAATGGCGGTTTTACCATCTCTGCTGTTATGGCAGCAGCGGCATTGATCATGCTATTGGTATTCCGCAAAGATCTTGTTGGCGTAGCCTCTGAGCTTGATCAAAAAACCGTAAGTTTAAAAAACTGGGTACTCTTTGCATTGATTTCATTGGCAATGATCGCGTTGGTATTTTTCATGTTTTCAAACATGGATATTGGCCAAAATATCGTATACGCCATCGGAGGGGCGGCGATCGCATACTTCATATCTCTGATGCTTAAAGCAAGCAAAGCTGAGTCTTTGAAGATGGGGACCATCTTAATTGTGACCTTGCTGACAACCTGTTTCTTTGTTTACTACGGACAAATGATGACCTCGATGAACATGGTTGCTATCAACACATTAAAAGGCTCTCTATTTGGTTTTATTCCGCTCGAACCAGAAGCAGCAATGGCAATGAACCCGCTTTGGTGTATGGTTGGTGGTCCTATCGTAGCTGGCTTTTTTGGGTTGCTGGAAAAGCGCGCTATCTACCTCTCTACCGCGACAAAAATCGCCTTGGCATTTGTACTGACCGCAATAGCGTTTGGTATCTTGACGTTTGCCGTGACTACCGTGGGTGAAGATGTCGTGATCATGCCAGAAATCTTTCTCGCTATTCACTTCTTCCAGGCGATTGCAGAAGTCATCGTGGGTTCGATGGTCGTAGCGTTTATTCTTTCCGTCGCGCCGAAGCACATCGAAAACTTCTCTGTGAGCCTATTTTCTGTGGCAATCGCATTGAGCGGTATTATTGGCGCTGCATTCTCAACCTCTATCGCGTTAGAGAAAGGACAGACCATCACACAAGACATTGTACAAAACGTATATGGTGATTATTTCCAATTACTCACTGTCCTTGCTGTCGTGATGGTCGCTATCGCAATGGCAGCGTCACTCATTATTCGCAAGATGCTTGATGCGGCGAAAGAAAGCGATACTCAAGCGCAACCAGTCGAGATCGAAGCTGGGGTTGAAGTTCAAAGCTAAGTTTGATGATTTACCTATCTCAAAATATAAAAAATGCCGCGCGATATTCGCGGCATTTTCTTAACAACAACATGTTCGATTAATCACGTCGACCACGAAGTTCAATTTTTTGTGTAGCAGCATCCGTTTGGATGATTACCCCGCCATAGGCCGTTTCATTTCGACCTTTCAGCGTCAGTTGAGAATCTGCGCGCTCGACGTCGACCTGATTTTTCGTAGCCATCGTCATATCAATCGTGCCCGTGTATGACCCATCGCCAGCTAATGCTATGTTTGTTGAGCAAACCATCAAACCAAGTGCGATTAATTTTTTCATACGTCACCTCTGTTTTTGTTCTTACTTTCTATCGATGAAAAAACTGTAACAACAGAAACGTGTTCATACGAGGAAAGTCATCATTTACCAAATGGAAATCCAAACCACTAAATTGATATGACCAAGCCTATTTGCTGTCCACCGTCGCCTTCAATAAACCATAAGATACGACAGCATGCTTAAATTGACCGAACGTTGTCTTTTGTTCAGTAATCCAGAGATATGATTTCTCAGCAGAAGACAAATGAGACGATGTATGAGCATTAATCTGGACATTCAAAACGTATTGGTACTAAAACGGATGTATGAGTTACGTAGCGTCCGATTGGTGGCAGATTCACTCGGAAAGACATCAGGATCAATCAGCAAAAACCTGACAAAAATGAAAGCGCAGCTCGATGACCCTTTGTTCATTCAGACTAAAAATGGCTTTGAACCGACCGCTTTTGTCGAGGCGAACATGCCACATTTTGAACAAATCCTCACCAGTATTGATTCCATCAAACCACAGAGTTTTTCACCCGCTAATTTTGACGGCTCGATCACTATTTATGCGAACACATTGTTTTGGGATTACTTTGGTGACAAGTTTTACTTAGAATTACTAAAACACGCCCCAAAAGCAAAGTTCTCTTGTTTACGTTGGGGGAGCGACGCGAAAAAGCGATTAACTGAGGGTGAAAACGCTATTGCGATTCATTATTTTGATGAGGATCTTCCGCAGTCAATTATTCAAAACGAACTAGGTCGAGGAAAAGCCGTATTTTTTGTTCGAGATGAGCATCCCGCTCAACATTTCCAAGAGCTAGAAAACTACCCCTTTTTACTTTTCAAAACGCCGGGATGGAACGACTACCGATACCCGTTGTTGGAAAGGCTCAACCATATGGGGTTCAGAACCACACCTAAGGTAGAAATTGAACACCCTGCGATGATTCAAAAAGTGCTCCTACAAACGGATCATTTTGGTATAACCATGAGTGGACATGTGCCTAAGGGCTGCCGAAGTATCGCGCTTCCTGGCGGGTTAGAGCTTGATGTTCGCTACGTGATGAGCTGTCGTCGATCACAACAGCAAGCCCCGATAAACCAGTGGCTATTCAATGTCATTAAAGATATCACCCAGCCCTAACCTAAAAGTCCTAGGGTGATGACTTGTCTATGTTTTCTTAGGTACTCGATATCGTTGAGGTAAGCGGTATGATGGCAATCTTTTAGATTCGCTTGAAACCTATCATTACCTTGAGCTGCTAACCCCCTCATATGATCAACTAACACGGTGAGTCGGTGTGTCATCACCTCCACCAGCTCTTCCCGTTCCAATCTCGAACAGCCATAAGCGTCACAGAAAAGTTTTGCACGCTGAATTTGTTGCTCCAAACAGCCCATTTTATCGTGCTCATCGGTTTTAAATGGTGCCCAACCATAGACCGAAAAAGCGACATCCCAAACTCTTGGCGCCGGATGCGCCGTATCAAAATCAAACACACCAACGACAAACTCTCCACGGAGTGCCACGTTATATGGCATGAAATCACCATGACAAATCACCTCTTGTGGTGTTCGTGGTGGCAGCATCCAGTGCAGCGTTTCATTTTGATATTGATTAAGGAAACCCTCAGATGCATCGTGCATATCGCGTAACATTTTTGCCGCAGATTGGAGCGCGGAAACAGAAGCAATGTTGCCAATCAATGGATAGTTGTAAGTCTCTCCTTCGACATAGCTAACCCACTCTTTTCCTTTTTCAATACCAACCGCTTTAGGGCATGCCGTAAAGCCTCGTGAATGAAGATAGGTAAGTAGCTGATGGATAGTCATCGTCCAATAACTGGCAGGACGAGATATCAAATTCCCTTTTCGATAGATGGCATTTTCTCTACCGCCTTGCATTGTTTCCATAACAGTATCCTGTGTGGATTAAGCGCGCATCAGATAACGTAAAGCTAGCTCATCTTACACTCAAAGCTTTTAGAGAAGGTTGACTGACCCTATAAGAAACCGCGCATTTTGTTAGGTAAATCGCAAGAATAAGTACCGCTGTAAAAATAGACCGTAAAACATCAAAGGCTTTGTATTAACCATTGGGCAAAGGTGTTTACGTGTGACTTTTCTGATGCTCTAACCATCATATAGTGTGCGCCGGAGCTGGGCATACGCCAATCTCCGATTTGTACTAATATCCCTTGTTGCAACTCATCCTCAACAAGAAAGTCTCTCACCAGCAAGACACCAAGTTGATTGGTTGCAGCTTGAATAGCAAGCAATGAATGTTCAAATTCGGCTATCACTTTGCTCACCTTGCCTTGATAACCTTGGTACGCAAACCATACCTGCCAAGATTCATGATAACCCCCGGTGCAAATTTTAGGTGTTTGAGACAACTTCGTGAGGTCATCAATCGGATTTAACTGAATAAAGCCGGGGCTTGCTACAACGATCCAGTTTTCTTGGGTAAGCTGAATAGCTTGTTGTTCTTGCCAATCGCCATCTCCGTTAATAATTTCTATATCTGCTATCGCACTGGCGTTTGGAACCGTATTCGCGGTTGTCGAGATCTTAAAGGAAACATCTGGAAATTGACGCTGAAAATCGGCTAGCCTTGGCATTAGCCATTGCGAGCAAAAACTGTGGGCGACATGTAAGGTAATTTGCTTGTTCTGTGGGCGAGTAAATAAATGATGGGTCGAGGTTGATAAGGTTTGAAGCACATGGTTAACCACAGGCCAGTATTCTTTTGCTGAGCTGGTCAGCGTAAGGTGCGTACCCTTGCGCTCGAATAATGTTGCATTTAACTGCAGTTCTAGCGATTTCACCTGCTGACTGACGGCCGCACGGGTCACATTTAGCTCCTCTGCGGCTTTAGTGAAGCTCTGTAATCGCGCCGTGGCTTCAAACGCTCGGAGCAAATTAAGCGGCGGTAAACTTTGCATAACACTCTCCCAAATACTTGGTAGCCATGGTATGAACTGGTGATGACAAATTGATGAAAGTGCTGAGTTTGTTAAGCGGGATCAAAAAAGCCAGCGTGATACACGCTGGCTTTTGGAACTGTCTCTTAAGCAGGAATTATTCTGCTTTCTCAGTGGTTTGGTATTCAAACGTAGGGACAACTACTTCAACACGACGGTTCATTTGACGACCTTGACGTGTTTCGTTGCTTGCTACTGGGTTAGCTTCACCCATACCTTTCACTGTCATACGCTCAGCCGCAATACCTTTTGCTTGGAACTCGTCAGCAACGGCTTTCGCGCGTTTTTCTGTAAGTTGCTGGTTGTACGCAGCAGAACCCGTCGTATCACTGTAACCCGTGATCTCAACTTGAGCTTGTGGGTAAGTGTTCATCAGATCAACGGTACCAGAAAGGGTCGATGCATCTTTCACTTCTGCACTTTCTAGGTCGAATTGTACTGTCGCTGTTGTTTGAGCAGGGTAAACATGCTCAACAATACGTGTTGCAGGGCGTGTTTCTACTACTTCCTCAACCACTTCTTCTTGAACTACTGGCTCAGAGCCGAACTTGTAGTTAAAACCAATACCGAAGAAATCTGAATCCATGTCTTCAATCACGTCATCAGACATATCTTGGTAACGTTGGTATTCAGCACGTAGGCTCCAGTTGTAGTTGATTTTGTACTCAGCACCTAGAGAGCCTGTTGGTACGAAATCTTTTTCGTCACCCGCCATCATGTATGCAGCACCAACTTTCGCGAATAGATTCCAAGAATCTGTTAGCGGTAGGTTGAATTTAGGAGCAAGAGTCAACGCCCAAAGATCACCGTCAACGGTGTTTAGGCCCGGCTTTTTGAAGTTTGCAGTGAAGTCACCAAGGTAATCAACACCGTACTCTGCTGCAACGTACTCGTTGAAGCTGTAGCCCAGGTGCATAGATGCTGCAAAACTGTCGTCGTCACAAGGTTCGTTTAGGTAACACGCATCATTTAGAGAGTTGTAACCTACTTTACCGCCCATGTAAGTGTCAGCAAGTGCGACGTTTGAGATCACACCACCAGCAAGTACAGTAGCCACTGCTATAGCGATTTTTTTCATTATTCTTTTCCTTTTTCTTGTGCACAAAGCAACACATCGAGGCAGCATACTGCCGTAAAATATGAAGCCGTAACTTTCTCTTTTCTTCGAACAGAAATAGCTAAATAGCGTAGGAAAGAATCAAAAAATGATATTCAAACGCCAATGACGTAAAACGGAGAAAGATAACCTCAAGACCATCTATTCATGAGCTTCATCCGCATACCCAACCGAGAAATAAAGTCTCGTTGCGTTGGTTTAGCCATAGTCAATTCGTTGCGGAGAATATCACAAAATAGCCAGTTTTCTGTGACGCAAATCACCATAAAAACCCATTTTCTCAAATTTAAGAATCGACATTTAAGCCTGTGAATGGCAACAAATTTTTACAGGAGAGAATGGATATCGAAGGCATAAAAAAACAGCTCATTTAAAATGAGCTGTTTTCGAAATAATGAACAGACGTGAACTTATCGAACTAGATTTTATCCGCCACGGTAAGCGTTGCAGCTAAGACATCTTGCCCAAATAATACACTGCGTTCTGGTGACCAACCATAAAGCGGATCTGGGTGATTGTTGTTATCTTTAAATGGCATCTCGATCGTGTACGACAGGCATTTGAACTGCTCCGCGACCCAGTTTGAGCCTACCGTCAAATTCGCTTTACCCGGCTCATCTTTATCATAACCAATCTCATCTTGGAACTCAGGTGTAATAGTCAGTAACGCTTGCTTAAATGATGCCTCTAAAGTGGCAAGATTTTCATCGTAAGAAGGAATACCTTCTGAGCCAGCGACGAAGTTATACGGTATCGCTTCATCACCATGGATATCTAAAAACATGTCAACACCCGTTTCCAGCATACGTTGACGCACAAGGTAGACTTCTGGACTTTTCTCCATAGACGGAGTTTGCCATTCACGGTTCAAGTTCACGCCTACCGCGTTCGTACGCAAGTGGCCGCGAATACCACCGTCTGGGTTCATGTTTGGTACCACGTAAAGCACTGCTTTTTCCAGTAATGCACGCGCAACCGTGTCATTTTCGTCCAGTAGACGTTGGATCATACCTTCCATGAACCATTCAGCCATGGTTTCACCCGGATGTTGGCGTGCAATCATCCAGATTTTCTTTTTGCCTTCTTCTGGCTCACCAAACGTTAGCAAGCTCATGTCATTGCCGTCTAATGTGTGGCCTAGTGTTTCTAGTTGGCAGTGGTGCGCGCTTTGTGCCATGTGTAACAAATCTAAGTGACGATCGTATGTGTAAGGCGCAAAGTACGCGAAGTAAATTGAGCTACGCTCAGGGATAACAGTGAAAGTCAGTGTGTCGCCATCGAACTCTGCTGGTATACGGAACCATTCTTCACGGTCGTAAGACGCTACGACATCATAACCTTGCCACCCTTCTGGATAAGCCGACTTAGCCAAATCAAGCAGTTTGATCGTGTGCGACTGCTCTGCTTCGGTTTCTAGACGGAAATGGAACCACTGGTAGAATTCCGACATATTGTCATTAGGGATTTTAAGTTGGATGTCATTTTTGTCGTCCGCTTTCACTACGTGAATGCTGCCGCTATCGAAGTTGCTGAATACTTTCATTATATTACTCACCTTTTAAATCTGAGCTTGAAAGACAGAGGCTAACACAAGGCTACATCGCCCCCCAATGACTTTCACTGCAAACTGTCTCGTTTGTGGCTAAAGTCTTCAGTTTAGTCGAGCTTATCCGCTTTGCCTGCTGGTCCTGCGAGTTTCGCTAGCCATTTATCCCAAACAAACGGACGTTTCTCATTATCTTCCGCTTCCTCTTTTCGGCGAACAGCATTTCGTACCATCATTGCTCCCAGCCAACGTATTGGTTCTGGTGGAAAATACCCAAGCGGTCCTTGCGCTAAACCACTTCGCGTCCATTCGTTATCTAGCCCTAACACCAACGACGATAAAATCTTTCCACCCATTCGAGTTTGGGCAACGCCGTTACCTGAATAACCAAACCCGTAAAAGACATTACTTTGCTCATCCAATTGGCCAAAAAAAGGAAACCCAGTTGCGGAACGATCCGAACCGCCAGTCCAAGAGTACTCAAATTCAGCCCCTTTTAAGCGAGGAAAAAGGTTGTCGAATGATTTTTTTAGTAGCGTTTGATAACGCGTCGGTTTGTTAAACATCGCATCAACTTGGTTGTTGAAAGAGAACTGATTACCGCCTTTACCTAGCATCAAACGGCCATCTGGCGTATCTCGGTAATAATGTACGAAGATGCGTGAGTCCAAGACACTCGAACCTGCTTGCCAACCAGATTGAGACAAAGTATCACCAAGCGGCTTGGTGATCACCATGTCGGAAGAGACCACCACGATACTGTTCTTGAACTGTTTAAACTGCTCCACCATCCATGCATTTAATGCCAACACCACCTGCTGCGCTTGAATGTTTCCTTTAGGTGTACAGACGGTGGCAGGTTTTCCATAATCTAGACGCGTCATTGGCGTGTTCTCATAAACTTCTACACCCAGATCAATAGCAATACGGCGTAACCCTCGCGCAAGTAAGGCGGGTTGTACGTTAGCAGAAACCGGAGAGTGGTAGCCTTCAATATGGCGAGGTGAACCCGCATTGGCACGCAGTTCCTCCACCGAGCAACGACGCCAACTGTTCACATCTAGCCGTTGTAACTCGTCGACAACTGGCTGCATTCCACCTTTCTGAGCCTGATTGGTTGCGGTGTAATAAACCCCTTTTAACGATAATTGCGCATCGATATTGTATTGCTGACAAAAGTCGTCAATCTCCAACACCGCTTGTTCCGACTCTTTTACCAACCAAACAGCATGTTCTTCACCGAATAACCGTTTCAACGTCGGGAACTTGGTAGACCATGTCAGCATACAGCCGCCATTCGCGCCAGATGCCCCACTGCCACACAAGCCCTTTTCGATAACAACCACCTGTTTTTCAGGAGATTGCTGCTTAATCATAATCGCTGTCCAAAGTCCGGTGTAGCCACCACCGACAATAGCAATATCGGTATCAATATTTTGATGTAATGGTTGCGGCGTTTCTGGCTGTTCAGCTTCAATGGCCTGTTTGAACCAGTATGAACTGTGTGTCATCGGATATCCTTGTTAGTGCGTTGCATCGTTTCTGTAAATACTTTACAAACGATGAGCACAATCAACGAGCAAGAATATCTAACGCTGAGCGATAGCAAATGTTGCTCTGAGAGAGTGGAAGTTTCCGCTATCAATGAATACAAAAATGGGGAGCAGCGCTCCCCAAAACAAACAGCAAGGATATAAATTATCGGAAAATCGAGACCGTCTTACTGGTTAGTATTTACCGGTTTCACGCATGCGGTACTCGTATTGAACATTGAGAATAGGCTGGTATACAACTTGCCCGTCACTTTGCAAGAACTCATTCACCATGACTTTTGAGTCGGTGATAGAAAACGACTGGCGATCAACATACTCTGTAAGGCTTGTAAACTCGTCACGAAGCTGACCTGGTGATTTGCTTTGATAGTTCTGAATCATGTCACGACCCATTTCATAAGCCGCTTGTTTGCTATCCATAACATCACCATGGATCGTTTCGGTATCGTTTGTCCACTGATAGCCACCAGCAAAAACAACAGAAGGTGCAGCAGTCAGAGCAATCATACTTGCTAAAGTCATTAAGCGTTTCATAAACCTCTCCTTACTTACCTTTATATCGGGCCAAAATTGGCTCGATATTTATAAGGTACGTATAAAGACCAGAAACACGTCAAAATAATTTCAAATAACGTTCAATTCTTGTTCAACTCATTTCACTTTAACTTAGCAACACGGCATCATACTCTGCCAACACGAGCATTTTTCCACCTCGTAATCACAACGTTCAAAGTGGCTTCCAAACTGACATTTTCTTACCAACCCATACAATACCTAAGGTCAATTTTCTCTTAGAATCCCACCAAAAGAACAGTGTTCAAAACCTTATATAAACGTCGGGCACAGCAAAACCTCCCCTTTTAGTAGTGCTTTGCATTTCCCCCTTTTTCGGGTTCTTCGCTGCTCGTCCGTCGGTTCTTAATTGTGGCTGTTGAGCACACGTTAATCTGGAGTGAAAATGACCGCGAACAAATCCATTTTTTACCATAGCAAATCAATTTACTCAGATGATTATGCTGATGTCTATAAGCCAATTTGGACCTACAGAGCGAAGTTCATCTTGCGCGCACTTTACTACAAACGAGCGTTTAAGCACCTGTCAGATAATATTGAATCGTCATTGCTAGAGATGCTTTGTGCACGTACGCACCGCTTTTTAGAAAAACCGTTTCGTCCCTACATCATCAAAAATAACTCAGCTTTCGATCGTTCAAACCTAGTGGTTGATCACTACAAAACCATTTCAGAGCTGTTTTCTAAACAGACCATTGAAGAGATCTATACCGATTCGACTGGCTTAACATTAACATCATTTGAAATCGACGAGACATTGTACTCTGTGCGATTGGTGTACGAAGCGCGTTACCAAAAAGAAGGCGACATGAGCCTAGTGCTACACAGCGCGGAAGATGGCAACTTCTATACGCTCTCATTTACTCTCGGCCACATAGAATCTGGACGCAGCATTATGATTGGCGGCTTGCAAGGGCCACGCAGCAGTGAAGAGAACAACGCGAAAATTAAAAAGTTAACTCGTAAACTTTACGGGCAAAGACCAAAAAGCTTGATGGTGAGTTTGCTCACTTTACTCGCGCAAATTTGGGAAGTGAATACGATTCTAGCGGTAAAAACACAATCCCATACTTATGCTGCACGACGCTACAGTAAAGGACGAATCAAAACCGATTACGATGCACTCTGGCAAGAGTTGGGCGGCACCGAATACAACCGTCATTTCTACTCACTCGATGTGAATGCCCCGCGTCGTGATATTGAAGGCATGTCGCGTTCTAAGCGTTCGATGTATCGACGTCGTTACGAATGGTTAGACAATACCAAAGCGGAGTTCATGACAAGGCTACGTTAACCCAACGCACCACATGACGTTTTGTTTTTTCATTTTATGATTCGGAGTTTTTATGTCTTACAAGTACGCTGTTGCATGCTTACTATCCGCACTTTCCTTAACGGCTCATGCACAACCAACCCAACATGTTGTTGGAGCAAATTTAGGCTACGGTAATGTTAGTTACGATGTGAACAATAGCCATGATGAAGGTGACATGTTCCTTGGTGATGTATATTACCGTTACATGTTCGATCACAACTTTGGCATTGAAGCTGGCTATAAGGGCGCATTTAACGGCATTGGCTCCGTACTTATCAGTCCCTTAACAGAAATCACCGATGTCAGTTATGGCGGACCTCGACTCAGCGGTTACGCAAGTTACCCTCTGGGAGCTGGCTTTGAGCTTTACGGGAAAGGCGGTATCACTTACTACACGTTAAGTTACACGCTTAAAAACAATGGTCAGAATAAAGAATATGACGAGTCTAGTCTTGGCGGAGAAGCCGCTGCTGGTGTCGCTTGGGCCTATAAACACTTTGGTTTGAACTTAGAGTACAACTACGCCAAGAATAGCGATTTTGATTCTGGCGGTGTGATGTTTGGTGCACAATTGCGATTTTAAAAATTTAGCTGTGCCAAGGCACCGAATCGACATCGGTGCCTTATACCTCAAGCAGGGCTCAATGACAGAATGATTCCGCTCAGGATCAACAGCACCCCGACGCCTCGCGTGAAATACCATTTTTCAGCCAACAACCAAACGCCCATTAATAAACCAAATACAATGCTGATTTGTCGCAAAGCCACAACAAGGCTGACGTTATCAGTCATAGTCATCGCAAACAGCACCAAGCCGTAGGTTGATGCCATCATGATGCCAGCCATACTCGCACTTTTGCGAATCATCCAAGCGGTTTGTAGTTCTTGCTGACTCCCCGAAACAATACACCACAATAAAACCGGTACTCCCATAACCCAAAACTGCACGCCTAGATAAAAAATCGCGCTATAGTGGTCGTTAAGAATGGTCGATGTTTGTTGAGTTAGCAGATTCAGTGCTTGCTTGTCCACAACGGAGTAACCCGTCGTGCCAAACGCCGCAATCAAGGCCCAAAACACACCAACATTCAGGTACTCCCCAAGAGTAATTTGACGAAAACTGGTTACTGGAACTAGGACACAACCTAAAGTAATAAGCAGGAAACCCAACCACTGCTGAGCATTCAACTCATAACCTAAGGCGACGGTGAGTGCGCCCACCATCATTACAGGAAGTGCTCTCGCAATGGGATAAATAACTCCCACATCAGCGTGCTTGTAGGCCACGATCAAACCAATCAAATAGACGATTTGAGATAAACCACTGATAAACAACATTCCCCAAAACACGTTGGGCAACGTCGTCCAGCCAATGTTAAAGAGATACCAAATAAGATAAGGAGTGAGCAGAAGGCAAGCAGATAAACTTGCCGCCATCGTAAACGCGAGCCCTGAACCAGCATTGCTTTTACCAAGAATATTCCAGCCAGCATGCATAACCGCAGACAATACAACGAGTGCTATTGCCAAGAGATCCATTCCGTTTTCCTGTTTATGATATTTAGATACCCTCAAGGTGCTTGGGTACAACAAAGGCCCCAATATGGAGCCTTTGAATTTGAGATATAAATTGCTCGCCGCCAACTAGACAGATGCCCAGCAAACAGAGATTAATTCAGCTCTGCGACAGACTCGATGCTGATGGCATCGTGCCGCCAATACTCGATATCGCAATCAATCAACTCACCATGTTGGTTGTAGTTGATACGTTCAACCACCATTGCAGGCGTACCAGACGTCGCGCGCAATGCCTGTGCCACCTCACCCAACAAAGTACTAGTCGAAATGCGGTAACGAATTTTTTGATACGTCACACCGTAGTGTTCACGATAAATGTCGGTTAACGAGTTTGATAAATCATAAGACAATAAGTTGGGAAATATGTTTGGTCGAATGTAGTTCGTGACATAAACCACCGGACGCTCTTCTAGGTAACGAACGCGGTCGACACGAAATACGTCTGAAAACGGCTGAAGGTCCAACAAACGAGCGGCCAATTTATTAGCCAAGGTGCCTTTTGCGGCTATCACTTCTGTTTTTGGCACGCGATTTTGCGCTTTTGCCATGTTTGGGAAGTTCAACGTTTGGGTTGGGTCGTAACGCAATGGCTCAGGTGAGATAAACCAACCTCGGCGATCTTCGCGATAGATTCGACCTTCCGCTTCTAGCAGTGATAAAGCTTCACGCAAAGTAACGCGTGTAGTATCGAACGACTCCGCCAACTTACGCTCTGCTGGCAGTTTTTGACGCGGCGATAGCATGCCCGCTTCAATCTGTTCAACAATCGAATCTTTAATTTTTACGTATTGCACGAAGTGTCCTTATCTTTTTCGCCAAGCTTGTGTGCGATTCTCTAACAATTTACCCAAAGTCATCTGAACAATCTTCGCAATTGCGGCAGCAATCATGATCATCACCGCCATTGCCGCAGCAGCGCCAGTTTGACCGGCATCGTCCATATTCAGAATCGAGACCGAAGCCGGAATCGTATCGGTTGAGTAAAGGAATACTACCGCAGAAGTGGTGGTCAATGCATTAACAAACAAGTAAGTCGCAATGTCCAAAATCGCAGGTAAACACACAGGTAATGTCACTTTAAAGAACAACTTGTATTGAGGAAGCTTCACCGATGCCGCCGTGGCTTCAATCTCCGATGGCAACTGCTTTAACGCTGTCAGGGCTGTCATGTGACCCACGGTGTAGTAATGCACTACCGTGTTAATCACCAAGAATGCCATGGTGCCATAAAGCACGTTCAAAGGATTGTTCGCGTCGTTGAAGTAAAAGATGTAACCCAAGCCAAGAACCATACCCGGAACCGCCATTGGCACCACGCTGAGCATTTGCATCACCTGACGAATTGGACCAAACGCACGCCCTTTCTCAATGCAGTAAGCACCGACAAAGATGATGGCTGTACCAATAACCGCTGTCCAACCTGCCAGTGTTAGCGAGTTGAAGAATGGGCTCCAACCGTAGGTGCTCATTTCAGCAAAGTTGTAGTTGTTTAGCGTCAGCGCTTTGTTCCAAGGCCAGAATGTGACCAACGAGCCATACACCGCCATGCCAAGCACTGCCAGCACTGCGATAGAAATGATGCTGCAGTAAACCAAACAAATGCTGTCGCGCGCTTTGTTAGGTTCTGGCTGATAAGGCACCGAGCGAGTGTCGAATAAGCTCTTCTGCTTTTTCTGTACCCAGCGGTCTGCGCCGAACGCCATTACCGCAGGGAATAGAAGCATAATGCTGGTCACCGCACCCATGGCAAAGTTTTGCTGTCCCACCACTTGCTTGAAGATGTCAGTCGCCAGAACGTTGTAGCTTCCACCAATCACTTTCGGCACACCAAAGTCCGTGATAACCAGTGTAAAGACGACGATAAGCGTACTGATCAAACCGTATTTCGCCGCAGGTAACGTCACCATAAAGAAGGTTTTGATGGGTGATGTTTTCAGTGCGCGGGCAGCTTCATACAAACGGGCATCAGAAGTACGCAGTGAAGTGGTCAAAATCATCAATGCATGAGGGAAGGTCCAGAAAATCAAACCCATCGAGATACCAATCACGCCGTAAACCGAGTTTCCTAACAGCATCTCTTTGGCAATGCCTTGATTACCGAAAAGGAAGATCAAACTGATCGCCGGCAACAACGAAGGCGCGAGAATCGGCGCAGTACCGAGGATTTGGAACAAACCTTTAAACGGCATACATGAACGAGTCAGCGCGTAGGCATAGCCAAACGCAAGCACACCCACTACCGAGGTCACTATCACGCCCAAAGTGAAGGTGTTACCCACCGACACCCACAAGCTTGAAGAAGAAAAGTACGTCGCAAAGTTTGCCAATCCGACAAATTCGCCATTGGCATTTTGTACACTCTTGGTCAACATTGCCCAAAGCGGCATTAAGATGAACAGCACCATCATGGTCGACAAACCAGCGAGCAAACCGAACAATACTAGGTTATCGCGGCTGACTCGTCCGAGTAGGGATTTTGCTTTGTCTTGTGTGGTCAGGCTATTCATCGTCACTGTCTTCGCATCCATGTTTACACCTACGCCGCTAGCGCTTTATCAACCGAGGGCACGGCGTAACCATGCAACCCTTCTTCAGCAAACTGGATGTAACGTACATCGCCCGCTTTGATATTGAGTTTTTGAACCGTTTCCACAGGCACATCCACTACGATGGTTTTCCTTGAGCTGTCGTTTTGCAATACACAATCAATGCGGAAAAACGCCCCCAGAAACTCGGTTGCGGTAACTCGCACTGGTAAAGAGTTGGCGTAGTTTTCAACAAACTTGATGCTTTCAGGACGCACTGCAAGGTCGAAGCGGTCACCACGTTGTATCTTACGATTGGTCAAGCTTGGCGCTGGCATCAAGGTTTCTGCAATGCGCACTTGGGAGTCCGTCGCGACGGAGGTTTCAATAAAGTTCATGCTGCCGACAAACTCAGCGACAAAGCGCGTTGCCGGTTGTTGGTAGATTTCTTGAGGCGTGCCGACTTGCTCAATTACGCCATGGTTCATCACCACAATTCGATCTGCCATCGAAAGCGCTTCATCTTGATCGTGCGTAACCATAATGGTAGTGATGCCCAGCTTTCGTTGCAGCTTACAAATTTCATCACGTAAGTGAACACGTACTTTCGCGTCCAACGCAGATAAAGGTTCATCAAGAAGAAGCAGTCCCGGAGATAAAGCAAGCGCTCGCGCTAACGCCACACGTTGTTGCTGACCGCCCGACAACTGGTTAGGAAACTTCTGCCCTGAGGTTGGTAAGCCTATCGTTTCTAGCCACTGCTCTACTTTCTCCAGCGCCTCTTTGGTTGACATACCTTGGTTTTTCAAACCCACCGCAATGTTCTCTTGTACGGTGAGGTTTGGAAACAGCGCGTAAGACTGAAACACAATGCCGAAATCACGCTTTTCTGGTGGTAGAAATGTGGTCTCTTGACCGTTTTGAAAAATCGCGCCAGAAGTAGGTAGATCTAAACCTGCAATGGCACGTAATAACGTAGTTTTACCGCAGCCAGAAGGGCCCAAAAAACAAACGAACTCGCCTTTTTCGATCGCCAGTGAGATTTGCTTTAATGCAGTGAACTGTCCGAATTGCTTCACTACATTTTCGATATTTAGGTAATGTTGGTTAGTTGACATAACACACGCTCCAAATGGTATATACCAACTTTAGTTTTGGAGTGTTACGTTCCAATGACAAATTTATAGCCAGAAGATGACAAATAGATGAACGCCCTCGATATTAAACGCTTAAATCTAAACTCATCTTGAAATACGGAATGTCTGATTTATAAAAGCGCTCGCCCTCCTTCTGTAATCCAAACTTCTGATAAATTTTCAATGCCGACTCACGCGCATCGCACCAGAATACCTCTGCGTTAAACGCCTTAGCATCATCAATCATCGTCTCCAACATTCGAGAGCCGATCCCTTTACCTTGTTGACTTGAAGATACAGCAAACTTCCTTAGTCTTGCTGCGCCATTGTTGAAGAAGACTGACGCCACACCCACCAGCTCTCCGTTCACATAACTCCCGTAATGATAGCCAGTTTCATCTTCATCAACCTTGCAAAACTCAATGCTTTTGCTTGGCCATAAAACCTGCTGTCGAAGCGGCAGTGTCTGCTCCGCATTAATACGTTGGATTTCCATGCACTTCCTCTTTTCAACCTGAGTATCCGGCCATTAATGTGCCTCTACTTGTCGCAAGATGCAAAAAAGGAGAGCAACCGCTCTCCTTTTGACAATCGGATTTGTCGTAACCCTTATGATTTTGGCTCTGATTTCGCGTCAAATTTCTCAGACCATGTCGCTAAGATTTCTGCACGCTTGCTGCCCATTTGCGCGAAGTCCATCTTCGCCATGTTCTCTTGAACGTTCGGGAAGTTAGATACGGTCGCTTTCACTTCTTTATGTCCAACCACTGGGTACATTTCTACGTAAAGCTCATTTGCTGCTTTAGAGATTGACCAGTCGACAACACGCTTGGCTGCATCCGACTCTTTCACTAGGCCAACCGCTTCTGATTCCCAGCCAATGCCTTTAGGTGTGATAACCGCAAGTGGTGCACCTTGTGTTTTCAGCTTCGCGCCGCGGCTCGCCATCGAAATACCGATAGCCACTTCGCCCATACCTGCTTGAACGCATGGCTTAGAGCCAGAATGTGTGTAGTGTGCAATGTTTTTGTCTAGGTCACGCATGTAGTTCCATGCCTGATCTTCACCCATGTTTTGTAGCCAAGCAGACACCTGCATGTAACCAGTACCTGAAGAAGCGGGGTTAGGCATTGCAATGTGACCTTTGTAAACCGGCTTTGTTAGGTCTTCCCAGGACGTTGGTTTCGGTAGGTTAAGTTGTTTCGCTACCGCTTCGTTGAAACAAACTGCATTAAAGAACGCATCATTACCGAACCAAGCTTGGTTTGATTGAGGGTCGTTTAGATTCGCGTGCAGCTCTTCCAAACCTTTTGGTGTGTAAGGCTTAAGAAGACCTTCATCTTTAAGCAGTGCCATTGACGAGCCAGCAAGCCCCCAAACCACTTCGGCTTGAGGGTTGTTCTTTTCTGCCAGCAATTTCGCCGTCATGATACCTGTTGAATCACGAACCCACTTAATCTTGATATCTGGGTTGTCTTTCTCAAACGCAGACTTGTATTTCGCAAGAATGTCAGTTTCGAAAGCGGTGTAAACCGTCACTTCCTGTGCTGCCATTGCATTCGTTGCTAGCAGAGAGACAAGTGCAGCCAGCGATCCTTTCATCAAACGGTTTTTCATCATTTTCTCCAGTTAATTTGGCTAAGTTTTCATTTGGTCTGTACCAGTTGACGATAACCACCCTACTGAGCCTTTGTGACGAAATCATGACCATTAAATGGCAGTTTTGAGAAAATTATCGATAAATAGGCGACCAACTGATCGGTGAAATTTTGGATATGAAAGTTTTATGAAATTCACTAAATGGCTATTTACGACCCTTTTTCATCCTTGTTAGAGTGAACCCAACCTCTGGTGTAGACCAATAAAATTATTCTAATGGAAATCGAGATGAAAAACGAATACCTACTACTGACTCCTGGCCCTTTATCCACTTCTGAAAGCGTTCGTGAAGCCATGCTTAAAGACTGGTGTACTTGGGATGATGAATACAACAAAGACATTGTCGAAGTGATCCGCACTAAGCTTGTAAAACTGGCAACCAACCAAGACGGCTACACCAGCGTACTAATGCAAGGCAGCGGCACTGCGTCGGTAGAAGCCACGATTGGCAGCGCCATTGGCAAAAATGGAAAGCTGTTGGTTGTCGACAACGGTGCGTATGGTGCACGCATCGCTCAGATCGCTGATTACCTAAATATTCCATGCCATGTAGTTTCCCCAGGCGAAACATCACAGCCACACTTGAACGAGGTGGAAACTGCATTGGCATCGGATCCTGCGATCACACACGTGGCGATTGTTCACTGTGAGACAACCACTGGCATGCTGAACCCAATTGAGGCATTTGCTTCTGCAGCAAAAGCACACGGTAAAGTGGTGATTCTCGATGCTATGTCGAGCTTCGGCGGGATTCCAATGGACATCGCCGATCTTGGTATCGATTTTATGATCAGCTCTGCAAACAAATGTATTCAAGGCGTGCCGGGCTTTGGCTTTGTGATTGCGAAGCAAACGGAACTCGAAAAGTGCCAAGATCAGGCACGCTCTTTGAGCCTTGATCTTTACGACCAGTGGCACTGCATGGAAGTGAACCACGGCAAATGGCGGTTCACGTCTCCTACGCACACGGTTCGCGCTTTCTATCAAGCATTGTTAGAGCTGGAACAAGAAGGTGGTATTGAAGCTCGTCATAACCGTTACCAAACTAACCAGAAAACACTGGTTGCAGGTATGCGTTCTTTGGGTTTCGAGCCACTACTGAGTGATGATCTTCACTCGCCAATCATCACTTCTTTCTACTCTCCGACTCACAGTGATTACCAGTTCAAAGCGTTCTACACACGTTTGAAAGAGCAAGGTTTTGTAATTTATCCGGGTAAGGTATCAAACGCAGACTGCTTCCGTATCGGCAACATTGGTGAAGTTTACCCAGCAGATATCGAGCGCTTAATCGGTGCGATTGAAAAAGCAATGTACTGGCAAGTTGCTTAAAGCAGCCTTCTAATTGAGAGAGCGTTATGACTCAGAATATCAAACCGACCCATTTCCGCAGCGAAGGCGATGTCAACACGACACCAGCGCGCCAAGCTTGGAATGCATCGATGGACGACGAACGCACGCAAGCATTGTTGAAGCGTGATTCGGAGGTCTTTCTTCATCAAGCCATGTCGACGCCTTGCTTAGATACCTTGGAAGCAGCAGAAGGCATCTACATCCAAGATTCTACGGGCAAAAAGTACATGGACTTCCATGGCAATAACGTCCATCAGTTGGGCTACGGTCATCCGCATGTGATTAAACGTGTGCAAGAGCAAATTGCCAAACTGCCGTTTTCTCCACGTCGTTTTACCAATGAAACCGCGATTGAATGTGCCGAAAAACTCACGCAAATCTGTGGTGGAGAATTAAACCGCGTTTTGTTTGCTCCGGGTGGCACATCTGCGGTTGGCATGGCACTTAAACTAGCGCGCCACATCACGGGCAACTGCAAGGTAGTGTCTCTTTGGGATTCCTTCCACGGCGCATCGCTGGATGCCATCTCAGTGGGTGGTGAAGCGTGTTTCCGTCAAGGCATGGGACCATTAATGGCAGGTGTTGAGCGCATTCCACCAGCGGTGTCTTACCGTGGCGCTTTCCCAGTCGCGGACGGCAGCGATGTGCATTACGCCGATTACCTTGAATACGTGATTGAGAAAGAAGGTGGCGTGGGCGCGTTTATCGCAGAAGCAGTTCGCAACACGGATGTTCAAGTGCCAAGTAAAGCCTACTGGAAACGCATCCGTGAAATCTGTGACAAACACAATGTCATGCTGATCATCGACGACATTCCTAACGGCATGGGTCGCAGCGGTGAATGGTTCACCTACCAAGCCTACGACATCGAGCCAGATATACTCTGCATCGGTAAAGGTTTGGGCGGAGGCTTAGTGCCTATCGCAGCCATGGTAACCAAAGACAAATACAACACTGCCGAGCAAATCTCCATGGGTCATTACACTCATGAGAAAAGCCCTATCGGTTGTGCTGCAGCACTGGCAACCATGGAAGCCATTGAGCAAGACGGCTTGCTAGATAAAGTCAAAGCCGACAGCCAGTTCATGCGTGAAAAACTGCTAGAGATGAAAGCCAAATACCCAGTGATTGGAGATGTGCGTGGCATTGGCATGTTGTGGGGTATTGAGTTGGTCACTGACCACGAAAGCAAAGCGCGCGCGTATGACGAAGCGGAAGCTGTGCTGTACCAATGCCTCAACAATGGCGTGAGCTTCAAGGTATCGCAAGGCAATGTGATTCAACTCAGCCCACCGCTGATCATCACTCGCGAACAACTGATAGAAGCGTTGGCGATCTTCGAAGAAGCGATCGCCAAAGTGTGTAAAGACTTTAACTACTTTTAGGGTCAATAGACCTCAACAAAAACCAATTTATTCAGAGCGCCGTTTCAACGTGTAAGCAAGCGCTCTGGCAAGCAAGAAAAAGGATTGAACATGAGCAACTCACCAATTCAAGCAGTGATCTTTGACTGGGCTGGTACTATCGTCGATTTCGGCTCTTTTGCACCAACCAGTATCTTTGTGGAAGCGTTCAAACAAGGCTTTGATTTTGAAATCGGTCTTGAAGAAGCGCGTGAACCAATGGGGCTTGGTAAGTGGGACCACATCCAAGCTGTGGGTCGCATCCCTGCAGTTGATAAACGTTGGAATGAGAAGTTTGGGCGCTCAATGACCAACGAAGACATCGACGCAATTTACGCGGCATTTATGCCTCTGCAAAAAGCAAAAGTGGCTGACCACGCAGAACCAATCCTCAACGCAGTTGAAGTGGTAAACGGTCTGAAAGACAAAGGCATCAAGATCGGTTCTTGTTCTGGTTACCCTCGCGAAGTGATGGACGTACTGATTCCAGTTGCAGCGGACTACGGCTACCAACCAGATTACGTAGTAGCAACGGACGATCTGCCACAAGGCGGTCGCCCTGCGCCGTTCATGGCACTGAAAAACGTGATTGAGCTTGATGTAACCGACGTTAAAGCATGCGTCAAAGTGGACGACTCTGCACCAGGCATCTTTGAAGGTCACAATGCGGGCATGTGGACTGTGGGTCTGCTACTTTCTGGTAACGAAGCAGGTCTGACATTTGAAGAATACCAAGCCGCAGACGAAGCAACCTTAGAGAAAGCTCGTGAAAAAGCACGCGCGAAGTTTATCAAGAGTGCACCTCACTACTTAATCGATACCATCTCCGATCTGCCAGAGGTGATCGTAGATATCGAACAACGCCTAGCCGCGGGCGAACGTCCGTAGTTTTCGCTCATGAATTCAGAATGTAAAAAGCCTCTCCATCTTGAGAGGCTTTTTGTGTTTATGGAAAGCGGAAGTGTCAGTTAATCGCGGTACTTGCTCGACGCTTTAGCTTAAAGCCCATACTGGCCGGCCGTTCTTCTGGCTCACCTTTGATGGCATGCAACAGTTTTTCTGCCGCCTTGGTGCCCATGCGCTCGTAATCAAATTCTGCCGATGTCAAACTTGGGTAAGCGTGCTCCCCCATAGAAGAGCCTTCAAGACAAATAATGGCAATGTCGGTCGGGACTTTGAGAACACGGCGATGGCACTCAAAGAGCGCACCAATTGCTATCTCCTCATGGCTACACACCAAAGCATTCAAGCTTGAATCGCGCAGCAATAACTTCGCCAATCCTTCCGCACCCAATTGCGAAGATGGCGCTTCATGAGTCGTCAGAAAATGGTCTGGAGTGAGATAGTTTTCAATCATCGCACTTTGCCAACCGTGTAACTGGCGTTGCAACGTTGAGTGATTCCCGCGCGCCCCAATAAAACCAACGTTCTTAAAACCTTGTTCAATCAGATGTCTGGTACAGGCCTTACCCACTTCGAAGTGATCCACGCCAATGTTGAGATAACTGGCCTTTGAGCTCAGTTCGGCAATCTCTAACACTGGCGTATTTGACGCCTCTAACAGTTGATGCGTTCGCTGACTATGCTCACTTCCAAACAGTACAACGCCCGCAGGACGGCTCTCTAAAAAAGTCGAAAGCAACTTTTCTTCTTGCTCAATCGAGTAGTCGCTGTAACCCAGTAGTAATTGATAACCCGCTTTGTTTAACGCCTGTTGGAAGCTTGGTAAGAAATGCGCGCATGCTTTTTCAAACAGTGACGGAATGATAAGAGCGATGGAATAACTTTCTGCAGATGCGAGAGCCCCTGCGGCTTTGTTCGGGATATAGCCGAGCTCATCAACCACTTGTTGAATTTTTTCTCTCAGCTTATCGGATACCAGCTCTGGCGTTCGTAATGCTCGCGACACCGTCATCGTGCCTACGCCTGCTTGTTTGGCGACATCAGCCAAAGTGACATTGCCGGTACTTCTTCGTTTGCGAGGTTCGCTCATTGTTTTTATTTAATGTTCTCTAATTTCAGCTGCGACATCTTATCACAGCGCTTTAATGGTTTTGATATTAGCGCATTAGAACTCGAACACCAGCACATGAAACTTCGATGCCTGATAAAAATGATAGCGCTATCACAATTAATGGTAGCGCTATCAGATAGCGCTACCATTTGTGATCACTCTCAGGTTTTTCTGGCAAATTGATCGATAAAGTACGCAGCAACAAAACAACAAATCGGAAACATTCCAATGCTACGTGAACTGATTACCTCTGATGTCATTCGCATCCATTCTGACGCAACCGACTGGAAAGATGCGATCAGCAAATCTTGTGAAGCTTTGATTGAAAATGGCGCGATAGAACCAAGTTACGTTGAAGCAATTTACCTCTCGCACGAAGAGCTTGGCCCTTACTACGTGGTAGGTCCGGGCATGGCGATGCCACACGCTCGCCCTGAAGATGGCGTTAACCGTTTGTCACTGGCGATCACGGTGATCCAAAACGGCGTCAACTTTAACTCTGAAGAAAATGACCCAGTAAAAATGCTGGTCACGCTAGCGGCAACGGACAGTAATAGCCACGTTGATGCGATTTCGAAACTGGCGGAATTGTTTATGAATGAAGAGCATGTAGAGGCCATCTGCAACGCTCAAAGCAAAGAAGATGTTCTTGCGATCATCGACAAATACTAAGTTTTACTCCTGACATACCCCATTCACAAATGGGTATACCCCCTATAAAAAAGAAAAGGTCTGAATTATGAAAATTATGGTTGTTTGCGGTCACGGTCTTGGTACTAGCCTAATGATGGAAATGAGCATCAAGAGCATCGTAAAAGAATTGAACGTCGATGCCGCTGTGGATCACATCGATCTTGGCTCAGCAAAAGGCACAAGTTGCGACATTTTCATCGGCACAAAAGACATTGCAGAACAGTTGGAAGCACTTGGCGTTGAACAACGTATTGTAGCGCTTGATAACATGGTCGACAAAGTCGCAATGAAAGAGCGTTTATCTTTGGCACTTCAAGAGCTTGGCGCTCTATAAGGTGGCGTTATGGAATTCTTCAGTTTCTTAATGAACGATGTCCTATCAGAGCCAGCAGTTCTGGTCGGTCTCATCGCTCTAATCGGCTTAATTGCCCAGAAAAAACCAGTCACCGAGTGCATTAAAGGCACGGTAAAAACCATTCTTGGTTTCATCGTGCTTGGCGCAGGTGCAGGCTTAGTTGTGACTTCTCTGGGTGACTTTGCGACCATTTTCCAACACGCATTTGGCATTACAGGCGTGGTTCCAAACAACGAAGCTATCGTCTCTATCGCGCAAGAAGCGTTTGGTAAAGAGATGGCGATGATCATGTTCTTCGGTATGTTGGTGAACATTCTGATCGCTCGTTTCACGCCGTGGAAATTCATCTTCCTAACAGGTCACCACACGCTATTTATGTCGATGATGGTGGCGGCGATTCTGGCATCTAGTGGCATGAAAGGTGTTCCACTGATCGCTCTTGGCTCTGTGGTTGTAGGTTCTGTAATGGTGTTCTTCCCTGCAATTGCGCACAAATACATGAAGCAAGTAACAGGCTCAGACGATGTTGCGATTGGTCACTTCTCAACGCTTTCTTACGTCCTAGCTGGTTTCATTGGCAGCAAGTTTGGTAACAAAGAGCACTCAACTGAAGAGATGAATGTCCCTAAGAGCTTGTTGTTCTTACGCGATACGCCAGTGGCTATCTCGTTCACAATGGGCATCATCTTTATGGTGACGTGTTTGTTCGCTGGCGGTGATTTTGTCCGTGAAGTCAGTGGCGGTAAACATTGGTCTATGTTTGCGCTAATGCAATCCATCACATTTGCAGGTGGTGTGTACGTTATCCTGCAAGGTGTACGTATGGTTATCGCAGAAATCGTTCCTGCATTTAAAGGCATCTCAGACAAACTGGTTCCAAACGCAAAACCTGCACTGGATTGTCCGGTTGTGTTCCCATACGCGCCAAACGCGGTATTGGTGGGCTTCCTATCGAGCTTTGCAGCCGGTCTAGTGGGCATGTTCCTACTTTACGTGATGGGTCTTACTGTGATTATCCCTGGTGTTGTTCCACACTTCTTTGTAGGTGCTGCAGCAGGTGTATTTGGTAACGCTACAGGTGGTCGTCGCGGTGCAATCTTGGGGGCTTTTGCACAAGGTCTACTGATTACCTTCCTACCAGTATTCCTAATGCCAGTACTGGGCGACCTAGGCTTTGCTAACACAACATTCAGTGATGCTGACTTCGGCATTGTAGGTATCCTACTTGGCCTGATTGTGCGCTAAGCTTTTATTCTTATGAATGCAGAATTAGGCTCGTCGGCATTCATCTCTCAAAGGCTCTAGCAGGAAAAGCACTCAAACAAAACGCCCCTCACGTGAGGGGCGTTTTTCATATTGAGGCTATCTTATTGAGACAACAACTTTCTCGTTGGTTCTTGCTCGGTGTATTCAACGGATTCGTTACCAGATAGCTTATCGACGTCAGCTTGTTCGCCGCTCACCACCAGTACCTGTTGCTTCACCAACGCATCAACCACTTTAAGGTTATGTTGACGAAGAAGCGCTCTCACTTCGCTCTCTTTCCCTTTGTGATACTTAACAAAGTAACGCGTAGGTTGTTGCTCAGCTTGTTCAGAACGTTCATCCACGAGCGGAAATCCTTGATTGTTCGCCAAGCTGGCCGAGCTTAGTCCGATTGCCAATAGTGCGGTAGCACTCACCGCAGACAAAGAAAGTAAGGTCAACTTCTTCATAGCCACTCCTTATTGAAAAGTCAGAGTCCAACTGTTGATTGTGCCCGTGTCTCTTCTGGCACTGTCTACCGCTTTTAGTTCCCAAGAACCTTGTGATTCAAAACCAGAGAAATCCGCTTGGAAAGTGGCTTTGATATCGTTAGCGCTGCCGCCAGTATTATCGTGAAGCACGACTTCTCCACCAGTCGGTGAAGTTAGCGTCACTCGTAGGTCACCGATGTAAGTGTGGCTAATATCAACGTCAATACTTACTGTACCTGAATCACCAGAGCGATCGACATCTACTGCGCTGATTGCGCCAGAAGATTTGTTGTCAGGAATCGCAACAGGGCTGGTGTTTGAGAAGCTAGAGTCCGAAGAGCTACCGCCACCGTCAGGACCGTTACAGCCCGCATCCAAGAATAGTTTCGCCGCTTCCGCATTCACTAGGCCGTGACCTGTGCGGTTGTCTCGTCCAGCGACATCAATGTCTGTTGCCGTTTGAACTAGGGCATTACGTACTTGCGCTGCTGTACACGTTGGGTGGTAACTCCACACCAAGCCTGCTACGCCTGTTACATGAGGTGTTGCCATCGATGTACCATTGTAGTACTCGTAATCTTCACCAGAGGTGGTTGAAACCGTAATTTCTTGACCAACATACCCCAACAGCTCTTGACCAAATGCACGATCAACCGTTACCGAAACCATACGATAAGCGTTGTTTGTGTCAACCAAGAATGGGTTTTGTAAACCAGGTAGTTCAGAGTTGCTGTATACAATTGCAGCTCGTGCACCTGCATTGTAACAAGCCTGAACTGCATCCACTTCTGGGTAGTTACCTGAAGACTGGTTGCCAATACGCTCAGTCAAACAAATTTTGCCCGACATATCACCACAGTTAAAGTTACCGCCAGATACATCACAGCTATCTAGCATTGCTGTTACTGAACCAGCGATTGGATCCGGAACATACGAAGAACCGTTATTGATCAAACGATTGTGAGGGACAATACCGCGATCAAATTGGCTTACGCCATTCAAGGTAATATCAGAAAGTTTACCTTCGCCTACCGTAACCGTTGATAAGATCGCCACACCTGGGCCAGAGATCTCAACTTGATCAGTAGATTGCGAGAACGCCGCATGATCATTTTGGTTATCGACAGCAGCAACAGACATAACTGAATCGTAAGAAGCTGGGTAGCTGTGTGCGGTGTTACCGTCATTACCAGCTGCGGCGATTAGCAGAACGCCTTGATCGTAAATGTTTTGCAGTGCATTTTGCTCAGTTCGGCTTGATTGACTACCACCAAGACTCATGTTCACAACGTTGGCACCATTATCTGCACACGTTTGGATCGCTTTAACAAGTCCAGATGAGTAACCCCAACCTGATTCGTTAAATACTTTCACGATGTGTAAATTCACATTCTGGTTTGGCATCACACCCTTCACACCTTCGGTGTTGGCAATCGCTGCGATAGTACCTGCAACGTGAGTACCGTGGGCGTTATTGTTACCCGGATCGCTCCATGATCCTGTACCACTATCGTTGGTACCTGCAACACGGTTACCGCTTAGGTCGTTGTGCGAGATGTCGTACCCTGAATCGATAATACATACAGTGCGATTACCAGCATTGAAGTCATCTAACTGTTGAGCATTAACCGCTTCATAACCCCACGGGGTAGTTTCGCTTAGCAAATAGCGAGGCGGATCGACTTCGACATATTCCACATCACTGCGATTACGAAGTGGTTCTAAGTCATCACCATCCAACTCAACGCTGTAAATGGCGCGATTACCTAGTTTTTCCACCTTACGTGCCTTCACCTGTTCTAAAACAGACTCCTGCGCGATTCGTGGTCCCCAAAAAGAGTTACCACCCATTGAAGATCGGCTGACTGCATCTTCTTTGAATTTGACGATGTACTTCGTCGGTAACTTAGATTCATCAAATCCCATTGGTGGAGCCGCAAACGCTGACATAGAAGTGGTCAGTGCTATCGCTACGGCAGACAACGAAAATAAGCCTTGTTTTTTACTTGTTGTGTAGTGCATTTGCCCTATTCCTTATTTGAGCTAATTTTTATTCACTATATTCTCATGAAAAGTCATCACCATGATGTTCGCATGAGAGCTTCAGCTATAGTTTATAGGCCAAAAATGCCAAACAATTTGTTTCATGAATATACAACTTTGTACAAAAGATCATTCAATAAACATTTTTAGTTAACATCAAAAAGCATAAACAAAACCTTATAAAGCAATCACTTAATTAACAAAAAGTGAATGTTAAACTAATGTTAGTGAGTAATTATTCTAAATAATACACATTTAATCGATTGCTATGCTGAATGGATTTTTTGACTGTGGTGCCAAAACTGAAATATTGAATATTTAGTTGTTGACTGTCTTGAGTATTTACTCAGAATTAGAAGGTTTAGTGAGAAAAATTCTCATCTAAATACTGTTATAGCCGAGCGTATTCACGTATTCGGAACCATAACCATTACAAGAAGAGTGAATGATGAAAAAAACAATCACACTATTAACTGCATTACTTCCGCTTGCCTCTGCCGTTGCAGAGGAACCAACATTATCACCAGAAATGGTTTCTGCGTCTGAAGTGGTCAGCACGCAAGAAAACCAAACCTATACTTACGTTCGCTGCTGGTATCGTACGAGCCACTCTAAGGATGATGCGGCTACCGACTGGAAATGGGCAAAAAACCAAGATGGTAGTGACTTCACTATCGACGGTTATTGGTGGAGCTCTGTTTCATTTAAAAACATGTTCTACACCAACACCTCACAAAACGTGATTCGCCAGCGCTGTGAAGAAACACTAGATCTGGCAAACGAGAACGCAGACATTACGTTTTTTGCTGCTGACAATCGCTATTCTTATAACCACACGATCTGGAGCAATGATGCTGCAATGCAACCAGATCAAATCAACAAAGTAGTGGCTTTGGGCGACAGCTTGTCTGATACAGGCAACATCTTTAACGCTTCCCAATGGCGCTTCCCTAACCCAAACAGCTGGTTCTTAGGTCACTTCTCGAACGGTTTTGTTTGGACGGAATACGTTGCTAAAGCCAAAAACTTACCGCTTTATAACTGGGCAGTTGGCGGCGCAGCAGGTGAGAACCAATACATTGCGCTAACAGGTGTCGGCGAACAAGTTTCTTCTTACTTGACCTACACAAAACTGGCGAAAAACTACAACCCAGCGAACACATTGTTTACGTTGGAGTTTGGTTTAAATGATTTCATGAACTACAACCGTAGCGTGCCGGAAGTAAAAGCGGATTACGCTGAAGCTCTGATTCGTCTAACAGACGCGGGCGCGAAGAACTTTATGTTGATGACACTGCCAGACGCAACCAAAGCACCACAGTTCAAATACTCAACGCAGAAAGAAATTGAAACGATTCGCGCGAAAGTATTGAAAATGAACGAGTTCATCAAAGCACAAGCGATGTACTATAAAGCTCAAGGTTACAACATTTCATTGTTTGATACGCACGCGCTGTTTGAGACGTTAACCTCGGCACCAGAAGAACACGGGTTCGTGAATGCAAGTGAGCCTTGTCTGGACATCAACCGCTCATCCTCTGTTGACTACATGTACACCCATTCATTACGCTCTGAGTGTGCGGCATCTGGCGCAGATAAGTTTGTGTTCTGGGATGTGACTCACCCAACCACAGCCACGCATCGTTATGTTGCTGAAAAAATGTTGGAAAGCAGCAATAACTTAGAAGAGTTTCGCTTTTAATAAGACTTTCTTATAGGTTAAACTCTTAATCATCATAAATACGTTGATGATTAAAAATGGCCACGATATTTCGTGGCCATTTTGTTTTCATATACATGAGTCTAATTTATATTTAAATATAGATGAACAATAATTTAAATACAAAATTTCAAGTTATAAGTATTATAAACAAAACTTTTAAATACCAATAAACCAGTAAAATAAAAAATTATTCAATATGCCATCCATTAAAATTTGATTATGGTCATTTTGATTATGCATTTAAAGAGGAGTTAAGTGGCAAGTTAAATAAAAAATACCCACATAACACAGGTAAGACCGAGAGGAGTGTGTCATGTGGGTTTAAACGATAGTTCTCTTGCTGATTCGAACTACCAACGTTGGGATGCAATGGAAATACAAATGACTCAGAGTTTCCATCACGGACACTTTATCGCTGGATTTCCCTCTATTTGTTAGGGAACAGTCAGCACAATAAAAATAGAGAAGTAATACCGCAAAAATAAAAATAGAGGCTCTGAGTTTAATTTACACGTAAAATAACCACCACATTCACGACATGAACCATTAATAAATTCACCAATAAATATTTATTAAGTTAAATTTATTTATTGTCAACATACTGTTAGTTTTACCCCTAAATACACTGGTCAGATTTGTTTATTTTACTGATTTTCGTTGCAATACAACTTCTAATTAATTCATGAGAAAAACATGCAGCGACAATTCACTCTTTCACCGATTTATTTATTAATCGGGTTAGCCTCCTCGACGGCGTATGCCGGTGGTTTTCAAATTAACGAACATTCGGCGACGGGTCTTGGTCGTGCTTTTGCTGGTGATGCCGTCATTGGTGATAATGCGTCTGTAGTCAGCCGCAACGCCGCAGCGATGACGCTGTTTAAACAAAGTGCCTTATCGTTCGGTGTCACTTACGTCAAACCTGACGTTACCGTTAAAAATGCGCAATATCATCAAGCTAACATTAATGCAGATGTCAATGTTGGTATGGGCGGTTTTCCTCCGTCCCCTCAAGTTGATATTACCCCGTCCTTCTCTCAAACCGTGACCGACATTGATGACGTCGATGGCGTTGGTCAACCAGCCGTTGTACCCAATTTTTACTTTATTCACCCTATCAACGACGACTGGTATCTAGGCTTATCGGCATACTCCAACTTCGGAACCGACATGGAGTTTAAACCAAACTATGGCGCACCTGTTTTTGGCGGTGTCACCAGCGTAGCGAGTGTCAACCTTGGCGCAAGCTTGGCATACAAGGTGAACGACCGTTTTAGTATCGGTGGTGGTATTGATGTGATTTACGGCTCTGGTGAGCTGTACCGCGATATGGACGTGGGTGTTTGCGTTGGTGGGAACATACTTGGAAACGAACTAGAACAACGCTGTGGATCCGTAAAAGGCAACGCACTTGATGTGGAAGCTGGTGGCATTGGGCTTGGCGCGAACATTGGCATGATGTACGAGTTTAACGAGCGTCATCGCTTAGGTTTAAGCTACAAGCACAGCCCTAACATTGATGCCAAGGGCGACATCCACTTTGCTGGCGAATCGTACGACTCGCTTGCTATGCCTCTACCGGATATTGCGGAGTTTTCCGGTTATCACCGCGTCTTACCTAAATTTGCCCTGCACTATTCTGTGCAGTGGATTGGTTGGTCAGCATTTGACAGCTTGAAAGCTGATGATCAGTTGCTAAAAGATTTTCAGTGGCAAGACTCCGCGCACTACTCCATCGGTGCGACTTGGTACGCCAATGAACGTTGGACACTACGCACGGGTTACATGTTCGACAAAACACCTGTCGATGAGCTGACTTCGCTTTCTATCCCAGATTCGAACCGTCACTGGTTATCTGCGGGCGCCTCTTACCAATGGTCATCAGATACCACGGTTGACATCGGCATGACGTACTTGATTGGTGAAGATGTCAACGTAGAAGAGTACGCGTATGAAGGTGTTCCTGCACCTATGGTGACGGGCGTGACCCATTCAAATGCGTTCCTAATTGGTGCCCAACTCAGCCACCGTTTCTAATTTGTCAGGCAGTGATCAAACCTCTAGGTCATTGCCTTGTAACAACGCTTATCGAAGCGACCGAACAGAGACATTATTATGAACAAAACACTACTTGCTTTTTCACTCTCACTTCTCACTCTAAGCGCGGCTCAGGCTTCGGAATGGGGCTATGGCAATGACAAACACGGGCCAGAGCACTGGGGAGAAATCGCCAAAGACTGCGCAACCACGAAAAACCAAAGCCCAATCAACATCGACAACCCAGCCGACGCAAAACTGGAAGCACTGAACCTTTCGTACACTGGTCAGGTCATTGGTTTAACCAACAATGGTCATACGCTGCAAGCGCAAGTGAACGGACGTAACAGCTTCACCATCGATGGCGAGACGTTCGAGCTGCAACAGTTCCATTTCCACACACCTTCAGAAAACCAAATCAAAGGCCGCCAATATCCACTTGAAGCGCACTTTGTACACGCCAACGCAGACGGCGAGTTGGCGGTAATTTCGGTGATGTTTGATGCTGGTGATCAAAACGCAGCGCTGTCTAAACTGATCAACGCAATCCCACAAGAGAATCAAACCACGTTCTTTAAAGATACGTTTGAGATTAACGACTTACTGCCAAAAACTGCAAACTACTATCGATTTAACGGCTCTTTAACCACACCGCCATGTTCAGAAGGTGTGCGCTGGTTTGTGCTTAAAGACACTCAAACCTTATCCAAAGATCAAGCCGCGAAACTGATGGAAGTCATGGGACAAAACAATCGTCCGCTGCAACCGCTAAATGCGCGCGTTGTACTTTCTAACTAATCGCCATATCCGATAAGGGGCATCGTATTTGCCCCTTATTTTGATTCGCTCTAACCTCACTTCGTTACAGGAACCCCCAATGAAAACTCCATCTGTTCTGTCACTCTTACTCGCACTCGCCCCGACATTCGCCTTCTCTCATAACCTTTCTGTCGGTCACCCCCCCCCCCCTTCCGTCAGCATTGATACCTATGGTGAAATGACGCTGCAAGGAGACGATGTGGCTTATCAACCTTGGGCAACTCAGCAGATGTTAGGCAAAGTCCGTGTGATACAAGCCATTGCAGGTCGTAGTAAAGCCAAAGAGATGAACGCGCCGCTGATGTCAGCAATCACTGCCGCTCACTTTCCTGAAGATCAGTATCAGACCATAACCGTGATCAACCAAGAAGACGCCATATGGGGAACCGGTACATTTGTAAAATCGTCGGCAGAGGACAGCAAAAAGACATTCTCTTGGTCTTCCATGGTGTTAGACAAAAATGGCGTATTAGCAACAACTTGGGATCTTCAGCAAGAAAGTTCTGCGATTATCGTACAAAATAAACAAGGCGAAGTTATATTCGTGAAAGAAGGGGCTTTAACTCAAGACGAAGTCACACACGTCATCGAACTGATTAAACAGAATATCTAAACCTAAGGTAAGGAAAAGCTATGAAACTGTTCAACACCATCGCGCTCTGTCTTTTAGCGGCTGTAGCCTCTTTCCAATCGATTGCTGGAGACAACGATTGGGACAAGATTGCAGATAAAACCGTCAGTTTTAAATCGGAAACCGACACAGTCAATCCACTGTCACCATTTGCTAACGCTCGTTTCAGCCACATCAAAATCAAATGTACGCAAGGTACGGTCGATCTGAAAAGCGTTAAAGTAATCATGAAAGATGGTCAGGAAAAGACGTTCGACAGTTTAGGTGTTCTGACTAAAGGCATGTCATCAAGAAGCTTAAGCCTACCAACAAAAGATAACGCGAAATTAGACAAGATCGAGTTGAACTATGAATCGGTTGGCAGCACAGCGCTGCAAGTCGCGGGGGTGACCAAGAAAGCAAAAGTAGAAATTTTAGGTAAGAAAATCGACGAGTAAGCGATGGCTCAACGAGCTCTCCCAAACTAAAAACAGCGGCACTAGGCCGCTGTTTTCATTAAAAATTATCATTAAATGAATTTCTTCAGCTTCGCCAAACCATAAGCCGCGATAGTGACACAATCTTTGATCGTGCCGTCGATCATCATTTGTTCGAACTCCTCAACAGAAAAAGCGCGAGTGATCAAATCCTCTTCTTCACTGTCGAGTTGATTGCCCACGTCCGTTAAATCACTGGCGAAGTAGACGTGACATGTCTGATTCAAAAAGCCGTATGCGATAAACTGCGCGCCGACATACGCCATTGCGCTCGCCTGCATGCCCGTTTCTTCACGTAGCTCACCTTTGGCAAGCTCAAGATGATCCGCATCTGGGTTTGATTCCCACGCCCCTTGTGGGATCTCCCAGCAACGTTGACCTACGGTGTAACGGTACTGCTGAACCAAGTGAATCATCCCATTATCGATAGCCAGAATCGCAGCACAATCAGGTTTGTCGACCACACCATAGATGCCCTCTGCGCCGCTCGGACGTAAAATTTTGTCCTCACGCACCGTCATCCACTTATTCTGGTAAACGACTTTGCTGTCTAGCTGTTTGATGTCTGGCATGGTTATTCCTTGATTTTTCTGAGGGTTACTGCGGAATAATACCCGATTCGGTTACGCCACCAAAATGTTCTTTAGTTCACTCAAAGACTCAACGGTGTAATTTGGTGCGATACGCTCATCGACACTTGCGCCTGTGGTATTTAGCCAGCAAGTTTCAATACCAAAGTTATTGCCACCAAGAATATCGGAATGCAGGTTGTCACCCACCATCAGTACGCGCGTTTTGCATGGGTTGCCCATTTGCTGCATCGCGTATTCAAAAATACCTAAGTCCGGTTTTGCTACGCCCACTTGTTCAGAGATCACCACTTTATCGAAATACTCAGTCATCCCTGTGCGCTCAAGGCGAATTGCTTGCAACTCTGTAAAACCGTTGGTGATGATGCCCATTTTAGCTTTGCCTTGCAGCGCTTCCATCAGCTCTTTTGCACCTGGCAACAAACTGCAAATATCGGCCATTGCTTCTAAAAATGCGCTATTGAGATCGGCTGTTGTGGTATTCAACTTCTCAGCCCACTCGGTAAAGCGGTTATGTTTTAGCTCATCTGCCGTTACTTTGCCGTCTTGGTAATCCACCCAAAGCGGTTTGTTTACGGTTTGGTAATGAGCAAAATCTTGTTCAGTAAAATCTACGCCTTTGCGAGAAAACATAAGCTGCAAACCTTTGAAAGCATCAAAGTGGAATAAGGTTTCGTCAGCGTCAAACAGGATCCAATCGTACTTCATTTTCTTCTTCCCAAAATCAAGGTCGTAATACTGGTGCATAGTCTAGATTGTTTTCTTCTTGAAGATAATCTCTATAATTGGAAATTAATTGTATCCTTATGCTCAACAATAAATGCTTCACGATGATAGGAGATTGATGTGAACGCGATTGCCTCCCTGCCCGTTTTTGTTGCTGTTGTCGAATGCGGCAGCTTTTCCCTTGCGGCCAAACAGCTGAATCTGACGAAATCGGCGATCAGCAAACGCATCAACCAACTAGAAGACGATTTGGGCATTCGTCTCCTTAACCGAACCACGCGTAAGCTGAGCCTGACCGAAGCGGGAGAACGCTATTTTGAGTACGCCTCTCAAGCGCTCAACCTAGCCCAGCAAGGCGTGGACGCGGTATCGGAGCTGCAAGGCTCTCCACAAGGTCGGCTCAAAATTACCGTGCCGATGTCTTTCGGTGTGCTGCATATCGCGCCTTTGATCAGCGAGTTTCTCGCTCGTTACCCGAAAATTGAAGTGGATTTAAACCTCGAAGACAAAATGGTCGATTTGGTTAAAGACGGTTTTGATTTGGGGATCCGTATTGGTGAGCTCACCTCTTCCAATCTAATCGCAAAACGTCTCGCCCCTTGTAAAAGTGTGCTTTGTGCCTCACCAGATTACTTAGCGGAGTTCGGCACACCACAAAAACCAAGTGATTTAGTCAGTCACAACTGCCTGCGCTACTCCTATTTCCGTGGCGGCGTCGAATGGATGTTCATCAACAATGGCAGCGAATACAAGGTGCTTCCAAAAGGAAACTTTATCGTCAATAACAGCGAAGCCATTCGCCAGTTGCTGTTAAGAGGTTCGGGCATTGCGCAACTACCAACATTTATTGCAGGAAGAGACTTTGCCGCAGGAAATCTAAAACCGGTGATGGAAGAGTATTCTCTACCAGAACACGCCATTTATGCGGTGTTCCCTGAGCGCAAGCACATGCCGTTGAAAGTAAGAGCCTTTATCGATTTTATCAGCGAAAAACTCGGCACAGATTTACCTTACTGGGATCGTTACAACAGCCCAGAAAAATAACCATATTGATGATAAGTGAGTGAGATTTCACTACTGACATGTTCTGACATTCCATCCGCTTAACCTTATTTGGAACTCAACAGGCAATCCGCCAAAACCAATAAGGAATCACAATATGGAAACCGTTATCGAAACTGTGCAATTTCGTCTAACCGCAGGCACAACAGAGCAAGACGTGGTCGCCGCCGCCAAGCAGTCACAAACGTTTGTGAAGAATCTGCCGGGCTTTTTGTATCGCTCACTCAGTCACGAAGCGGCGGACGATGTGTGGACAGACATCATTTACTGGCGTTCAATGGACGATGCAAAACAGGCGGGAAAACAGCTTAAGCAAGCCGCTGAATTTCAGCCTCTGTTATCGATTATTGACTGCGAAAGCTTCGAGCTTAAACATCACAACTTAAAAATGTGCAGTGAGCTAGAGAAGTAATCAGCCGCACTACCACTAACAACCAGTAGGTCTAGATAAGGAACATCATGAGCAAATCAGAACGACTGTTTGAGCTACTGACGCTTTTGCGCGCAAAGCGTTACGCCGTGACAGCGAAAGAGCTCGCAGAAAGAATGGAAGTCAGCGAACGTACGATTTATCGCGATATTCAGTCGTTGCTTAGTTCTGGTGTTCCTATTCAAGGTGAAGCAGGTGTCGGCTACCTGTTGCAAGCGGGCTCTCATCTGCCGCCTTTGATGTTCTCAGAAAAAGAGATGATGGCGCTTGAACTGGGTATGCGGATGGTTCGAGCCTGGTCGGATGCCGAACTAGCCGAAGCGTCTCATTCTGCGTCCACCAAAATACTTTCGGTATTGCCAGATAAGCTCAAACAACAAGTGGAAGATTGTCCGCTGATTGTGCCCGATTATCACACCCAATCCGAGACTGCCAAACGAGGGCAGCTTCTGCGCCACGCGATTGATCATCAGTTTAAGGTCAGTTTGGATTACCAAGATGAAAGCGGACACGTGACCGAGAGAAAAATCCAACCGTTAGGCCAGTTCTTTTGGGGCAAAGTCTGGACGCTGGTCGCCTGGTGCGAATTGCGCGATGATTACCGCCAGTTCCGCCTCGACCGTATCCAAGCACTGCGTATGCACGATGAAGAGTTTCAGAGTGCGGAAACCAAATCTCTCAAACATTACATTGCGCAGTATGAATCGAAAGATTGAGTGTTCTTCATCCTTCCGTCACAAGGATTCAAACTTGCTCTGCTCAATGCGTGATATTTGGAAAGGCACATTTAGTTAAACTAATGTTTCATTTTTAACAGATGCACAACAAACCTAAGATCGTTAACTTAAGTAGCACGTCAACCACACCGGAGCGTGAAGCTATGAAAGTACTGATTCAATACACCCAAGCAGGGAAATATCGAGATCAAGCGTGGGAGTCTTTAACTCTTCGATCTAAAGGTGATATGCAGGCCGTTACCCCTTCTTATGCTGCCCAACTTATCGAACAAAGCAAAGCGACACTTGTGATGACTGAGGAGCAACAAATCGTTATTCATCCATAACCGACTATTAGCCTTGTTTAACCAACCTTTGTTAGTTACGCAAGGCTTACACCTCGCCATTACACGTTATCAATTTTATATACGACCACCTATATTTACAAAAAACCAATAAGATAGTTCTTATTTTCATTCTCGACATTCTTCTAAAACGCCCTTCCATTCATAGCTAAGATATAGGCTATCTGTTAGTCTCTTTATTTCTTCATGATAAAGATTAGGATATTGATATCCTATAAATAGGATAAACCTTGAAAAAGCATCGGTTTATTATAAGGACAGGTGTAATATGCAATTGTTCTGGAACATTATTGGATACTTAATGTTCTCTGGTGTATTAGTTATTTTTTTCCAGACATTCTTTATAGGTATCATGCACCTTTTAATGCCAAAAGACATTGTCAATAGCTACTTTAAAGAACCTTATTTTAACACTTTCGAACTAGCTCTATTTACAGGTTGGCCTTACGCATCTTTCCGAACATTGATGTTTGTTCGTTTAATCGTTCAACCTAACTCAGGTGAAAAACGAAAGTTACCCGATGTATCCCAAGAGGTGCCTAGATGGTACCGTCTATTATCCTTCATATTAATATGGGTGATTATGATAAACTCTACAATGTTAACGCTTGTATTTTTTATCGCAGGTTTCTTAGCACTAGCGGATCCTTTATGATATTGACTTATCCAGTTAAATCCAACATCGCAATTTAAATGTAAATAACAACACTAATAATTGCACGCAAATGACAAATATATCATCCAATTTGTATGTTTTTAAAATGAAAGTCTAGAATGTAAAAAAATAAACTTCCTAAATATAGTTTTTTGTTAGTATCTGAGAAAATTAATTATTAGCTAGAGGTGCTCTATGTCGGGATTATTTGAGTATAAAATAAAAACTCATGATAACTTATCATCAATTATATTAAACATGTATGGTGCTCCATATGGTAGCAAGGACTATCAGAGAGTGCTGACTCATATAATGACATTGAACAAGCATATTTCAGATCCTAACCGCATTAAAGCAGGCGATATCATTTGGTTATCAGCTCTACCCAAATCAAGCACCCAACTTAACACTCAACGTAACAATGCTTTACCTCCTAAAAGTATCGCGAAGCTAGGGACTTACCCAGCGTCTAAACCTCAAATATCTAGTTCTCCGCCCCATAAAGTTTTGCCTCCCAATATTCTCAGCTACAATCAACCTCCAAAATCGATCTCAAATCAAGTTCCACCACAACATGCTGATATGTTTTGGGCGTTAGCATGGTTAGAAAACAACGCCAATATGATTACTATTCCAGGAGGTACCTTGATGGGTGCTACAGGAAACTTGATGAGTAAAGGAAATATTAAGCTCATTGAGAACATCAACGACCTTTACGCAAACTATAAAAACGGAGTAATAAGTAAAGGACAATATGATGGTCGACGTAAGAAACATCTAGACCTACTAAAGAAAAATGTTGGCCCTATGGAAAAGCTTTTGTTTGGCAACAAAACGACTCACCAGTCTATTCGTATTGCTCGAAATGGAGGATTACCAGCTAATGCTCATATAGTTAAACAGGCCGAAAAACTGAATAAAATAGCTCAGGCATCTAAAGTTGGCGGACATGTTTTAGTAGGTGTTGGTCTAACGGCTTCCTGTATTCAGATCGCGAATACACAAGACCAACATGAGAAGAATGAAATTTTTGTTGAGTCAATAACTAGCACAGCTGTAGGAATGGGTACCAGCGCGTTAGTCGGTCTATTTTTAGTATCAAATCCTATTGGTTGGGGGACTGCTATTGTACTCGCTGCAGGTTCAACGGCTGTAGGCTACGCTTCCGGCAAAGTGGCAAAAGGCTTTTATAATTCAAGTGAAAGCAAGCCAAACTTAGTCGCTAGTACTGGAATAGAAGCCATATGCAGCAAGTAATCACATTTCTTTTTTACACTTTAATGACTGGTGTGGTTATTATTTTCTTACAAACCATTTTTATCGGTGTCATGCACTTTCTGATGCCAAAGAAGATTGTTGGGAACTATTTTAAAAAACCATATTTTAATGAATTTGAGCTTTCTCTATTCACGGGGTGGCCTTACGCATTTTTCCGGACATTGATGTTTGTTCGTTTAATCGTCCAACCTAGCTCAGGTAAAAAGCGAAAATTACCTAATATTTCTGGAGAAGTACCAAAATGGTATCGTTATTTGTCGATTCTATTACTAGTTATTATCATTGTTAACTCTGTTGTCGTTGCCCTGACTTTATCAATTGGGGCCGTTCTGTTAGCAATTGAGTGAGGAATTAACACTTAAATATAACGATGTACTCGACGAAGAGAGCTCAGGCAGAACTCTCTAATCGCCAGTGTTTTGCCAACAGCCCTCTACTCTTCTTCGTTGAGACGACGAATCAACTTAGCAGGTGTGCCTCCGTATAGACAATCTGGCGGCACATCATGGTTGACGACCGAGTTCGCCGCAATCACCGAGCGAGCACCAATCGTTACACCTTGGTTAATGACGGAGTTACCACCAATCCACACATCATCTTCAATCGTGATAGGTTTACAAAACGTCTCCCAACGTCGGCGACTTCGGTAATCAACAGAATGAGAAGCCGTATACAATTGCACGCTTGGACCGATTAGCACGTGGTTCCCGATGGTAATTTTAGCGCCATCAAGCATGACCACATTCATGTTGATAAAGGTTTCTTCGCCGATTTCGATGGTTTTACCGAACTCGCAATGGAAAGGTGCTTGAACAATGCAAAGACCCGCTTTGCCAAACAGCTGTTTTTGTAATTCGTCGCGCTGACTTTCGTCGGTATTGTTATTGAGCGCTCTAAGTGCTTGAAGAGCATGACTTCTAATTGCGTCAATTTCTTTGTCCATGCCATCAAAGATTTGACCAGACATCATTTTTTCGAGTTCTGTCACTGGGAGACTCCTAAAACCTGCAATTACTACTTTCAGATTAATCACACGGTACGTGAATTGCGGAATAAAAAAAGAGAAAAGCCTGCACTTTTCTCTTTCCTGTTTTTATATTTTGTGGAGTCTGTCGACTTACACGATTTCCCAGCTGTGGGTCATCTCAACACCTTCACCTAGCATTAAGCAAACCGAGCAGTATTTTTCTAGCGAGTCAGCCGCCACTTTTGCTACGACTTCTGGGTCAAGCTCGTCACCTGAAACTTCAAAGTGGATATTCACTTGCGTAAAGATACGTGGTGCGGTTTCACGACGCTCTGTGGTTAGCTTGGCATTAACTGACAAGACCTTTTGGCCTGCCGTTTTCAAACCGTCGACAACATCGACAGAGCTACAGCCACCAGCGGCCATTAGTACCATTTCCATTGGGCTTGGTGCCGTTGCACCGCCATTGCCATCCATCACTACGGAGTGACCCGACTGAGATTGCCCAAGGAATTTAAAATCTTCTACCCATTTAACTTCTGCTTGCATGATTTACCTCATTTAGCATCGCTCGTTGAAGACATCGTTGCCCTATCAAGCGGTGTATTTCGTGTCGATACTTTAGCTTTCTCGCATAAAAGGGCAACGGAATTTTCAACATTGCTGTAATTTTTTCGCTCGGTTGCCTTTCTCTATACGTAACACTTTTTATTTCAGTCACACTTTCTACGGAAAACAACCTTGAGGTAGCTATGAAGAATATATCTAAGTTATTGGTCGGATTCTCTTTCGCACTTCCTGTCTTGTTCCTACTTTTGAGTAAAGCAGGCACCGCCGATACGATGGATAAGATGAAGGCTTCAGAGAATGCAGAAATCGCCACACTGGCTGGCGGCTGTTTCTGGTGTACAGAATCGGATTTGGAACAGTTGACTGGCGTAGTCGATGTCGTATCAGGCTATTCTGGTGGTCATGTTGAAAACCCAACTTATCGCCAAGTTTCATCAGGTAAATCAGGTCACATAGAAGTGATCGAAGTTAAGTACGATCCAAAAGTGGTTAGTTACGAGCAAGTGTTGGACTACTTTTTTCGTCATATCGATCCTACTGACGATAAAGGCTCTTTTGTCGACCGTGGCCCACAGTATCGCCCTGCTATTTTCTATCATAACGCGGAGCAAAAGCAGATCGCAGAACAGTTTATAATGGAAATCGACAAGGCGATGATCTATCCAAAACCGTTGAAAACAGAACTGATCGAGTTTGAGAAGTTTTATCCTGCAGAAGAGTATCACCAAGACTACTACAAAAAGAGTAGCTTAAAGTATAAGTATTACCGCTATGCGTCTGGTCGAGATAAATACTTGGATGAAGTATTTGGTGATGATCGTAAAGAGAACTCAAAAACGCTTCGTCAGTTGATCGAAGAAAAAAAGTTGATATCAAAAGTGAAAGCGTACAGTAAGCCTGCTAAGTCCGAGATCAAATCAAACTTAACGGAGTTGCAATACTACGTAACGCAAGAAGAAGGCACCGAGCGTCCGTTCGACAACGAATATTGGGACAACAAAGAAGCGGGGATTTACGTTGATATCGTAACTGGTGAGCCGTTGTTTTCTTCTACCGATAAATACAAATCGGGGACGGGTTGGCCAAGTTTCACTAAGCCAATCAACCCAGGTTACATCGTTGAAAAAACCGATTACAAGCTGATTTATCCAAGAACGGAAGTTCGCAGTAAGTTTGGTGATTCTCACCTTGGTCATGTTTTTAAAGACGGTCCGAAGCCAACAGGATTACGCTACTGCATGAACTCTGCGGCAATGAAATTTGTACCTGTAAGTGAAATGAAAACGCAGGGGTATGAAGAGTATCTGTATCTCTTTGATAAATAGTTCGTATTCATTCAACTTCAAGGGCATACGATGGCAAATGGGGAGGACCAGATGAAAGGTTTTAAAACACAATTACCAACCAAAATCTGCTCTGTTTGCCATCGCCCATTTTCTTGGAGAAAGAAATGGGCAAGAAATTGGGACGAAGTCGTTTACTGTTCTGAGCGCTGCCGAAGAAACAAATCAGTCAAAAGTTAGAACCACAAAAACTTTATGCCGCACTGCTAGCCTTATTTTCCAAGGTTACTTTGCCCAGACCAAGCTGCGCTTCACCAAGGTAACAAGGCACCATCATAAGCCAAAAATGCCCCACTATCCTGCGGGGTTGCTTTGTCAATCAATCCCCATAAGTCTCGCGCGACACGCTCTGGGCTAAACAGCTTTCCTTCAGGTACATTCGCTTGAAAAGGTGCCGATAAAGCCGTATCTGTTGTGCCTGGGTGAAGAGCAAGTACAGTCCCATGTTTGACCATTCTCCGCCATTCAATCGACATGGTTTTGAGGAACATATTTAACGCGGCTTTCGATGCACGATAGCTGTACCAACCGCCTAAGTGATTATCACTAATACTGCCAACTTTGGCCGAAATGGTCGCAAACTTAGGATTGACACTGCGTTTTAACTTGGGCGTGAAGTATTTCGCCAACAGTAAACTCGGCAAAGTATTAACCAAGATGGTTTGCTGAAAAAAGTCTGCGTCGAGCGAGCTAAGATTCTTCTCAGGACCTTTATCTTGGGCGTGCAACATACCAACGCAGTTCACCAACCAATCAACATGTTCAATTTGCTCACTGAACGCTTTCATCTGCTCGTCCTGCGATACATCCACTTGATGCCAAACTACATTTGGGTGTTGCCAGTCTGGTTGATGCTTACGATAAGTGGCATGCACGCGAGCTTGAGGAAAGCGAACTAGCGCTTGTTGAACCATCGCCAATCCAATGCCGCCATTTCCACCAACGATCAGTATGTCCATTACAAGCTCTCCAAGTTTTCCATATAGTGCTCAGCAGTATCTAATATCGCTTGGCGTTGCTGCTCTTCCATATTGTCCCAAGATCGGAAAATCATCCCAATACGTGGATTCGTTGCTAAGCGTTTGTCGTGTTTATTCATAAAGCGCCAATATAAGCTGTTGAACGGACATGAACCTTCACCACTGCGTGCTTTGTTATCGTAGTGACATCCTTTACAGTAGTCGCTCATTTTGTTGATGTAAGAGCCACTCGCCGCATACGGTTTGGTGCCAACAATCCCACCATCTGCAAACAGTGCCATACCGCGCGTATTGGGCATTTCTACCCATTCAATCGCATCAACGTAGATACCGAGATACCATTCATCCACTTGGTCTGGGTCGATCTCGGTTAATAAACAAAAGTTACCAGTGACCATCAAACGTTGGATGTGGTGTGCGTAGGCATAATCGAGAGACTGGCCAATCGCGTTTCGCATACAGGCCATTTTGGTTTCGCCGTTCCAGAAGAAGTCTGGCAGCTTTCTACTCGCTTCCAGTTCATTCTTTTTCGGGTAATGAGGCATGTTCGCCCAATAAACGCCTCTGATGTACTCTCGCCATCCCAAGATCTGACGAATAAAACCTTCTACCTGAGAAATGTCTATGTCGGCATTGGCATGAAATGCCTTAAGTGAAGCATCAATCACCTCTCGCGGATTCAGCAGCTTACTGTTCAGCGAGAACGAAATCCGGCTATGATACAAGCTCCATTTAGCCTCGTGCTGACCTGTCATGGCGTCTTGAAAACGACCAAACAGTGGCAAACAGACCTGACAAAAATGCGCGAGTAAAGACAAGCTTTGAGAGCGATTTACTGGCCAAAGTAAATCACCATTTAATTTACCTATGGTTTGAATGTTGTGCCGACCTAAGCGCTCGACAATATCACTGACGTCATGACTAAACATTAATGGCTTTGGCAGCTGTTCAATGTCTTTTGCTTTAAGTTTATTTCGGTTATTGGCGTCGTAGTTCCACTTTCCACCAATAGGCTTACCGTCTTGCATCAAAATGGTGAAACGCTTACGCATACGGCGATAAAAGTGCTCCATCATGATGTGTTTACCTTGAGGAAACTGCGATTCTATTTCCTCAAACGGTAACAAAAAGTGTTCCGAATCGACGCTTCGCATCACGACCCCATCAAACTTTAGTTTGGCTAACTGCTCTAGTAAACGGTATTCGTCGGGGCGTTGATATTCAAACTTACTTGCACCAACTTCACTCACGTAGTGTTGTAAGACTTGCGCAAGATCCTCGAAAGATTGTGTGTCATCCAACGTAAGGTGCAAAACTTGATGCCCTTCTTCCTGCAGCTCGTTGGCAAAATTCGCCATCGCAGAGAAAAAAGCACACACCTTTTGAATGTGATGCGTAACGTAAGTATTTTCTTGTTTTAACTCAGCGACAAGGTAAAGCACCGAGTCGTCTACACGTTGAAACCACGAATGCTCGCTATTAAGTTGGTCACCAAGAATGAGCCGAACCGTCTCGTAATGCATTGGTTATCTCCCGCTCTCTTTTTTTGGCGCAATCGGCCAATCCACCATATCGACACTATCAAGATGTACGCCTACGCATCTCCCCTGCCATTTGTCGATAAATGAAAAATCTGGATCATAAGTTTGTGTCTGCTTTTCTAGATTAAACTGACGTGAGCCACGTGGGTCAGCGCCAACACCAGCCAAATACTGCCAGTTGCCCCAATTAGACCCGACATCGTAATCAATCAACTGAGTTTCAAAATAAGCAGCACCGTAGCGCCAGTCGAGTCCGAGTTCATGAACCAGACAACTCGCGACCAGTTGGCGCCCTCGGTTAGACATATAACCCGTTTTATTAAGCTGATGCATACATGCGTTAACGATTGGAAAAGGTGTCTCGCCTTTCTTCCACTGCTTAAAGCGTTGCGCATAAAAACTGGTCAGTGGTGGCTGGTTGGCGATACCGCCAAATCGAAACAACTTCTGTTGATACTTTCTCGCGTACCAATAAAAGTATTCCCGCCACAACAACTCGAAATAGATCCAATAGGTTGAATCATTTGCTCCGTTCTTCTGCTCATATTGTTTGAGCATGGCATAAATGATTGTAGGAGAGACGCAACCATGAGCTAACCAAGGTGAAAATTTGGTTGAATACTCCATCCCATCGAGCTCATTGCGAGTCTGTTTATATTCGCTCGCTAAACTTGAAGCAAAATAGCGTCGACAATGTTCAAGACCGCTCAGTTCTCCGCCATCAAATGCTGGTTTGGTGTCAAAGTAATATGTCGTGGCGGTAGGAAAATTCGCACCTGAAGGTGCTGGCGGTAAAGCATGAACGCTCTCGTAAGGCTGAGAGAGGTCTAAACCTTCGACCTGCTTTCTAAATTTCGTGAAGGTCACAGGCAGTTGCCTTAATTCAAATGGTAACTGTTCTTCGCACAACAAAGTGCGGATCGCTTGCTGTTTTATGTTCACATGGGGAGTGCCTTCAATTGCACGCTCTAGTGCCTGTTGCTCATCCGAACCCGCAAACGCATCAGCATAAATATGAGTGATACCGAAATGACTGATGGCATATTTGATCGCTTGATAAGGTGTCAGTTCAACCGTCCATAATCGTTGCCCCAATTTAGCTAAAGATTGATTAAGTTCATTAAGCGATGCCTCGAGAAACTGCAATTTCGCACGGCCTAAAGAGGTCTCCTGCGCAAAGTGCTGCAAGTAAGGTGTCACCGAGGGGCGACAATACAAACAAATTAACTCATCCATTTCTGCATAAGCGTCTATCAACAGCGGGTTGTCATGCAAACGCAGGTCATTAGTGAACCAATACAGTCCTATTTTCTTATCCAAGTCGCACCCTCTTTTTGTAAACTCGTTTTTTGTAAACTCGGAGTCCCGCGTTCTTGTTGCAAATAGCCTAAGCGTTAAGTCTTTTATTCCACTCGTTGTTGTACGGGCAATAGAGCTTTACGATCATTAGGTTACTGACAATCTCACTAAACCAATTGGCTGGTCATCTTAGAGCTCTTAACACCAAAACATCGTTCGCGCATGTTTCATACTAAGATTTTATAAAATTAAAATTTGGCGATATTGATAACGGTCTTAATCACTCATTTTTTATATAAACCATGCAAAAATGATAAAAATTAAAGCGATATTAGTTAATATCCGTTAATCTAAGTCCAATTCCATTTTGCTAGTACCATCGCAGAAATGACCGACGAGTTTAAAAAATCGACCGCTAATTTGAAAAAAGCGGTCCCACTAATGATCAAAAATCATGTTGCTGCCACGCCAGCCAACTATGCGCTTTGGTATACCTACGTTGACAAGACCATTCCTGAACTCAACTTTGAGTTGGATACGGTGTTAGAAAACTACGGTATCTGCCCGCCTGCAACCAATAAACAGCTTTATAACAACTATGTTGCCAGTAAAGCAGAAACTAGCCTTGAAGATCTTAGAACCAATGTAGAAGTTCTGCTGCATGAAGTGTCCAGCTCGATGAGCGATACACTTTCAGATACTTCTTCCTTTTCTGAAATGGTAGACAAAAGTTTTAATAAGCTAGAAAAAGTTGAAGACAACAGCTTAAGTATTGAAGAAGTGATGGTGGTGATTCGTCAACTTGTCGCTGAGTCACACGAAATTCGTCACTCGACAAAGTTTTTGAATAGCCAATTAACTAATGCGAGTGAAGAAATTTCTCGCCTCAAAAATCAGCTGGCTGAAGTACAGCAAGACGCATTATTTGATGGTCTATCCAACCTTTACAACCGTCGAGCTTTTGATAAAGATCTGTCTTCGCTTATCGCATCAAATCAAGCAATGACCTTGATCATGCTTGATATCGACCATTTCAAGTCATTTAACGACAATTACGGCCATCTTTTCGGCGATACGGTGCTAAAAGCCATTGCCCGTCGACTACAACAAAGCTGTCGAGATGGAATATGCGCGTATCGTTTTGGTGGTGAAGAGTTCGCTTTAATTGTGCCCAATAAGTCTCTGCGAATTGCTCGCCAATATGCAGACACACTACGCCGCATGATAGAAAAACTGCGCATCAGAGATAAGCGTTCTGGTACACAAGTTCACAGCATTACCGCTTCTTTTGGGGTAGCAGAATATGAGGTGGGTGATACGCCTGAAGCTCTGGTCAATAAAGCCGATAAGCAACTTTATGAGGCAAAACAACTCGGTCGTAACCGCGTGATGCCCATTTAAATCAACTTGTTATGTAAGCTTGATTAATAGGACCGAATTTTTCGAAGTAGAATAAAAACCCCGCACTATTGAGTGCGGGGTCTATTTATCTGGCACTTCACATCTTAATCGACACTGTAGCAGTAGCTTAGAATATAGTCGTCACCGTTTTTCGCAGTGTATTCTTTATCTTCGCTGCATGCCATCGGCTTACCTTTTTTGTCGCCTTTGATTAGGCTGATCCAGTGGCGCATCGCCGTCGGCGCATTACCCGTTAGTTCAGGATTAAACGTAGTGCGGGTTTCCAGTTGAATGTCATCAATATCCATCAACTCCACACAACCGGTGCCTTTATGACAGCCAAATAGCACTTCTACGTGGTTACCTGAATCGTCTTTAAACAAGATCGATTTTGGATCTTCTTTCTCACCCGTATACGCCACAAAGTGTTTTGGGCTTTTCAGGCCGCTGTGTGTACCGTCTTTGAAGTAAGCCAATACATGGCGGTAATCAATTACGTAACTTGATACATCTTGGTGCGACCCGTTCTCCAATGGGAACATGCGGTCTAGTAGTTGCTTCGCTTTTACTTGCTTCTCGCTCTGCTGCTCAGCACTTACCGCTTCGACGGCAAATACAGCTTCAGCGATAAATGGGCGTTGTTGTTGTTGCATCTCTTTTTTATCGAAGTTCAGCATATTCATCGTCATATCCTCGCACTTAAAAAAACTCGTCCTAGAGTAAAAACTTAATTCCTTCGTTTAAGTTTCAGGCAATTCTGTGAAGTTGATGGTTAATTTCCTTGCCTGCTTATTATGTAGACTAGCGAAATATTGACTACAATTTCACAACAAAAATTTTACAATGTGAATTTTACAAAATGTCTGTGTCAAAAAGCCTTATTCGTCAGTCCCATTTTCTAGGTACGAAAATTCGCAACCTAAGGAAAAACAACCATTTAACTATGGAGGATTTATCTGCACGCTGTGTAAGGATCAATCCTGAGTACGCACCGTCGGTATCTTACCTTTCGATGATAGAGCGTGGAAAACGCGTTCCGAGTATTGATATGCTCGAAGTAATCGCGGAAGTTTTTCAAAAAGATCCTGCGTGGTTTTTAGATGATGAACCGGAATTAGAGGCCATTACCCCCAACAAAGGGAATCGTGGCGGTATCAACGGTATGGCATTGGAGCCGAGCTTTTTGTTCTCCAATGATATTCTCCAAATCGCGATTCCAGAGATGTTGTCTCAAACGGGTATTACTGGACGTCAATTCGCCCACTTGTTGATCCGTGCGCACCAAGAGAACCATCAAAACCATTTTCCTGATTTAGAACGCGCAGCCGAAGAGGTCGGCTTGAAACGCCTGAATCTATCGGTAGAAGATCTGATAGATATTGCGAAAAGCATGGGGTTGGATATTCGCTGGGTAGACCGAGCACCACAGGATGTGATTGATGAACTGGGCGTCAGCGCCAAACAGTTGATTACGTCTTTTATGGAGCCACCTGGTACCATTTATCTCAATAAACGAATGCGTGACTACCCAACCCGATTGAAATATGACTTGGCGGTATACATCGGCCATCGCGTGCTCCATAGCAGTGATGCAATGAATAACGTTTTATCTATTGGGCATCAAAACAACTGGGAGCAAATGGACAGCCCAGTTTCCAACTCTGAGCTCAACTCGCAAGATATCCTACAAGCTTGGCGCGATTTTGAGTCCAGCTTTTTTGCTGGTGCCCTGCTTTGCCCCAAAGTACCATTTCGTCAGTTGCTTGACCGTTCCGGTTACGAAATTGATGTTCACAAAAAGGCCGGCGTTTCTCCTTCCGTTGCGATGCGTCGTATGACCGTGGTTTCTCCGTACCCTCATTGGCACTACTTTGATGCCTATGGTCCGGGCAAGTTGAAAGCGGTATATCGTGGAAATGGCATCCCGCTTCCTTGGGGCAATATGCGCAAAGTGAACGATCCTTGCCAACACTGGGCCGTATTTAGACGTCTAGCCCAACCTTTGGATACCAGTTCAGCGCAAATTTCGATTTTGAATGTGGGCGACGAGCCACGTATTTACTGTTGTGAATCAGTCAACGTATTTGACCCTGCGGGGAACAACCGAGTGTTGTGCGCGGGGATAGATTTAAACCCTGCGATTTCTGCGCAAGGTGGTGATGCGGTTTCTATTGCGGAAGAGCTGAAGTCACTTTGTGTCGCTTCCGGCGGAAGTAGTGTCATTCCTCCCCACATCAAAAAAGACTTAACAACCATCGCTAAGATATTAAACATCAATTGGATAGAACGAGGTATTCAAACCCAAGCTAGGCTAATCTGCTCAAGAGGGGCCGTTTGTCCAAGGCAGCCTAGTTGTTACAGTAAGTGCGGAGAAGCCGATGAGACAGGTGACAACGTGAATATTATTGGTCTCTAGAAAGAAAAAACGCCAATCACAATAATCGTGATTGGCGGTATATACTTGTGAACAATGTGTATTCACTAACAACGTCAGTTGGCTAGGTGACCCTCGGCTTAATAAGGGTCACTCTAGATAAAGCACGATGCGTGCCAACTTTAAAAAGGCCGTTTTTTAATAGATCCAGATGCATATCGTTGCTTTATTAACCATAAATTTCGCAAACTGCATTTGCAAAATGCAACAATATGCAAATATGCCACTTCATGCACTGCTAATAATGACTCTCTCAGCAAAGAGTCTATTAACATGTAAAGTCATATATTCTTATACCCAAATGATGGTGAGATTTCGGATTCTTAACCTTACCACTGCTCCAAAGCCCTGATTGAAACTGGGCTCAGGTTCATCCGCCATGTTTTTGTTGATACATTCTCTCATCGGCTATTTTCATCATTTGCTCTGGAGATGACATGTCCGGATCAAATATCGCGTACCCAATGCTGGTTCTCAGGTAAATGAGCGCTTCATCGTAAATCACGGGCGTCGAACATAAAGCTAACCTGAGCTTTTGTAGCAGAGACTGAACATTTTCTTCCGTCCCAGGGTTATGAACGACAACTAAAAACTCATCACCTCCCATTCGGGCCACTATATCTGATTTACGCAGAGAGCTTCTCACTCTTTCAGCCGTAGCGACTAAGACCTTGTCGCCTGCGTCATGACCATAGGTATCGTTAATATGTTTAAACCTATCCAGATCTATATTGATTAAGGCGAAGCTGTAACGCTTTTTGTAACGTTTCGCTATTTCAAACTGCTGCTTGTAAAACTTCATAAAATAGCGACGGTTTGGTAAGTGCGTCAGTTCATCATGCAGTGCTCTATCATCCGCAATGGTGTATAAGCGATAAATCGCAATAAGCGCGAGGCTCAGTGCAAAAACAATGGGATAACCGATAAGCCTTGCTAAATAAAGCTGATGCCAAGGAATTTGACGGTCGAGTTTGTCTCCGGAGAAAACCACCATACTCCATCCACCATAAGGAAAATGAACCATTTCTTTCGCGTATGGCTTTTTGGTTTCACTCCGTGCGCCAAAGAAAACGTCACCAAAAGCACCGCCACTGTCGTAACCACGAATCATCAAAGGATAGCGATAAGAGAAATCGATCACGCCAGTTTCTCGCATCAGAGCATCAAAATTAATCACCGCACTGATCACACCCCAATAATCTTGGTTCAACGGTGGATCAAGAAAAACCGGAACCCGCACGATCAAGCCTTTGCCGCCTTGAATCAAGTTGACAGGTCCTGCTATGAATATTTCTTGTATATCCTTGGCTTTTTGCACCTGTACCCACTGCTGTGGCACCGTTCGGTAATCGAGGCCGATTAAACGCTCATTACCTTGGCGGGGAAATATATGACTGATAACATCATTCTTCGCGATGCCAATGATCGTAATATGTTTGCTTTTGTTCAAAATGCGGTGAGCCGCAATGTTCAATTCGTCTTCTTGGTTTTTAGGCAGTAAAGTAATGAGTGTCGCCAAGGTACTGGCTTTATAGATATCCGCCATAAGTACCGCTTCCAAATTGGAACGGAGGGTGGAAAGTTGCTCTTTGGCCTCAACTTGAACTCGCTCTTGGTGAAGCTCTTGCTGATTTCGATGCAACAGCTCAATAACCCCAACGCATAAAGCGAAAAAACTGAGGAAGAACAATGCAAAATAGCATCGCTTTCTGGGTAAATAACGCATTTTCTCCCCACAACTCGTATATCGTTACGAGATTTTTATTTATTGTTAAAATTCTTATTATCACAAGAATAACCAATCCCAATCGGAAAGGTAATAGTGATTAAAATTTTTTATGTTTTAGGTATGAGATGATGCATCAACAAGGCGATTTATTTGGCGGTACTCAGTGGCAAGAAGTAGAAAGGGGTAAACTCTATTACGATCCTTATTTTCTTAGCCATCTAGAAGCGGATCACTACTTTGACCAACTCCTGAAAACACTGCCATGGCATCAAGAGCGCATTACCATGTTCGGCAAGTCAGTACTTCAACCTCGTTTACAAGCGTGGCACGGTGATGCAGCATATACTTACTCAGGCTTAACCATGCAGCCTCACCCTTGGACTCCTGAATTAACTCAGCTCAAAGTGCGCTGTGAGTCGATTGCGGATGTAGCCTTCAACTCTGTACTTGCCAACCTATACCGACACGGCCAAGATTCGATGGGCTGGCACCAAGACAATGAACCAGAGCTAGGTAGAAACCCGGTTATCGCCTCTTTGAATTTAGGTGAAACACGTCGATTTTTGCTCAGAAATTTACATTGTAAAACTGAGATTGAATATGAGCTTTCTCACGGCTCCTTACTGGTTATGGCTGGCGAGCTCCAACATCACTGGAAACACTGTGTACCAAAAACCGCGAAAACCAAAGGTGAACGTATCAATCTGACTTTTCGACAGATTTTTAACTATTGACTCAGCTTTTACATTCTTAATTAATATTGATGGTAGGTTTAGATTCAGGACTTCATAGGGAATGGATTTATGCGTATCAAACCTCTTAGCTTAGCGGTCTTACTCTCTTGCTCACTTACCTTTGCTGTTCAGGCATCACAGGAAGAGATACCGCTCCTAGATAATGCTCAATCAGCACAGTTGATTCGTAGTACCTACGAGCAGGAACTGTTCACTTTACCTGCGTTTAAAGAGGGGCACTTTGGCTTACGCATGTACCGCCAGACGTTAGATGAGAAATATCACGCTGCCGTTTGGACCGACATGGCACAAGTAGCTAGCCGATTAAACCGATTTGCTAATGAAGTCGTTGAACCTGAAGATATTATTCTTTATTCATCACAAAGATTGACCGCGTATCAAGAGAAAGAAAGTGAGCGAGGGCAACGACGCTATACCGTCACTAAACACCATCCTGAATATCTTTATCTTGGCGTGGATTTGCTTGGCGCAATGGCAAGAGCAAACGAATATGGTCTGAAACATAAGCAAAACAAAACGCTGAGAAAGATCCTGAGGCGCTACGATTTCTCGCGTTACGTTACGGACAAAGAAATGATAGAGGCGTGGGCAGCTCAGCTCGCAAACCAAGTCTACTGGCTTCGCCAGCTTGGTGAGCAAGATGTGGTCGAGGAATTTACTCAAACCTTTCGCAATACCTACCCCGACGATAAAGATAAGATGCTGTCAGCTCAGCAGTATTGGAACAAACTCTATGGTATGACGCACATCATCTTTGCCGACTCACAGTACTATCAAGAACGAGTAAGCGAAAAGAAACACCAATGGATTTATGATTACTTTCGCAACAACATCGACACTATTCTACTGCGCGCCAAAGAAGATGTGATTGCAGAAGTCGGCATTTCGTTTTTGTTAGCAGGCTTGGACCATGATCCGGTCGTAAAGAAAACCCGCCAAGCCATTCGTCACGCAATCAATGCTGAAAAAGGGATGATTCCATCGGTCGATGGGAGTTTTGATCTCAAGTACGGCGAGCACCGTAACGTGCTAGCCATCATGCTGCTCGATTGGAAAGGGGTACATAAAGCGCCAACTTATCAAGAGCACCCTGACGCTTTTAAATCAATACCCTACGGCTTAATACCTAAGCCTTAGAAATAATAAAACCCGCCATTTAGGCGGGTTTTTAGTGTGCATCTTCAATCTAAATTAGAGCGAGATGAAAATACCCGCTAAACACGCACTCATCAGGTTAGCGAGTGTGCCAGCAGCAACCGCTTTTAGGCCTAAACTTGCTACATCTTTGCGGCGCTCAGGTGCCATCACGCCGATAGAACCCAGCTGAATAGCAATTGAACCAATGTTTGCAAAGCCACACAACGCAAAAGTGATGATGACTTGAGTATGCTCAGACAGCGTCGCTTTGTGCTGTACAAAATCGATGAACGCAACAAACTCGTTCATCACCACTTTCTGACCAATATATGAACCCGCAGCAAGAATTTCGTGGCTTGGCACACCAATCAACCACGCTAGAGGTGCAAACAAGTAACCAAAAATCGCTTGTAGCGTCACACCAGAGAAACCAAGTATGTCACCTAAGTTTTCTAGTCCCGTGTTCACCATCGCGATAACACTAACAAAAGCGATAAGCATGGTACCAACAGCAACGGCCACTTTCATACCGCCCATGGCACCGCTTGCTAGCGCATCAATAACGTTGCTTTCTTCTGATTTATCTAGCTCAATATCGTTGTAATCGCTTGGCGTTTGGCGTTCAGGAACGATAATTTTTGCCATCATCAAACTACCTGGAGCGGCCATAAAGCTTGCCGCTATCAAGTATTTTAGGTCGACACCTAAACCGGCATAACCACCAAGCACACTGCCCGCCACTGAAGCCATACCACCAGCCATCACAGCAAACAGTTCAGAGCGAGTCATGTTCGAAAGAAATGGACGAATAAGAAGTGGGGACTCGCCTTGAGATAAGAAAATGTTACCTGTTGCAACCAGAGACTCTGCTTTACTTGTACCCAAGAACTTCTGGATAGCGCCGCCAATAAATTGAATCACTTTTTGCATGATGCCCAAGTAGTAAAGGGCGGAAATAAGAGCACTGAAAAAGATGATGATAGGAAGGACACGAATAGCGAAGATAAAGCCAGAAGAAGCGAGGTCACCAAAGAGGAATTTAATCCCCTCATCAGCAAAGCTGAGTAGCCCCGCGACACCATTACTTAAACTCGCCAGCGCCGCCTGACCTAACGGGAAATAAAGCACTAAGGCAGCAAATCCCATTTGTAGCATCAAGGCGCGAGATACGGTTTTCCAATTAATGGAAGAACGGCCCTCAGAAAGTAAGAAGGCACAACCTAGCAGTGCAACAATACCAAATAGACTAAATAGAACACTCATGAGCTGGACCTACTGAACGTTGAAAAAGAAAAAAGAGCCAAAGGAATTGGCAGAAAAAAGGGACAACGCAGCGAGTGATAACTCGCCTTCAGATCCAGAATGTAGACAGAACGAATAGTTCGACATCTTATTTTTACCTTATACAAGCAATTGAACGTAGCTGGTCCGGTCCGTGGGGTCATTCACTGCTGGCGAGCGTATTGCTTGGCCTGCTCCATGTGACGGCTTGTATGGGTAAGGGTCCTGAACAACTAAACCCTAATTCCCGCTTAAACGGGACGCAAGTATAGCCAACAAAAAGAGATATTCATCACATTTATTTACGCAAACGTTCAAGCGTTCAAAATTTAGGCAAAAACGTTCTTTTGTCGTCATACTGTTAATAAAAGTAAGGGTATAAGGACAGACTTTGATGGTAAAAAACGCAAAAGTGACCAATAAATACGCAATCAAACTCGAAAGATCCAAAATTCGTCATTTTGCTCTCGCCAACAGATGGATTTTGGTTATACAATTCGCGGTGCTTCTTTTCGAGGCCTCTGAGTATTCAGAGCATCATGATGCCGAGATGGTGAAATTGGTAGACACGCTAGCATGAGGTGCTAGTGCCTTTGGTGTGAGGGTTCGAGTCCCTCTCTCGGCACCATTATCCTTCTTCCCTAATTTTGTTCGAGTGTAATGCAAAGTTCTAAGCAGGCAAGACAGTCTACAGATGCTAACCAACTTCTGAGTGAGCTTGCGGTTCACGCTTTATTGCACCTGCACTTTAAAATTCACGCGTCCTCACATGGTCTATCCCTTAAAGAGCGTAACGACTTACTGCAGAAATGGCTGAAGCCAAAACTGAAGAGTAATCGCTATAAGCTGATTAAAAAGCCGTTAAAGTCTTTGACTCAACAGGCAAAAGGCGAGAACGGAAATCTGGAAGCGTTACTCGAACGTTGCGTAGGTGCAGATAAACCAAGTAACCCTCAACCTGATCTAGATAGCTACTTGCTGTTGATTAACGAGATTGAGAAGAAGTTGGGGACTACCGTATTATTATCTCGACCGGAAGACGTCGACTTATCTCACGACCAACACGGCTGTTTGCTGTGTGTGCTTTCTGAGAACTTAAATCAGCACTTCGATGATAATAACGCCCTAATCGCTCCTATTTCGATGCTGTTCCGTGGACCAATGAGTCAACGCTCACTTTTCCTTGGCAGCATTTACGCCAGTGGTACCTTCAATTATGAAGTGCAGTATCAAGACGACCAGTTCGTTCGTATTACGTTGGAGTTGGCGTAGCTGTAACGCTAAGAAATAAACGAATCGAAAAAGGCCGCGAAACTCGCGGCCTTTTGCTTATCTAGATTTAAACTTGAGTTAATCGATCTCTTTAAACCGAGCAGTAAAGTGGCGCAGCACTGGTGGCTCGTACTCGAAAGTGAGTCCTTTTAACTCATGTGCACGATTTTTCAGTTCGATAATCGCATCCGCAATGTAATCCATATGATCGTTTGTATAGACACGACGTGGAATGGTCAAACGCATCAACTCAAGCTCTGACGCTTTTTGTTTACCCGTTTCCGGATCTCGACCAAGCAGCAACGATCCTATCTCTACTGCTCGAATACCCGCCTCCAAGTACAAAGCATTACACAATACCTGCGCAGGGAACTGATCCGCTGGAATGTGTGGCAAAATCTTAGCGGCATCCACAAACACCGCGTGACCTCCCGTTGGGTATTGAATCGGAATACCGCCTTCACGTAAGCGTTCACCTAAGTATTGAACTTGGCTAATTCTATAGTGAAGAAAACCCTCATCCGCGGCTTCATACAAACCGCGAGCGAGCGCTTCCATATCACGCCCAGCCATGCCGCCGTATGTTACAAACCCTTCCATGGGTACGCAGCGCGTCTGCACCGCCTGGAACAACTCCTTATGATCACGAATACAACACATGCCACCAATGTTTACCATCGGGTCTTTCTTAGCTGACATGGTGAGCATATCACCGTACTGGTACATCTCACGGATGATTTCCAGAATCGATTTATTCTCGTAACCCGCTTCACGCTGCTTGATAAAGTAGGCGTTCTCACAGTAACGAGCCGAGTCAATCACCACGGGAATATCGTACTTGGTTGCAATCTCGTACACGCTGCGCATGTTTTCCATCGATACAGGCTGACCACCGGAGCTATTACAAGTAATCGTGGTGATAATCGCACAAATGTTATGTGAACCGTGTGCTTCAATTGTTGCCACCAACTTATCGATATCAAAGTTGCCCTTCCAATCATAAGGCGTAGTGGTGTCGAATGCTTCTTCCGTTACCACGTTAATCGCTTTACCGCCATTGAGTTCAATGTGACCCGCGGTGGTATCAAAATGGTAGTTCGAGATAAATACTGGCGTTTCGCCACCACGCACCTGACGCATACGCTCAATCAAAGCTGGGAACAAAATTTGCTCGGCACCACGTCCTTGGTGCGCAGGCACGGTGAGCTTGTAACCAAAGAAGTGCTCGACTGCATCACACAGGTTGTAGTAATTTCGGCTACCCGCATAAGATTCATCCCCCATCATGATGCCAGCCCACTGATTATCACTCATGGCACCAGTGCCAGAGTCAGTCAGCAAATCGATATAAACATCATCACTACGAAGAAGAAATGGGTTATAACCCGCTTCTTTTAACGCGACTTCACGGTCTGCCAAAGTGGTCATTTTGATTGGCTCAACCATTTTGATACGGAAAGGTTCTGGAATACGTTTCATTGTTAATTTCCTTATACGCATTGCCCTACGCGCTATCACGTAAGACTAAAAAACAAATAGATAAAATGCTTTTCAATGCGGTTGCATTGAGGAAATCAACGAGAAGAGATTTTACTAAGAAGAGACAAGCAGTAGTCTAGGTTGTACCAGAACGACAGCACCAAACGGCTATCGAGAATATCCTTTATTCTCATCGTCTTCGTCCTCCTGATAAAAATAAAAAGCCAGAAACCCCATGTTTCTGACCTTTTCAATATAGTGCAGTTTTCAATCAACTTTCAGTGAAGTCACCCTCATTTTAAGAAGGTCTCGCCCTTTTCATTCTGCGTTTGATATTACTTTCTTTGACTAAATAATCGAAAAGTGGCGCGAATAAGTTAGCAAATAAAATCGCTAACATGATGCCTTCTGGATAAGCTGGGTTCAGCACTCGGATAAAAATCGTCATCACACCGATTAATAGTCCGTATGCCCATTTACCGTTATTGGTAAAAGCCGCCGAGACGGGATCTGTCGCCATAAAGAAGGTACCAAACGCAACCCCACCAATCACGAAGTGCCAGTAGAACGGCATGGAGAACATTGGGTTAGAGTCCGAACCGATCGCATTCAATAGTAATGAAGCCGCCACCAAACCGACCAACACGCCCGCAACGATTCGCCACGACGCTATCTTCATAAAGATAAGAATAAAGCCTGTTAATGCAATCAACAGCGTGGAGACTTCACCCATCGAGCCTGGCAAATTACCAACAAGAGCATCTCCCCATGAAATTGGCTGTCCCGTCATATTATTTATCAAGGCACTTTGTCCACCTTCATACCATTGGCTCAGCGGTGTAGCGCCTGAGTAACCATCAGCCGCGACCCACACGGCACCACCGGACATGTTGGCAGGATAAGCAAAGTACAAGAACGCGCGCCCTGCCAGAGCTGGGTTTAGGAAGTTTCGCCCCGTACCACCGAAAATCTCCTTCGCCACAACAATACCGAAAGTGATACCTAAAGCCGCTTGCCACAGTGGAATTGTAGGTGGAAGGATCAGCGCAAAGAGTATAGAGCTGACAAAAAAGCCTTCGTTCACCTCATGCTTTCGCACAATAGCAAACAGAACTTCCCAGAAACCACCAACGATAAACACCGTCGCATAAACAGGAATAAAGTAAGTAGCACCAAGCCACATTTTACTTGCCCACCCCGCCTGTAAAACTGCATCTAACGAGCCCCATACCCAACTCAGTTGCCACGAAGAGGCCAGCGCTTGCTGAGCTGAGGCTTGATCCATTCCATACAACAAAGCATCACTGGACTGCTGACCTATGTTGTACATACCCCAGAACATTGCAGGGAAGACCGCCAGCCACACCATGATCATAATACGTTTTAAATCGATGCTATCTCGAACGTGAGTCATGCCCTGATTAACCTTACCAGGCGTGTAAAAAATGGTTTCGACAGCTTCGAACAGTGGATAGAACTTGTGATACTTCCCACCTGGGCCAAACTTAGGTGTCGCTTTCTCAAAGTAGTGTTTAAGGCTCATAACAACTCCTCCTTTATCTAAAAGATGGTACGCACTGCCGTAAAAAGCGATCGTTTTTTAATCTCTTAGCCTTCCTTCTTCGTATTCCATTTTGTTCGTCGCTCTTCCCTCATCTCTTCCAATTCGGCGAACTGTTAATTCGAAACTAAAAAGGGAATGCCCATGGACACACTCGCCATCGATTTAGCCAGATTCCAATTTGCCTTTACTGTCTCTTTCCACATTATTTTTCCAGCTTTTACGATTGGTTTGGCAAGTTACCTCGCTGTATTAGAGGGCTTGTACTTAAAAACGGGCAACAAACATTACATGCAAATCTATAAGTACTGGCTCAAAATCTTTGCCATCAGTTTTGGTATGGGTGTGGTGAGTGGCATCGTGTTGAGCTATCAATTCGGGACCAACTGGAGCGTATTTGCCGACAAAACAGGCCCAATCCTAGGCCCGCTAATGGGCTATGAAGTTTTTACTGCGTTTTTCCTCGAAGCGGGGTTTTTAGGCGTGATGCTTTTCGGTATGGATAAGGTAGGTAAGAAGCTTCACTTCGCCGCGACTTGTATTGTTGCATTCGGGACGTTTTTGTCTGCGTTTTGGATACTTTCGGTTAATAGTTGGATGCAAACACCAGCGGGCTATAGTATCAACGAAACCGGACAGTTTATCCCAGAAGACTGGTGGGCGATTGTCTTCAACCCTTCCTTCCCTTATCGGCTCGTCCATATGTTGCTCGCCGCTTACCTCACTACCGCCTTTGTTGTAGCGGGCATTGCCGCTTATCACTTATTAAAAGCAAACCATAATCCACTAGCCAGAATTATGTTCTCGATGGCAATGTGGATGGCAGCCATTGTGACACCAATTCAAATCGTTGCTGGAGACATGCACGGATTAAACACCCTTGAACATCAACCCGCCAAAGTTGCCGCGATGGAAGGGCACTATGAGTCTCACCAAGGCGCGCCATTGATTCTCTTCGGTATCCCTAACGATGAAGAAAAACGTATGGAATACGCACTGGAAATCCCCAAACTCGGTAGCTTGATTTTAACTCATGACCTAAACGGCGAAGTAAAGGGGTTAGATGCTTTTCCAGAGGAAGAACACCCTCCTGTATCCATCGTTTTCTGGTCTTTCCGAATAATGGTCGCGCTTGGTTTTGGCATGCTTGTTATTGGCTTGTGGAGCCTATGGCTAAGAAAACGTCGCAAACTTTTTGATTCAAGGGCACTTCAACGTATTTGTGTGCTGTTTGCCCCAGCTGGGTTCATTGCAGTTTTAGCAGGCTGGATAACCACCGAAGTCGGTCGCCAGCCTTACACCGTATACGGTCTTTTAACCACAGCCGATTCGGCATCGCCTATTGATGCCGCCGCGGTGAGCGTCTCCCTGACGGCGTTCATCGTGGTTTACTTTGTGGTTTTTGGAGCAGGCTTCTTCTATCTCCTACGTTTGATGCGCAAGTCTCCAACTCGTTATGAAGAAGGCTTAGACAGCCGACTTCCTGATGGCACGAAAACCGATGCTATCACACACTCTAACCATCTAACCTAGGAGGCTAGTTAATGGATTACGCATTAATTTGGTACGCTTTGATTGGGCTCGCCGTTCTGATTTATGTCGTGTTAGATGGCTTTGATCTCGGTATTGGTATCCTATTCCTCAGCGCGAATGACGATGAAGAGCGCGACATGATGATGAACAGCATCGCTCCTGTTTGGGATGGTAATGAAACTTGGCTAGTTCTTGGCGGTGGTGGGCTTTTTGCCGTGTTCCCCCTCGCCTACGCGGTCATTATGCCAGCACTCTATGCTCCCCTGATTTTAATGCTGCTCGGGTTAATTCTGCGCGGGGTTTCTTTTGAGTATCGCTTCCGAACACAACGCGGAAAGTTTTTATGGGATAGCGCTTTTTTCATTGGTTCACTCACCGCGGCATTGATGCAAGGCATTATGCTTGGAACCCTGCTCCAAGGTATAGAAGTTAGTGAACGAGCATACGCAGGTGGATGGTTTGATTGGCTTTCGCCATTTAGCGTATTTTGTGGCTTGGCGCTTGTTTGTGCTTATATTCTGCTTGGTTCATGCTGGTTATTAATCAAGCTTCCAGAAGAGCTGATGGGGCGTTACTACGTGGTCGCGCGACGATGGGGGCTAGCAATGGTAGCCTGTATATTCATCGCCAGTTTGTGGTTGCCATTGAGCCAACATATCGTCTTTGAACGTTGGTTCTCATTACCAAACTCGCTGCTGTTTTTCATCTTACCAATTATTGCAGCGGCACTCATTTGGCAGCTATTCAAAGCCTTACTCGACCACAAAGCTGTTCGTGCCTATGTACTTGCCATCGGCCTGTTTCTTGTTTCCGCGATGGGTTTCGGTGTAAGTACATTTCCTTACTTGGTCCCATTCGCACTCACTTATCAAGACGTCGCCGCGCCAGATAAAAGTTTGGCATTTTTACTTGCCGGTGCGGTGGTATTACTTCCTCTGATCATAGCCTACACGGCTTATTCGTATTGGGTTTTCCGCGGTAAGATGAAACGTGGAGAGGGATATCACTAATGAAACTAAAACCTATTTTATGGTTCATTGGCATTTGGCTGGCAAGCGTGGTCGCCTTGTTTATCGTCAGTTCGCTGATACGAACTGCGATATTGTAGGCCCAGAGTCAACTGCACCACATCTGAAGCCATTGAGGTCTATACTCAAGCAAGAGTAAAACAACGGAGTGTTTTTATGACCTTAAAGCGGTTTCTGGTAACTTTGATTCCTTTGACGGTTCCACTGTTTTCACCAAATGCATTGGCCGTAGACAAGCAGATGTCATCCGCCATGAAAAGTAAAATGCGGTCTATTTGCTCCGCAACAGACGAACAGGGCCATTGGCAGTTTGCTGAGGCAACTCCTGACGCCAGACGCTCACTCAACATGGTGCTTTATCAAATGAATGCCGATGATAAATTGAAAGCGATTCATGAAGTGAGAACGAAAATGGTCGGCGGAACCCATTATGCATTTGAGTTCGAGTTGCAAGATGGCCAAGTCTGGAACGCGATAGTCCTGCACAGTGCCCGAGGCGATTACATGATCGAAAGGCACGCCAAGAAAGGTGAACTTTGCCCTAAATAAGGCGAGTCATAAAACCTCGCTTCAAATATAGCAAAGGCGACAGTTACGTCGCCTTTGTTTTATACCGTTTTTGCCTCTATCTTCTCATTCACTTTATCGCAAATGTATTCCCCAATCGGCATTGCAGATGTCGCTGCGGGAGAGGGTGCGTTGCAAACATGCAAGCTTCTTGCGCTCTCGGCAAACAAGAAGTCATGAACCAAAGTGCCATCGGATAACACCGCTTGCGCGCGAATACCCGCAGGATATGGCTTGAGATCGTCTACCTTGATACTAGGGCAATATTTGTTGACCAATTTGAGATAGCCCGGCTTCCACCACGAGTTCTTAAACTCATCCAGTCCAGTTTTTAGATGCTTTTGTGTCACTTTCCAGAAGCCGGAGAAGCTGAGCATCTGCATGGTATCTTGCAGGCTAAAGTTGACCTTGTCGTACCCTTCCCGTTTCCAGCCTTGCACCGCATTTGGACCAACGGTCACACTACCATCAATCATACGAGTGAGGTGGACACCCAAAAAAGGCAAATCAGGATCTGGGATTGGGTAAATAAGATGATTCACCACTTGGTCGTGTTTGCTATCTAAGCGGTAGTATTCACCACGATAAGGGATGATTTGGAAATCGGTCGGAATACCCATCATCTTAGTCATACGATCCGCCATCAAGCCGCTGCAAGTAACCAAGAACTTAGCATTGAGCTGCATGGTTTGACCGTCTGAAATGCAGGTCAGTTGGACTTCTTCGTCCTTCTCTTCGGCAGCCACCACTTTGGTTCTCAGGCTAATTTGCCCGCCGAGCTTTTGGAACTCTTCCGCCATCTGCTCAGTGACCAAACGATAATCGACAATACTGGTGGTTTTGACATAAATCGCGCCCAAGCCTGTGATGTTTGGTTCAGCCAGTTTGAGTTGAACTTCATCGAGTAGCTTTACGTCGATACCGTTGACATGGCAGCGCTCATAAAGGGCATTCATACGTTCGACTTCTTGCTCATTGGTCGCAACCAACAACTTGCCACAGTTCTCCACCGGAATATCGTGCTCAGCACAGAACGAAATGGTTCGCTCTACCCCACGCTTACAAAAATCGGCTTTTAAGCTGCCCGGTGCGTAGTACACCCCAGCATGAATCACGCCGCTATTGTGTCCGGTTTGGTGCCTGGCAAAACCGGACTCTTTCTCAACCAATAAAATGGATTTGTCTGGGTGACGTTGCTGCAGTTGCCATGCTGTCGACACGCCAACGATACCGCCACCAACAATGATGTAGTCATAGACTGATTTCATACGACCTCTTATAAAACCGATAGTTGAGATTGTTGCAATTTGAACTTGCGACCACTGTAAATGAACACCGCGACAAATACCGCGCAGCTTGCCACACGAACCAACATTGGGATGTCGTGCCAAACCAGCAATGTACCCACCACTACCAACAAGAGACGCGTCAGAATGTTTAGAGGACCTTCCAAGTAACCTTCAATCGCACCAATCAATGCATAGGTACCGATGATGGCAAAGAAGCCCACGGTAATCACCGACGTCACATCCCAACTGACCAAGCCTGTGTAAGCAATCAACAGCGGGACAAGATACAAACCTTTGGCGATTTTCCACGCCATTAAACCGGTGCGCATTGGCGGTGTTTTAGCAATGGTCGCTGCTGCAAAAGCGGTCAAACACACTGGTGGTGTTACGTTACTGTCTTGCGATAGCCAGAAGATGATGAGATGAGCAGCCAGCAGTGCTAAACCTACCGCTTCCATACCCAAACTTTGCTCTAGTAGGGTTTCCATAAAGTCCGCAGGTACTAGCGCCACCATTTCTTTCGCCGTTTCCAACGCCATTGGTGCATTAAGAAGTTCCAGCTTTTCTGGCGCTGCCAACATAAAGATCGCTTTTGCTTGCTCTGGCAATTGACCTGACACCATCAATTCAAGCAATTGGTTTTCCGCAATCAACTTGTAAAGCGCAGGGGCAGACAATGTGCCCAATACAATATACGCCGCTGTCACGGGTAAGCCCATACCCAAAACAAGAGAAGCGAGTGCAATCAGAACGATCATGATGAACAAGTCACCATTCGCCCAACCATCGATCATCAATGAGAACGTGTTGCCGATGCCCGTGGTGCTGATCACGTTGATCACCAAACCAATACCCACCAGCAATACGGCAGTTGTCGCCATATTTTTCGCACCTTGCGATAGCGCTTCGATGATCGCTTTTGGTCCCATCTTGTGATCTTTCGAGAACCAAGAAGCCACCACTACTGAAATGATCGACAAGCCCGCAGCGTAAGTTGGCGTAAAGCCTTGAACCAACAAAGTAACCAATACCGCCAGCGGGATAAGGTTGTGCCAACCGCTGATCAACACTTTCAGTAGAGATTCATCGCTGGTCGTGATTTTTTGAACGCCGCTGCGTTTGGCTTCGATACGCACAAAGAACGCCACAGACAAGAAATAGATAAGAGCAGGAATGAAAGAAACGGCAATAATATCAACATAAGGAATTTGCGTGTAAGACGCCATGATGAAAGCGCCCGCTCCCATCACTGGTGGCATCAACTGACCACCTGTCGACGCCGCAGCTTCAACGCCCGCCGCGAAGCGCGAAGGAAAACCTGCTTTTTGCATCAAAGGAATACTGATAACACCGGTTGAAACCGTATTTGCCACGCTTGAGCCAGACACTGAGCCCATCAAACCGGAGCCAATCACTGCGATAAAACCCGGACCACCAATGATTTTGCCAGCCGCAGCACGTGCCACATTGATGATGTAATCACCGACACCAGAGCGAACAAGAAACGCCCCAAACAGAATGAACATGAACACGAAAGTCCAACTGATGCGCGAGATAGAGCCAAACATGCCCTCAGAAGAATAGAAGCTGCGGTAGAGCAAGGTTTCCATGCTCAAACCCGGGAAGTGGAAAATACCTGTCGCCCACTTACCCCAAAGCACAACGTAACTCAGACACACCACAATCAGCACTGGAATAAACCAGCCCATGGTGCGTCGAATCAGTTCGATAACAATCAGAATTGCCATGATGGCGAAGACCCAATCGCTGGTCACGAACTTCACACCGCGTTCGTACAGCGCATCTTCGGCATAGGGAATGTAGAGCAAACACGCGACAGCGCCCATGGCAATTAACACATCGATACCGAGTGCAATCTTACTCTGCTTGAGAGAGATATGAGCCGGATACCAAAGCGCACAAATCACCGCAAAGCCAGCAAAGTGGGTCGCAGAAATCCATAACTCCGGTAACGTCGATAAGGTATTAAACCAAATGTGCAAAGCAGACAACACCACGCCAAACACAGTGATTGTAGTGGTTACCCACGGAAAATCAGTGCGCGTGGGCAGCTCAAACTTCTGCAATTCCTTTTCTATTGAGTCGCTCATCTCATACTCCAAGCTCTGGCGGCTTTTTCCATCTTAGAAATCGGTAGGGATAAAATGCCCCGAGCTGAAACTCGGGGCCAAGTTAGCGTTATTTCGCCATTAGGTCTGATGGGATTTCGATGCCCATTTCTTTGTAGTAACGCGCCGCACCTGGGTGAAGAGGCACTGGCAAACCAGCGATCGCTTTCTCAATCGCCATTGCTTTTGTTGCTTTGTGGATGCCTTGTAGGAAAGGCAGGTTCTCGTAGATCGCTTTGGTTAGCTGGTAAACGTCTTCTTCCGAGATATCTTCACGAACTGCCAAGAAGTTTGGCTGTGCAATGGTGGTGATCGGCTTATCTAGACCCGGGTACGTGTTCGCTGGGATCTCGTACTTCGTCCATAGGTTGTAATTGCCGTTCGCCTCTTTGATTTGTTCGTCAGTAAACGAAAGAATCGAAATGTCTTTACCCAGCGCAGCAAAAGCTTGAGTAACCGCACCAACAGGTACACCTGCAGGCGTGTTCATACCGTCAATGGTGCCGTTTTGAAGTGCGCTCGCACTGCCGCCGTAGCCCATGTAAGCAAGATTGAATTTATCAGGGTCTACCTTCAAACCTTTCATGATTTGGCGACCCGAGTTCTCAGTACCAGAATTCTTCTTACCGATAGAGAACTTTTTACCGTCTAGGTTGTTCAGATCTGTCACCGTGCCCGTTTTTGCTAAGTCAGAGCGAACAATAAAGTGCTCAACGTTTTGCCACAGCATAGAGACTGAACGCAGCTGCTCTTGGCGACCGCTTTTCTCATAAGGACCTTCGCCAGACCAAGCCCATGCACCGTAAAGACCTTGTAGAATTGCGAACTGTGCTTCGTTTTCGTTCAGCAGTTTGACGTTTTCACCAGAGCCCGCAGAGCTGATTGCAGAAAGGGAGAAGTGGTGCTTTGGTGCCAATTTCACTTTGCTTAACGTCGCCAGCGCTACGCCCACAGGGTAGTAGGTACCACCTGTCGATGCCGTTGCAAGAATGTAGCTACGATCTTCTGCCGCAGCGTTAGCAGCAATACCAAAAGAAGTCACAGCGACAGCCAAAGCTTTTACCAGCTTGTTCATTTTCATTATTACTCTCCGTGTAGTCGTTTCACGATTGGGGATTTACATCATGTTAAATCTTTATTAACAACAAATTCCCTAGAGCAATTGAAATGCCAACTTTTAACTCTTTGTATTTATTGAACTAAGTGCTGAAGGACATCAAAAATGAGCAAAATCATGCTGATTTGATAGCAAAGTAATGAGCAAGATCTTGCTTATTCAAGAGAAGAAGGTTGCACGCCTAGATCGCAAAAGGTTAATAAAATGTGATCAAAACAAAATAAATGCACGATTCACTAATAAGCAATATTTTGCCGATGCAATTTTGGATTGAACTGCAACTAATGAGTGTCTTAACAATAAGAAGAAAAAGCGCATCATTCTAAACTGCTCACTTTATCAGCGGAGGCTTATAGCCTAAACGACTACAAATAGCACAAAAATACAGCAAAACAAGTCATGTTACAGAAATGAAAAGTCATTTATTCTAATTTTGAATTTAAAAACCAGTTCGATCCACCAGTTCAGAAACAAACATTGACCGTATCAACTTATTTTCTACTTCGGGGTTGTGCCAATAGCCTCATGTTCGTTAGGGTAACTACACACCAAGGCAAACGTATTCCTTGGTGCTTTTTTGTCACTAAGGATCACTCATGTCAGCAACTGCGCAATCACAATTCGCTTTAAAACGCCCATCTGGCGTTGCTGCTGCGATCCTCCTGCTCTCTCTGGAACTGATTCAGAGCTGACAGGCTATATCTAAACTTTCTGTCAGCTTGAGAAGAAGCTGACGGGAACACCACATACTCCTCCCATTCCTTTCAGTTTCTTCCAAGCGAAACATAAGAGGAATAACAATGTTAAGCGCACGCAATATCGCCGCTTTGGGCTTCATGACTTTCGCCATGTACTTAGGCGCGGGTAACCTGATCTTCCCTCCATTTTTGGGTTACCAAGCAGGTGAAAACTTTCTGAGCGGGATGTCTGGCTTCCTCTTAACGGGCGTAGGTCTGCCTGCAATGGCACTGGTGATGGTCGCTATCGTAAACGGTTCAGACAAATTAACCGCCGCCCTACCTAAACCTTTGGCGACCAGTTTTTGGGTAATGGTATTTATCGTGATTGGTCCTGCATTCGTCATACCACGTGCGATTACCGTGGCTTACCAATTTAGCTTTGCACCAATGTTTGGTGATGCCGCTTTGGTACCTTTCACAATTGCTTTCTGTGTTATCACCATTTTGTTTGCGCTATACCCGGGCAAATTAGTCGACAACCTAGGCAAGATCTTAACCCCGGCATTGATGGCTATTTTAGTGATCATGTCTGTAACCGCTCTGGTTTATCCAGCCGGCGAGCTTACTACTGCAACGGGACCATATGTATCTGGCGCATTTGCTGAAGGCTTAACCCAAGGCTACATGACCATGGACGCGCTAGGTTCTATCGGTTTTGGTTGGATCATCTTCCGAGCGATTCGCAGCATGGGTGTGGATTGTCCGAAAGCCACCGCAAAATACACGCTAATTGCAGCTTTGATGTACGCCGTTGCCATGGCATTTGTTTACATCTCATTGGCTTACATTGGCTCAACAAGCTCATACTTAGGTTCTGAATTCAGTAACGGTGGCGACATCTTAACGGCATTCACCTTCAGCCACTTCGGCGCATTTGGCTCACTATTACTAGGTGCCGTGATGGTATTGGCGTGTTTGACTACTGCTATCGGCGTAACCACCGCAGGCAGTGAGTTCTACGACAACACTTTCAGCAAAGTGAACTACAAAGGCTGCGTTATCACGACCATGGTATTGGCTGGTTTGATCGCCAACGTAGGTCTGGAGCAACTATTGGCTATCACATTGCCAGCGGTTGTGGCGCTTCACCCAGTAGCGATTGCATTGATGATCATGGCACCGGTGCGCAACAAGATGTCGCAAATCATGGTGGTTACGACCGCATTCACTGCTCTAATGTTTGGTTGTGTTGATGCGCTGCACATCCTAGGTTACATGCCAGATTCCACCGATGAGTGGATGGGTAATTACATGCCTCTGTACAATGACTTTGCTAGCTGGATTATGCCTAGCGTATTTATGATGATTGTTGGTCTGCTGTTTACGGCGAAAACCAACCAAACCGAACAATTCGAGCTGGTAAATGAATAGCCGTTTAACATAAGACATCACTCAATAAGTAAGTTAATATGTAGTTCGCTTATTGATATCAGGCAAAGGAGTTGCCTGAACTATGGATTGATGTGGAGCGCTTATGGACAATCAGTATTTAGACATCAGAACGCTCAACTTTATCGTTATTCTGTTCTCTTGCATTTACTCAATCAGTCTACTTTGTTACCAATACACACAGAAAAAAATCAAAGGCTTAAAGACTTTTTCTCTCTCGCTGTTATTTATTGGCTTTGGGCCTTTTTTACTGGGATTTAGAGGCTCCGCACCAGATTGGCTTACCATCGTCATAGCGAATACGCTCATATTAATCGGCTTCTTGCTTACGCTTTACAGCGTGAGCATTTTTCGTCAATTCCCTCTAAAACTGGCCCACTCACTCGCTTTTTTAACGCCCATTTTCAGCGGTTCGTTTTATTATTTCACTTTCCATGACCATTCAATTAAAAGCCGTATCATTTACTTAAGTGTTTATATCTGCATCGTTACGTTTTTTAGTGGGATCGCCATGCTGAAAGGCACCAAGCAAGACCAAAAACTCCCAACTATAGTGATGGCGAGCTCCTTCTTTTGCTTCAGTATTTTTATGGGCTTCAGAGCACTTTGGAGCGCTTTCGCCAATGAAGTGCCAAATTTTATGACCGCAGGTTTTATTCACCAGATGACGTTTTTACTTAGCATCTGTCTGATTGTCGCTATGAGCTTTAGCATGTTGTGGCTAATTAATGGCCGCTTGATACAGTCAATCAATGATCTCTCACATTTAGACGCTCTCACAGGGCTTCATAATCGTCGCGCGATGGAAGAAATTGTTCCAAGCCTTGTTAATCAAGCGCACAAACGGAACCAATCAATAAGCATCATCATGACCGACATGGACGAGTTCAAAGCGATTAATGATCACTATGGCCATACGGTAGGCGATTCCGTCATGGCTACGATTGCCGCTATCTTTAAGAAACACCTCCCAGAGTCAGCTTGCACAGTACGATTTGGTGGTGATGAGTTCATGATTGTTTTACTTGAAAAAGCACAACGCGCCAAAATTGTTGCCGAGCAAATTCGCCTGGCGGTGGAAACTGAAGCCTCATTACAGTCATTCGAAAATGAGATCACCATGAGCTTTGGAATCAGTGAGTTATCTGAGGGACAATCGCTTCACGAGGTCGTTGCTGAAGCAGACGAAGCGCTGTATAGCTCTAAACATACGGGCAGAAACCAAGTCACCTTGTTTGGAGAAGGGAAAGGCCTAACTTATAAGTTTGTCCCAACTCCCTCAAAGAGCGCATAATCATATTTGTGACGCCCATAGCGGTAAGTCAGCTTAAAAATTGCGTTAAGTATAATCAGAACGATTTAAACCAAACTTTTGCATCTTTTGATTCAAAGTTCGACGAGGTAAATCCAACTCCTGCATCACTTCATTGATGCGTCCGTGATGCCTGACCAATGAATCATGCAGCACCTTGCGCTCAAAATTGTGTAATTGAATAACCAGTGGAACACCCACTTGCGTCTCCTCCGTGGTTGACGAAGGACGGCTAGAGAGAATTTCCATCACAGATACCGTTTCATCCAAAGCAAAACGCATAGCCACGTTTCGCAGCTCTCGAACATTCCCAGGCCAAGCGTAGGAAAGCACAGCGTTTCTGTCGGCATCACTCAATGGTCGGGTTTCAGGGTTAGTTTGCAAGGTGAAGTGCTCAAACAAAATCAGTGAATCTTCTTCTCGCTCACGTAATGGTGGCAAATAGATCTGCGCCACATTGAGTCGATAATACAAATCTTGACGAAACTCATCATGATCATTGAGATCTTCTTTCGCGGCGGCGATCACTCTCAAATCAACCGAGATCTGTTGATTGCCTCCAACGCGCTCAACTGTATGTTCCTGTAATGAACGCAGCACTTTCACCTGCATGGACAGCGGCATACTCTCGATTTCATCAAAGAATAAGGTGCCTTTATCCGCGTATTCCAACTTGCCAATGCGCTTTTTACCCGCTCCGGTAAATGCCCCAGCTTCATGCCCAAACAGCTCACTTTCAAACAGGTTCTCAGGAATGGCGCCACAGTTGATTGGCACAAAATGATGGGTTCTGCGTTGGCTTTCATTGTGCAAACTGGTCGCCACCAGCTCTTTACCACAACCTGTTTCGCCGTAAATGATCACGTTAGTATCGATTTTCGCCAATTTCGCAACTTGCTCGCGTAATTGCTGCATCACTCGACTTTGACCAATGAGCACCTCTTCTAAACCACTCACGCTAGCTAGATACTCTTGGCGGTGAAGCGTCGATGTTTGCGCGCGATGGCTCTCGACCGCATCTGTCACACGTTGAGACAAACGCTCCGGCTGGAAAGGTTTTTCAATAAAATCAAACGCGCCGTTTTGTAGCGCATTCACCGCCATATCCACATCACCATGACCAGTAATTAGTATCATTGGTGTTGGAATGTGATTCGCAATAAGGCTCTCTAAAATCGAAATTCCATCAGTATCTGGCAAACGAACATCACTAACTATCGCATCAAACTCTTGGTTCAGAATGGCGGTTTTGCCTTCCTCCCCCGAGCTAAAAGCTATGACGTCAAACCCCGCCAATTGCAGCCATTGGCTTGTTGCTTGACGAACGATGTCATCATCTTCAATTAGGGCGATACGCGGAATGTCGTCAAAAGTCATGAGTTACTGCCTGATCGGTGATAGAAGTCTTTGCTAAAGTTAGCAAAAACCATGCTATAGAAAAGGAGCTAGATCCCACTTCTTAATCACAATTCTTTAACATCCAATCAGTTAAGCGCACTCTTTCACTACCAACTACGATAACTATATTCAGCCAAACGGAGTCCGAATGCAGCGCACTAAAAATGGGAAAATGTGGCTAACCGCCGTATTGATCAGTGCGCTGGTGATCTTTTTCTACGGTGCTAGCCGAGAGGTGGCCCATCAATGGCTGAGCGTCCAAACTCAACAAGAAGCACAACAGAAACTCCTCGACTACATTGGTGAAGTCCGCCGAGCATTAAAACGTTTCTATCACCTTCCCTATCTCGTCACGAATAACCCAGAAACAATTGCGTTTGTTAAAGGCAATTTAAACTACTACGAGCCACTTCAAGCACAACTGACACAGCTCGATAAAGCCGCGAATACAGAGGGTTGGTTGATACTTTCAACCTCGGGAGAAGTGTTGGTATCGAGTCTGATCGATGAACGGTTCAGTCGCTCTGACCGCCGTGCGATTGTCGAACAAATACAACGTCAGGGAGAAGGCGTCTCACTAGTGAATAAAACAAAAGGTTCTAGTCCACTTTACTACCTCTCTGCACCAATTTTTGATGGTTTGGAGATAGCGGGCATCGTTGTTGTTCAAATCAACCTGAGTTTGCTAACAGAGCAGACCATCACCAGCCAAGACATCATCACGCTACAAAATCGCCATCAACGCTTCTTCCTCTCCAGCAGCACAAACTACAACGCCGACTGGTTTAATGAACCGAATAACCAAGTCAAAGTCGAAACTCAAACGCTGTATGACAATACGGTGATTCATTTCTGGACTCTCAATCAGCAGCGCTACTTTGCACACACAGTAAAGCTGGACGATTTAAACTGGTTTGTCAGTTACCTTATTCCGACCAAACCTGTTCAGCAAACGATTAGTGTCATTGGATGGAGCATCGCAGCGCTCCTCCTGCTCCTTATCCTGTTGGTCATCATTGGTTTACAGCGTCGACAAAAGCATCTCAATCAGCAGCGTATTCAAGCCTTACTAGAAGAATCGCAACGCCGACTTAAACAGATGATCAATAAAACACATGTTGGTTTGTTGTTGATTGATGAACAAGGTCTATTGTTCGACCTCAACCCAATGGCAAAACGCCTTTTTTGTCTTCCTGAAAGTGTGAATCGTCATACCTTCGCCTGGGAATTATTTGATGCAGGTAATTCAAATTCAACCACACTCACTTTGCTTAGAGATCTGCCAAAGCATAAGGAACTGGCAGAGATTAGCGCTGTAGAAACCATGGCGCGACGCAGTGATGGCAGCGTATTTCCTGTACTATTTTCACTCACTAGCTTCCCATGGCACGGTGAGCAGTATTTTCTTGCTACCGTAATCGACATTAGCAAACGTAAAAAAGCGGAACAATCGCTGCAGCTGATTAACCAAGAGCTAGCTCAAAGGGTGGAAGAGCGAACTCAAGCTTTAAAACAAGCCCAAGAGCAATTGATTGAATCAAGCAAAATGGCAGCATTGGGCAGAATGTCGAGCGCGATTACCCACGAGTTAAACCAACCATTGACTGGCCTGCGTACCCTTTTAACCACCAACGAGTTGCTAGCAGAACGTGGACAAACAGACATGATGAAAGCCAATAACAAGTTGATTCAAAAGTTGATTGACCGCATGGCAAGCATGACCAGTCAGCTAAAAACGTTTGCCTACAATAAACCAGAGACACTGCACGAGATATCGCTGACAAACGCTTTAGAAGAGACGCTACGCGTCTATCAATCTCAACTCGCGAAGGTAGATGTTCGGGTACGCATTCCCAACGACTTACCCAATATCATTGGCGAAGAGCAACGCCTACAACAAGTGCTCGGCAACCTAATTTCCAACGCATTAGATGCGATGAAAGAGACCCAAGATCCACAGTTAATGATTGCCGTTACACCCACTTCCGATAATGTCGAGGTCGTGGTAAGTGATAATGGGTGTGGGGTACCTTCAGACCAACTCGATACCATGTTCGAGCCTTTCCAAACCAGTAAAAAAATTGGTGAAGGACTGGGGTTAGGACTTTCCATCACCGCCAACAATATGCGAGATATGCAAGGGAAAGTCAGTGCGCAGCTCAACGCTGATAAAGGCATGTCCTTCACCTTAATGTTTGAGCTCGCTCCTCATCGTAGCTAACCCAATACCATCCACCTCTTCAGCTTTTCTCCACGCAATTAAAGAGCAATAAACCCTGATCAACTTTATAAAGCGAGTTGCCTAACCTACGCTTAACTTGATGAATCGCCACATGCTATTCATCAGCACAATTTTTGGTGGTTGACACCAAGTTTTAGCTCCCACCATCTAATTTATTGATAAGTAATTATTTAAAGTAAGAATGGATGCGTTATGAGAAAACTAACTTTAGCAGCAACAGGGGCGCTTTTTATTTTATCACCTCACGCTTTTGCAGCGCCTTACGCAGCAGACGCTCGAAGTCACGGAATGGGAAATACAGGCGTCGTTTCCGCTGACTATTTAACCGCTCCTCTACACAACCCAGCCCTAGGCGCTCTCTATCGAGAAAATGACGATATCGGCCTACTCATTCCTGCTCTCGGCGTCAATATTCACGATGAGGATGAAGCTTTATCAGCCGTTGATGATGTTCAAGACCTTTACGATAGTATTCAGGGCATTCCCACACCTGCGAACGAAGCCGAACTTAATCGACTACTCGATCAATTAGATAAGAGTGCTCCAGTCGTCATTAATGGAGGTCTGAGCCTCGCGATTGCGATTCCGACACGCTACATGTCGGTAAACCTTTTTAGCGCTGGTTATGTGGAGATACTTGCGGCACCCGATATCTCAGATTCAACAAACACCGCAGATCGATACCTCAATTCTGCCGTCGACCTAGCGGCTTTCGGTAGTGCGGAATATGGCGTTGCCTTGGCTCGCGCTTACACGATAGGTGGGCAGCAATTCGCATTTGGTATTACGCCCAAATACCAACAACTTAAAACCTATACGCAGCGTACAACACTAGATGACTTTGATATCGAGGATTACGACAAAAGTGAAGTATCAAAGAACACGTTCAATATGGATCTTGGGGTCGCTTGGTATCACAACGCATTTAGAGCTGGTCTCTCGTTAAAAGACGTCTTCGAGCAAGATATAGAAACAAAACTAGGCAACTATACCTACGAACTCACGCCACAAGCCACCCTTGGAATCGGCTATGTCGGGGATTATGTAGCTCTGAGCCTAGACGCCGATCTCACCAAACAAAAGCGCTTTAAAGAGCTCGACGATGACACCCAGTTTATTCGCGTTGGTATCGAGGGGAATGCTTGGGGATGGGCGCAACTCCGCGCTGGTTATGAAGTTGACCTAGAAAATAATCTCGATAACTCGGTGACAGGTGGCATTGGCATCAGTCCTTTTGATGTGATCAGTGTAGACCTAGCAGGGTCTTACGCTGGCGATAACCAATTTGGCGCGGCGGCGAATTTAGCATTTACGTTTTGAATACGAATGCCAACCTAAATTCACTTAGGTTGGCATTGTTAACAACCATCATATATCTCAAGGTTTATCATTACTGACGTTTGGTGATGAACTGATAAAAACACGATCTCGCTACAAGTATCGAGATGTCTCCTACACTATTCTCAAGCAATAAATCCACAAACATTTCCTAAATATTAAAGAGTGAGAAACATGATTAAGTTTCCAGATAATTTCCTTTTGGGTGGTGCCATTGCGGCAAACCAGGTAGAGGGGGCATACAACCTTGGGGGGAAAGGTTTATCAACATCAGATATGTTGCCAAACGGCATTCTAAGCCCGCATCAAACGCGTGAAGAACGAACGCCTGGTATCAAAGATCTTGCGATCGATTTCTACAATCGCTATCCAGAAGATATTGCCCTGTTTAAAGAGATGGGATTCACCTGCCTGCGCTTGTCCATCGCTTGGAGTCGTATTTTTCCTAATGGTGATGAACTGGAGCCAAACGAAGAAGGACTGGCGTTTTACGACAAAATTTTTGATGAGCTAGCCAAACACAATATGCAACCATTTGTGACGCTTTCTCATTACGAGATGCCTTACGCCTTGGTTGAGAATTATGGTGGTTGGGGCGATCGTCGAGTGATAGAGTTTTTCGAGCGTTACGCTCGCACCGTGCTTGAACGCTACAAAGACAAAGTGAAGCTGTGGCTTACCTTTAACGAAATCAACATGTCACTTCATGCGCCATTTACGGGAGTGGGCTTGCAAGAAGACGCCAGTGAACAAGACATTTATCAAGCGATTCACCACCAGCTTGTAGCAAACGCGAAAGCGGTAAAACTGTGTCAGCAAATCGTACCAAACGGCAAGATTGGTAATATGCTGCTTGGCGCAATCAACTACCCATACACCTGCAACCCTGATGATGTGCTTGCTGCTATGCATGAAAACAATAAGTGGTTGTTCTTCGGTGATGTGCAGACTCGTGGTCAGTACCCAGGCTACATGAAACGTTACTTCCGTGAAAACGGCATTGAAATACAAATGGAAGCTGGCGACTTAGAAGAAATTGCATCGGCCAGTGTCGATTTTATTTCCTTCAGCTACTACGCAAGTGGCTGTGCGAGTGCCGATCCGAAACAGAAAGAAGTGGGTAACATCGTCGATAGCGTACCAAACCCATACCTTGAAAAGAGCCAATGGGGCTGGTTGATCGATCCAAAAGGCCTGCGCGTTTTGCTTAACTTCCTTCACGATCGTTACCAAAAACCGCTATTTATCGTCGAGAATGGCTTAGGCGCTCGTGATGAATTCGATGAAAACGGGGAAATCCAAGACGATTATCGAATCTCATACCTTAATGATCATTTGGTTCAAGCACACGAAGCGATTCTTGATGGCGTTGAGTTGATGGGCTTCACCAGCTGGGGGCCTATCGACTTGGTGGCTAACTCAACAGCCGAAATGAGCAAGCGTTACGGTTATATTTATGTCGATCGTCATGATGATGGGCAAGGAACGCTAGAACGTAAACGCAAGAAGAGCTTCTACTGGTATCAAGACGTGATTCGTACTTCAGGCGGTTCATTGAAAAGCTAAGCCTGTTGTCTGGATATAAAGTGCGACTAGGCATTCGCCTAAACAATCAAGCCCTGCATTTGCAGGGCTTGAATTTTAAGGTGTTAATGCATTTAGAGATTAAACTGCAATCTCTCCACCGTCTTCACGTCGAATAACCACCGTCGCCGCTCGTGGGCGCACAGAAACACCAGCAGGCGTTTCTTCGGCGGCATCTTCACTGTATGGCCAGTTGCCTGGGTGCTGAATATTCACAAACAATGATTTGTAATCAGGGCTGATAGTAAAACCTGTCACTTCACAACCATTTGGCCCGACAAAGAAGCGTTTAAGCTCCGCTTGGTTATCCGCACCAATCACTGCTTGGTCACCATTCTCATCTGTTAGCTTAGATGGCACAACGGCCAACATTTGATCATTAGTGTAAGACGTAACTTCATCTGCGCCGTTATCGGTCTGAATCCACAAAATACCACGGCCATCAAACGCTAATCCGTCAGGGCTAGCAAACTGGTTTAGCTCATTCAGGCCAGAACGGTTGGTATCTGCATCACCATTTGCTGGCGAACCAAAGACAAAAATATCCCAAGTAAAGTCTGTAGCTGAAGCCCCTTCATCCCAACGAATAACGTGACCAAACTTATTATTCAAACGTGGGTTCGCAGGATTGGTTTCATCTGTACGGCGCGTATTGTTCGTCAATGTTAAGTAAACCGAACCTGTAAATGGATCAACCGTACACCACTCTGGGCGATCCATTGGGGTTGCCCCAACGAGGTCAGCCGCGCCTGCCGTATTAATGATAATTTCAGCCAATGAGTTAAAGTGATCCGCTAACGTACCACCAGATTTTGTTACGCTATCAAGCGTCAACGGCAACCAAGTACCTGTACTGTCTTCATTGAAACGCGCAACATACAGTGTGCCTTTGTCCATGTACTTATCGCCTGCCGCTAGGCGGTTTTCCGAGTTTGCATCTGCTGGATCCCACGCTGCCGCAGATTCAAATTTGTATAGGTACTCAAAGCGAGAGTCGTGACCAGAGTAGAATACCACTGGTTTGCCTTCTTCAAGCTTACCAAAAGTACAGCCTTCGTGACGGAAACGACCTAGTGCAGTACGCTTCTTCGCACGCGAGTTTTGCGTGTAAGGGTCAATTTCGACGATGTAACCGTGACCATTGGCTTCATTACGGTAATCATCCATCGCACTTGCTCCTGTTGGAGCCACATTAAAGCGAGAGAACTCATCAAGACGCTCTTCTGCATTTCCTGCAAGTGTTTCCCACAAGTAGCGTGTGCTTTGGTCATCAACACCAATGCGATCTTGTTCTTCTGTACGAGTCCCGGCGTTAACAAAGTAACCTGGCCAGTTCTCTTCACAAGTTAAGTAAGTGCCCCATGGCGTGTAGCCGTTGCCACAGTTGTTTAACGTACCACGTGCTTGGCTGCCATCTGGCGAGAAACGAGTGACGGTTAGTGACGTGTGCGCGACCGGGCCAGATAAGTCCATTGCTGTCGCACCAGTGTAACGGCGGTTTAGTGGATCGGTATCGACTAGCTTCCACATGTTGTCTTCAAGCTGAATACGAACCACTGATACACCGTGCGCGTTAATCTCTTTACGCACTTCATCTACAATGGTACGTACGCCATTTTCAACCGTCGGACCGTTTGGATGCAGTGCTGATGTATCAATGTACTCGTGGTTGATGCAAAGCAGACCGTCGGTCGTACTGTCATTTAATGGGAAAAAGTGCATGCCATCATGGTGCATGCCCAACGCGTTAAGTTGGTCTGAGCTGGTATTGCTGCCATCATTTTTCCACGCGCTGCCTTGTGCATTAAGTGGTGTTCCCCAAGGTACCAATACTTGTGCGGTGTAGCCTTGTGGAATTGAAACGGCGTCAGTGAGTGAGCCAGGGATAGATTCAAAGTTAAGAACGGCTTTAGATACGCCCGAGCCACTGCTTACTGTACTTCCTGAGTCAGACGAATTACAACCAGCCAATCCGAAAGCACCAAACGCTGTCATCGCACTGATACCTAAACCACCTTTTAGAATGCTGCGTCGAGATAGGCTCGCTTCTAATACTTCTTCAAATGGTTTGTTTTCACTTTGGTTATAACGCGTCGCGTCAAAGGTTTCCTTGCTCATTTTTACTTTCCCGATCTTATAGTTTAATTAATAAATAAGTGATTAGTTGAACGGCAAGAAGTTTGGAGAAGAAAAATGACAAAAGTGCTTAAAACATATGAAACTTGTGTTTCAGCAGTGCAGCAAACTCAGCAGCGTTACCAATTGAGCAATTAAGTTTTGGTCACATAATCACCAACTGTATCGCTTCATTCTGATTTTACTTGGGCTAAAGTGTGATAGAAGGTATAAGGTGTACGAATTCAAATCATCTACGAGAGATAATCATGAAATTAGACAAGATCGATAACAAGAGCCGTCGTATCCGTAAAAAGCTGTTCTTAGGTGAGTTCGCAATCCTAGGTTTCGAGATCAGCTGTGAAACAGACATCAACGACTTCGACCGTTACGATGCATTCGTTGATGACTTTATCGACTACATTGATGGGCTTGGCCTTTGCTTCGGCGGCGGTGGTCTAGAACTGTTTGAAGGCTTCCTATGCTCTACTGACCGTTACGGCAGTGCTACTGAAGAGCAAAAAGCACAAGTTATTGCATGGTTAGAAGCGCGTCCAGAAGTGAAAAGCGCAAAAGCTGGCGACTTGGTTGACGCAAACTACCTGTAAGTAACAGAGTCATACTGACAATAATAAAAAGCTGGTCTCCGGACTGGCTTTTTTACTTTTGGAAATGTGTGATAGTAAAAGTAGAGTGCTGGGAGGTTGTGCGGAGTGAATGTGGCGTTTTCTGAGCTGGCAATCAGCGGGAAACGGCGTTCCCCTGCCAGCTCGTGCCTTTAGGTATCATTAACTATGATTTTTTAGCTGGTGCGTCTTTCGTGTCTTTCCAGTATTGAATGCGCACACGATGTAGCTGAGCTCTTCTAGTCTTTTTCATAGTAAAATCCCTCATCTTATATAAGTAACGCTCCTTATGGAGCTTATTGTCTAAGGTCGAATCCCCTTCAATCTATAAGGGAACCAATTATTTAACCGTGACCAATTTCACAACATAATGATAATTACCGATTTCTTGCAGTCATCTTTGACTAGTAAACGGCGTATTATCTCTCTGACACGGTTAACTTACTCACCGGATATGACAGAAAAATGGCAATCAAGTTCCCTATATTATCTGTCACTGAATCTTAATAATGATTCCTGAAAAATTTTGCAAGTAAGATATCAATTGCCCATCACTTTCAGCCGAGTAACTCTTTTCGCGTTCGTGATCGCAGTTGTGTGCGACCCAATTAAGGCTGGATTCGCTGCTGATATTGCTGACGGTACTCGCGTGGCGTAAGCCCTTTATACGTTTTGAAGTGACGATTAAACAGGGCTTGGTTTCGATACCCTACTCTCTCAAACACAATTCCAATCGGCAAAGGCGTTGATTGCAGCAAATCTGCGGCATGATTGATCCGCAATTTCATTAGGCGTTGGCTAAACGGCTCTTTAAAGTGCTTTTGAAACAATCTTGTGACCGCACTGTCACTCAGTGATAAATGGTTCGCCAAGTTCGCGAGCGTCACTTTGCTAGCAAAGTGCTGTTCGAGATACGCGTTGACACTTGCCACTCGTTCTCTTTCCTGTAATTCGTGTTCACTCATCGATAAGTAAGAGTGAGTCATCAGTGTTTTCGCCCCTTCATCGTGAGCAATCAAAGACAAAACATGAAGAAATCTCGAGAGTTGCTCCATTGCAGGAAACGCCATGAGCTCATGTAGAAGATCCACAACGTGCTGAGCTGTCCGCTCAGAAAACACCACACCTTTGTTGGCCGCCTTTAAAAGCGGATCAAGCTTTCTAAGCTCTGCGCAATAGAACATCAAATTGGCAATCCACTCACGCTTAAACCAGATCACATGAGTCTCGCACTTGCTCTCGACCAATGTGGAATGAATAGAGTGAGGCACACCTGGCGCGATCAATAGCATTTGGTTGTGAGTCACTTCTAATTCGTGATGACCAATATGCAAACTGCCAGTGAAGTAGCGATGGATGACTAATTCAAACACATCATCGTGAAAATGGAGATCGTACTCTTTTTCTGGCTCATCAATGCGACGATAGCGCCAAGAAAAACCTGGTCTTTGCGGTACTTTTTCGATGTGTGCCATTGGCTACTCCACAAAATAGTATTGTTTCACGCTCAAATAATATCAGTATTGCCAGCTTAATCTTCATCACGCTGAAATAGTATTGATATTAAGCGGCATACTATCAACTTTGTGTCGTCACGCTCCTTATTGTTGCCTTGAAAGACAAGATAACTAAGGAGGCTTTCATGAGTCACTTCACTGTCAAGCTACGCCAAGTCCTGCACAAAACACGTGATGAATGGGCAACATTCGCCATCAAAGAAATGGAAATTCCACCTGACACTATCGCCAAATTTTATGGCTACAAATCGAGTTGTGATCTTGAGCAAATTCTTAAACAGGATGTAAACGACGCCAACTCGGACATTTGCTCGATACCTTGTGCGACATCTCTTACAAGCAATGTAAGCAAAACGACCATCATTGACTAAGACAAAATCGAAAAATCAATATAAGCCATTGAAAATTATCACTTATACCATTTCAAACAATATTCGCTGCCAAAGTTTTTTTACCTAGCTAATTGAGAGTAATCAGCAAAACATCAATACTGATTGTGTCGACAGGATGTTGGCGGGAACAGGAAAAAAGCCTAATGGAATAGGTATCTTCAGGATGAAGATTTGGTAGCTTAGGATGAGTTATCAGCAAGGATGTAGTTAAGCTCTAGGATAGAGTTCGCCCGTCAGGATGATAGGCAAGAATGGACACCGCTAGGAAGGCGATGAACAAGGAACTCGGTTAAAGGACTTAGCCACAATCAAGGATAGATGCAGGGAGCACCTATAGTAGCCGGATTGCTGCGAAAGAGAATAAGCCCCGTCTGGGAAACCAGGCGGGGTTTTATTTTGTCTGCTATTTATTATTCGCTAGGCACCTAATTCTCTTGCGTCGATTTATTTCGTGCCGTGCTATCATTTTCTCTACGTCTTTCAGCAAGCTCACAGCAAATCTCACATTATGCTTAATCCTGTTTGGTTACATACATTTAAGACATTGATTGAAGTCGGTCATTTCACACAAACGGCAGAAAAACTTTTTATGACCCAACCTGGTGTCAGCCAACACATCAAAAAGTTAGAGCAAAGTTGTCAGCATGCGCTGATCAAACGTGAAAACAAAAGCTTCGAATTAACAGAGCAAGGTCGGATTGTTTACGCCTACGCGCTGGAGTTAGAAGAAAAAGAGAAAGCGTTGCTCGAAGAACTCAGTTTTGATGATGCATTTTCAGGTCACTGTAAACTGGCCTGTTCTGGCGCAATGGCATTGATGCTGTATGGCCCTCTTTTAGAAAAGCAAAAACAGCACCCAGGCTTATCGCTGCATTTAGAAGCCGCACCCAATCACTCGATTCTCAATGCAATAACGGAAGGAAGCATTGATATTGGTATCGTAACTGATGTTCCTCACAAAGGTTTATTTCACAGTGAAAGAATTGGTAAGGAACAGTTGTGCTTAGTCCTACCTAATCAATACCGCGAAAAGCAGATAACACCACAACTCTTGCACGACTGTGGTGTCATTGCCCATCCTGATGCCAAGCACTACATGACGCTGTTTTTTGACCAATGCGCGGAACAAGAGCTCCAAGAAATTAAGATGAGCGATTTACCATTATCCGGCTACGTGAATCAATTAAGCCAAATTTTACTACCTGTGAGTAAAGGACTCGGCTTCACCGTGCTGCCTCAAAGTGCTGTCGACAACTTCCTACAAAAAGATACCTTGCACATCGCACAACTGAAAAACACCGTGTGTGAAGAGTTATTTTTAGTTCGCAAACGCAGTCGTGTTCTACCACTGCGCTATCAAACAATTAAAGATGTGTTATTGGACGTCATCACAAACTCAAAACAAACTACAGAATAGCCTAGCGTTTTAAACTCGTCGTAATCCGTTTGCTTAAAAAAGTCCACAGACAACTTCCGGCTTACAACGCTGAGAATGTCCGATGATTCAACAAATTATTTTTGTCGTAACGACGAGTTTTTTTCGTTTTCTTCTCGCGAGAAAAAAACCTAAGGTGCGCACCTCTAACAAAGTGGTTGTCCAACCACACATCTAAATCGTTGAAGTCAGTAGGTAATATCACCTAAATATCACATACCTGCTGCATTCTATACTCTATACTTATATTTTTAATTTGGTACTGACTTACTAAGGAATTGCCATGCGTATTGCTATTCTCTCTCGTAATGAGAATTTATATTCAACCATGCGCCTAAAACAGGCAGGTGAAGAGCGTGGACATCAAGTAGACGTCATCGATACTCTGCACTGTTATATGGACATTACGAGCAACAACCCTAAGATCCGCTATAAGGGTGAAGAATTGCCACAATACGACGCTGTGATTCCTCGCATCGGTGCATCCATCACATTCTACGGTACCGCGGTTGTACGTCAGTTTGAAATGATGGGCACATTTTGTGTCAACGAATCGGTCGCGATCAGTCGCTCTCGTGACAAATTACGCTCGTTGCAACTGTTATCGCGTAAAGGCATCGGCTTGCCGCGCACTGGCTTTGCTCACCACCCTGATAACATTCAGGACGTGATCAAAAATGTTGGTGGCGCACCTCTAGTGATTAAATTACTAGAAGGCACTCAAGGCATCGGTGTTGTGCTTGCTGAAACCAACAAAGCAGCAGAAAGCGTGATCGAAGCATTCATGGGGTTGAAAGCAAACATCATGGTGCAAGAGTTCATCGAAGAAGCTAAAGGCGCAGACATACGTTGCTTTGTTGTCGGTAATAAAGTGATTGCAGCGATGAAGCGCCAAGCGAAAGAAGGCGAGTTCCGCTCTAACTTACATCGCGGCGGCTCTGCACAGTTAGTGCGACTAAGCAAAGAAGAACGCGCTACTGCGATTAACGCGGCAAAAGTCATGGGGTTAAACCTATGCGGTGTAGATATCCTTCAATCTAAAAACGGCCCAGTGGTAATGGAAGTGAATTCTTCACCAGGTCTTGAAGGTATCGAGCTCGCAACAGAAAAAGACGTTGCTGGTATGATTTTCGACTTTATCGAGAAAAACGCAAAACCACACGCAAACCGTACTCGTGGTAAAGGTTGATAATTGTTTGAGTGAGAGCCTGCTTAGTAGGCTCTCGTATTACTCATCGCTAGGATGACACTATGAATCAGAAAATGATCATTGGGAACGCCGAAGCTATTTGCTTACCTGAGTTAGGGATTACTCACCTTGAAGCGCGCATTGATACGGGCGCACAAACCTCTTCATTGCATGTAGATAACATTGATTGCTTTGAAAAAGATGGTCAGTCTTACGTTGCATTCGATCTACACCCGGATGTTTATCATTTAGAACAAGTGGTTCGCTGCACAGCGAAGCTAAAGGCAAACCGTAAAGTGAAATCTTCAAACGGTACCTTTGAGCATCGCTGCGTTATCACCACCATGCTGCGCATGGGTGACAAACAATGGCCAATCGACATTACGTTGACCAACCGTGAAAAAATGACTTACATGATGCTGTTAGGTCGTCAGGGCATGGCAGACAAAGTGCTGGTAGACCCTAGCCAATCTCACTTATTGGCATCTTAACCCCGTAGCTTCAGATGAGTGATCGAACGTTTTTGTTGAGCATCACTCGTCTGGCTTTATCTTCGTCTACTTCCTACTAAATAGCGCAAACAACAATCCCTTCGCTTTGACCTTTGTAACGCGCCAATGGGTCATCGGCTTAGTTGGCGCAGTATGCAGAATGTGCTGATACGCTTTCTCATCAAAAGTCACCTCTCCCCCATGCGCCAAAAGCAAACATTGCGGATTCATCTCAAACACACGCTTTAATGATTGGCGATATTGGTTTGGATGAAATATGGGAAACGGCGCAATAAGATGTTTCTTAACCTGCACCATCAAATCCGCCACATACAATACATCTTGTTCAGAATGATAAACCGACAAATCTCTATCGGTATGTCCCTGCGTTTCTAGCACCTGCCAATCATCAAACCCCGGAATACACTCACCATCGATAAGTTCGATATCGGGCTTTAACTTGCGCGAATACCACAGGTTTTGCTTTGGTTTACGCATCCGGTTCGCCATCCAGCGCGCTAACATCAAATCGGTCAAATGCATTAGCCAACCATCTACACCGCTATACCATTGGCTCTCTCGCTTTGCGGCCAATAGCTTACATCCAGTTAAATCCCGCAGTTTGTGTGCGCCACCAGCGTGGTCTGGATGCATGTGAGTTACAACGACCAACTTTAGGTCAGAAAAAGGACGATGGAGTTGATGTTCAATAAAATCTTTAAGGTGAGGAATATCTGCTCGACTTGCACCATCAAGCAACATTAATTTATCGGGATATTCGGCGAGATACATGGTCTGAATGTATCCCTGAATTCTGTGCAGCTGCAAAATATGTCCTTATTTGAGTGAGATTTTTCATGACCGCTTCCTTGCTGGTCAGACCAACTATAACAGCTGAATGGACGCTCTGGTAAACAAATGTTCACATCAGCGCACGACAAGAAATCATAATCGAGATGATAGATTTTAATCATTAGACTCAGCGGCACTTTTATCCGTTAATGCGCGCACACGGAGTTCGTGTCAGGGTATGAGGTTAATGCCTCATGATTTGCTTTTTTGTACTTTTCCTTCTAGTTAATTAAGGACTTAAGTACATTTTTGTGAGAATCGAGTTGGAAAAAGCAACTAAATTAGACCGCATCCGCGCGGACTACAACGTTCACTACTGGAGCCAAGGTTTCTACGGTATTGATGACCAAGGCGATGTTTACGTATCACCTCGTAGTGATCGTGCACATCAAATCCCTTTCAGTGCCATTGTAAATGAGCTAGAAGCGAAGCAGTTAAATCTGCCTGTATTAGTGCGCTTCCCGCAAATCGTGCACCAACGTGTGCATGGAATTTGCCACGCTTTCAACCAAGCAATTGAAGAATACCAATATCCAAACAAATACCTGTTGGTGTACCCAATTAAAGTAAACCAACAACGTGAAGTGGTGGATGAAATTCTAGCGAGCCAAGCTCAACTAGAAACCAAACAGCTTGGTCTTGAAGCGGGTAGCAAGCCAGAATTGTTGGCAGTACTTGCATTGGCTCAACAAGGCAGCTCCGTGATCGTGTGTAACGGCTACAAAGACCGTGAGTATGTGCGTCTTGCACTGATCGGTGAAAAGCTGGGCCACAAGGTATTCATCGTACTAGAGAAGCTTTCTGAGCTGGATCTGGTGCTAGAAGAAGCGAAAAGCTTGGGCGTAAAACCGCGCCTTGGTTTGCGCATTCGCCTCGCCTCTCAAGGTGCGGGGAAATGGCAAGCAAGTGGCGGTGAAAAATCGAAATTTGGTTTGTCTGCATCGCAAGTACTTAGCGTTATTGAACGTCTGAAACGCGAAGGCAGCCTAGATGCGATGCAATTGGTTCACTTCCACCTTGGCTCACAGATGGCAAACATCCGTGACGTACGTAATGGTGTGAATGAGTCTGCACGTTTCTACTGCGAACTGCGCGCACTGGGTGCAAACATCGAGTACTTCGATGTGGGCGGCGGTTTGGCAGTCGACTACGACGGCACACGCAGCCAATCATCGAACTCGATGAACTACGGCCTTGCAGAGTACGCACGTAATATCGTCAACACAGTGGGCGACGTGTGTCAGCAATACGAACAACCGATGCCAGTGATCATTTCTGAATCCGGTCGTTCACTGACAGCGCACCACGCTGTATTGATTTCTAACGTAATTGGTACAGAAACGTACCAACCGGAAGAAGTGCATGAACTTGGCGCAGATGCTCCACTTTTGCTACAAAACATGTGGCGAAACTGGGAAAACTTACAAGATGGTACAGACGCTCGTGCGTTAATTGAGATCTACAACGATACCCAAAGTGATTTGGCAGAGGTACACTCTCAATTCGCAACTGGTGTGCTTAACTTGGAGCAACGTGCGTGGGCAGAGCAACTGTCACTGCGCATTTACTTCGAACTAAGCCGCAAGATGAGCACTAAAAATCGCTTCCACCGTCCGATTCTGGACGAGTTGAGTGAACGTCTTGCAGATAAGTTCTTCGTGAACTTCTCTCTCTTCCAATCTCTACCAGATGCTTGGGGTATTGATCAGGTGTTCCCTGTTCTACCACTTTCTGGCCTTGGCGATGCGGAAGAGCGTCGTGCGGTAATGTTGGACATCACCTGTGACTCTGATGGCGCGATCGATCACTACGTTGATGGTCAAGGCATCGAGAGCACGCTACCTGTACCAGCTTGGAGCAAAGACAAACCATACCTAATGGGCTTTTTCCTAGTAGGCGCATACCAAGAAATCCTTGGTGACATGCACAACCTATTTGGTGACACCCACAGTGCAGTAGTCAATGTTGATGAACACGGTCAATTTGAGATCAGTTACATCAATGAAGGTGATAGTGTAGAAGACATGATGCGCTACGTTCATATCGACGTGGATGCGATTCGTGACAATTACAAACAATTGGTTTCCCAACGAGTTGAAGCCAATGAACAAGCACAAATCCTAGCAGAACTAGAACAAGGTCTAGCGGGATACACCTATTTAGAGGACTTCTGATATGAATGATTTGTTTACTAAAAACGATTATTCGCTTTACTCCAACTCTATGTCGTTTTTACGTCTACCGTACATTCGTAATCCGGTATCGGCAGACGCAGACGTTGTGGTGCTAGGGGTTCCTCTGGACATGGCTACATCTGGTCGTCCAGGCGCGCGCATGGGTCCAGATGCGATTCGCCGTGCCTCAGTCAACTTGGCATGGGAAGGTAAGAAGTTCCCGTGGGACTTCAACGTATTGGATAAGCTGAAAGTGATCGACGCGGGTGACCTCGTGTTCGATTGCGGTGATGCGGAAGATTTCACTTACCGTCTAGAGGCGGCAACCAGTGAAATTCTAAAAAGCGGTAAAACCATGTTGGGATTGGGCGGTGACCACTTCATCACACTGCCTATCCTGCGTGCCTACGCGAAGCATCATGGTCAAATGGCTCTGATTCACTTTGACGCTCATACGGATACCTACGCAAATGGCAGTTCATACGACCACGGTACAATGTTCTACCATGCGCCGAAAGAAGGTTTGATCTCTGCGAAGAACTCAGTACAAATCGGTATTCGTACTGAATACAAACAGCAAGATCACGGCTTCAATGTGATTAATGCGATGCAAGCGAATGACATGTCGGTGAACGAGATCTTAGAAGAGATTCGTCGCACCGTCGCAGACAAGCCAGTGTATGTTACTTTTGACATCGACTGCTTGGATCCAGCCTTCGCACCAGGAACAGGTACACCCGTTTGTGGTGGCTTGAACTCAGACAAAGCACTGAAGATCATTCGTGGCTTAGCCGGTATGAATATTGTGGGTATGGATGTTGTAGAAGTATCGCCTCCGTACGACCACAGTGATGTTACCGCATTAGCGGGAGCAACCATCGCGCTAGAAATGCTTTACGCATACGCATCTGGCCGCGAATAAACATAATCATTTCTAAGGGAGCTTCGGCTCCCTTTTTGTTCATGGTGCCTTCTCCAGTCTTTTCTTCGTTCGAACCATGTCTTGCTCTGGCTAACCAAAACAATTCTTCTCCCCTCGATTTTAACCATAAAAACCAATGACCTATAAGTAGGTTTACATTCACAACAAATAAGAGATTTAACGTAATTCAACAAAGAAAAGCAGCCTATTTCCGAATGCAAATTAAGATTAGTTTTTCTAATGCATATTATAGATTTTTATCTTGCTCAACTTCACACTTTTCGATTGCTAATTGTACACGCAAAGACTAATATCTCGCGCAAATAGCCCCGTAACACCAAAAGTCTGTTGGCACTCTGCATTTGAGCGCTAAGGGTTTTTACGTCTTAAATTTTTTGGAGAGATACGCAAATGTCTGCTTCGTTTCCATTAGCGAAACTTACCTTTTTAATCGCAATATTGACTGCCGTGGGTCAAATGACCCAAACAATGTACGTGCCTTCAATCGGTCATATGGCGGGTGAGTTTTTGGTGTCTGCGTCATCACTTCAAGCTGTGATGGCTTGTTACCTAATTCCATATGGCTTATCGCAATTCGTGTACGGTACGTTATCGGACCGCTTAGGTCGCAAGCCAATCATCATAGCAGGCCTACTTATCTACATCGTAGGTACATTGGTGGCGCTCTTTGCACACCAATTTGAATGGTTCTTGATTGGTAGTTTCATCCAAGGTTTAGGTATTGGCTGCGGTGGTGCGATGTCACGTACTCTGACTCGCGACTGCTTTGAAGGTTCTGAGCTACACAGAGCAAATAGCTTAATCAGCATGTGTGTGATTTTCTCACCATTGTTGGCTCCCGTGCTTGGCGGCTACTTAACCGAAGCGTTTGGCTGGCGCTCTAGCTACCTATTCTTAGCGCTGTTTGGCATTGCAGTGGTGATTACCATGATGACCAGCATGATGGAGACGCTACCAAAAGAGAAACGCAAGTTCGAACCAGTAGCCAAAAGCTACAAACACGTTTTATCAGATCGCCGCTTCCAAGGCTTTTTGATCTGCCTAGTTGCGACGTTTGCTGGCGTAGGTGTGTTCGAGGCAGCAGCTGGGGTATTGCTAGGTAGTGTATTGGCATTACCAGCAACAACGGTAAGTTTACTGTTTATCTTACCGATCCCGGGTTACTTGGTGGGTGCCGGCTTATCTAGCTACATCGCGCAGCGTCGCTCTGAGCGTCGTGCTTTAAATGTGGGCTTGGTATCGATTTTTGTTGGCTCTGCTATTGTGCTCATCCCTGGCTTGTTTGGTTTAACCACGGCGTTAACGCTGGTTGGTGGTGCAACAGTGTACTTTTTGGGTGCGGGTATCCTATTCCCAGCAGCAACAACCGGAGCAATTGCGCCATTCCCATATCATGCAGGAACAGCTGGCGCGACATTGGGTGGCATGCAAAACTTGGGAGCAGGTATTGCGACCTTGCTTGCATCACTATTTCCAGCGCATAACCAGATGCCACTAGGTGTTTTGATGATGGCAATGTCGGTAATTGCAATGCTTGGGCTCATGTGGGTAAATCGAGCGCACAACCACTCAAACGAAGTGCCGCAAGTCATCTGATCATTATCGACTAACGTTCAAAATCCAAAAGGGACACACTAAACTAGTGTGTCCCTTTTTTCATATCACACTATATCGATTTACCGATGAGAATGATTTAACTTTCGAATTGATATTTGTTAAAAATAACAGCTGCTTACACAATGTGTTTTCAGCTCCCTTCAAATTGAGTAGCCAACTCGGAAATATTGAGAATTCTCACTTTTTCGGCACATCCCATAACAAAGAATGGACAACTGAAAACCACTAACGAAATGAAAGCCCAGCCCTCAGGATGAGGCCACTTGGGTGTACAATAAGGATAAAAACAGATGCGTTTCACTTTAACTACGTTGGCCGTCTCGGTCGCGCTTGTCGCCGGATGCAGCAATCAAGGAACTCCCAGCATGACTCAATACTCCCAATCACAGATCGTTGCTCAACAAACTCAAGCTCCGGTTGCGAAGAAAGTCCCTCACGCGATGACTATTCATGGTGATACTCGCGTTGATAACTACTACTGGATGCGTGACGACGAGCGTAAAGATCCGGAAATTTTGCAGCACCTAGAGCAAGAAAATCAGTATGCGGAAACCGTTCTCAAGCACACTGAAGCTCTTCAAAATGAGCTATTTGAAGAAATTAAAGGTCGCATAGCAAAAGACGACAACTCCGTTCCTGTGCGTAAAGGCAACTACTTCTACTCAAGTGAAGTGACCGGAGATAACGAATACGAAGTTCACCTTCGAGCTAAAGACTTTGCAGGCAAAGACAAGCAAGTCATTTTAGATGTCAATGAACTTGCAAAAGAACATGAGTTCTTCAGTATTGGCGGCTTGTACGTCAGTCCGAATGAAAACTTACTGGCGTATGGCGAAGATACATTAAGCCGCCGCGTTTACACTCTTAAGATCAAAGACCTGACAACAGGCAATTACCTACAAGATGAAATCGAAGGCGCCTCAAGCGCGATTGCATGGCAGAACGATAACAACGCCTTTTACTACATCAAAAAAGATCCACAGACCTTGCTGGGCTACCAAGTGTATCGCCATGTTTTAGGCACGCCACAAAGCAGTGATGAGTTGATTTTTGAAGAAACCGACAGCGCCTATTACACCTCACTAAGCAAAAGCAAAGATGGCGAAGATATTTATATCTGGCATTCCAGTACAGAAACCAGCGGCGTCTCCATCATCGATGCGAACAACCCTAAAGCAAAGGCGAAGCCTTTTTATCCTCGTGAAAATGGCATTGAATACAGCATTTCTAAGCTAGGCGATTGGTATTACATTTATACCAACTATCAAGCCGTGAACTTCCGTTTGATGAAAGTTAAGCAAGAAGAGATGCACGATCGCTCTAAGTGGCAAGACGTGATTGCCGCAGACGACAACACTCAACTTGTCGACTTCGAGCTATTCGATGATCACCTCGTCTATGAGCAGCGCTCTAACGGCCTAGCAAGCGTCACTGTACGTCAGCTCTCAACAGGAAAAGAATTCCCCCTCACATTTAATGACGATGCGTTTGCTGCCTATTTGGCAGGTAACCTAGAGCTGGATAACGAGAAAGTTCGTATTTATTACAGCAGTTTAACCACTCCAGGAACCTACTACGATTTCGATCTAAAAACGGGCGAGTCAGAAATCATGAAGCAAACACCTGTACTTGGTGATTTTAATCCTGACAATTACCAATCAGAACGCATTATGATCACAGCCCGTGACGGTAAAGAAGTACCCGTTTCTTTGGTGTATCGTAAAGACTTATTTAAGAAGGATGGTACGAATCCACTCTACCAATATGGTTATGGATCTTATGGCGCAACCATTGAGCCAACTTTCCGCTCGACACGTTTGAGTCTATTAGACCGCGGCTTTGTTTACGCCATTGCTCATATTCGTGGATCTGAAATGCTTGGCCGTCCTTGGTATGAAGATGGTAAAAAACTCACCAAGCAAAACACATTCAACGACTTTATTGATGTGACTAAAGGTTTGGTTGAACAAGGCTATGGCGCGAAAGATAAAGTCTTCGCTGTTGGTGGCTCCGCAGGTGGTCTCTTAATGGGGGCTGTCATCAACCAAGCACCAGAACTGTATCGCGGTATCGGCGCTCATGTTCCGTTTGTGGACGTGGTAACCACTATGCTCGATGAATCAATTCCATTGACCACCAATGAATATGATGAATGGGGTAACCCAAATAACAAAACATACTATGACTATATGTTGAGTTACTCGCCTTACGACAACATCAAGGCACAAAATTACCCGAACATGTTGGTAACGACTGGCTTGCACGACTCTCAAGTGCAGTACTTTGAACCAATGAAGTGGGTCGCCAAACTTCGTGAAATGAAGACTGACGATAACGTCTTGTTGTTCAAAACCGATATGGAAGCCGGACACGGCGGCGCCTCTGGTCGATTTAAACGTTTGAAAGAAGATGCACTGGAATACGCGTTCTTCCTCGACTTGCTCGATAAAAAATAAGCACATACACACCACTCATAAAAATGCCCGCACACTGCGGGCATTTTTGTTTGGACATGTTCTCGAAGCAGAGAAGCAATTTAAGCCTAAACCTCATTCCACCTGCTTATGGGGAAATCACCACCAAAGCAGAAAGAAAAACGCCTACTCACAACGAGTAGGCGTTAACACAATAAATGTGTTTAGGCAGTAGAAACTGGCCTATTTATTAGAAGTAGTAACGAGCACCTAGAGTCCAGTAGTCGTTCTCTTCGCTAGTGTAATCGTTACCTAGGTCAAACTGGTAAGCAGCAAACGTTACGAAAGCAGGAGTTACAGCGTACTCTGCTTGTAGCGCAGTTTCACTTGAAACTGTCTTGTTGTCTTCTTCGTCTTCTACGCCTTCGTAGTTAACGCTGAATGTCCAATCGTTCACGCCGTATGCCAAAAGAGCTTCAATTTGAGAAGTCTCTTTACGCATGTCGTAGAAGTAATCGTTCATACCGTATACTACTGCTGCGTATAGACCTGAACCGTACTGACCGTAGTTTACAGAGAATAGGTGTGATTCAGCGTTCTTAGTACCTAGAGTCGCGTTTTTAACATCACCGCCGCTGTATACGTAGCCTAGGCCAAAGCCAGCTACAGAACCGCTCAGTGCAACTTGACCACGTTGCTCGTATGTTGTTGCATCTGAAGTTTGCTCACCTTGCCAACCTAGACCTAGGTTGAAAGCAAAGCCTTCACCAAATTCAAAACCTTTACGGTAGCTAAGCATTTTATCAGCACGAGCTGAGCCTAGGTTGCCGTGGTTGTCGTACAAAAAGTCGTTCGCAAACGCGATTGGTAGATCCGCAACACCAGCGACATCGTAGTAAGGTGACCATTGAGTACCTGCAACAAGGCGACCGTACTGCTCGTGAGTTGCACCGATGTAACCTAGACGAGTTTTGAATGACTGTTCACCACCATTTAGGTAGTTAAGCGCCCATTCGCCTTTAGCGTCGATAGTGATACCGTTGCCAATGTCTTTCTTACCCGCGACGTTAATACGTGGAGACACTTGATGAACTTTCACATCTTCCTCGTAGTACTCACCCACGCCAACTGAAACGTGACCGCCGATCGATAAAGATGTACCATCGCTGTTATAAACTTCTGCTGCGAAGGCCTGTGAACCACATGCTAGTGCCGCCACTGCAACGGCTAGAGTTTTCATTTTCATTGTTAACATCCGTATAGTTGTTTGTACCGGTTCGCTTAGAGACAGATTAAATCCGAATCAATCGCAACGAACACATAACAAAGTAGTAATGAAATAGAAATGAAACAAACACTTTCTTATGCAACCAGTGGTATTAATGCTCACATTTTGAACTAAGTCACAAAAAAATAGGGAACTTTTCATTCCCCATCATAAAATCTGTGGCTTTTTACGTGTCACATCTCCCAACGTGCGAGTGGCTTCTCAGTTTTGGTACCCTTACTGCCCCAGCGGTCAATAACATCAATTTGCAGTATACGACTCGGTTTAATAAGCGATGTCAAGGTTTTCGACGGTCGTTTATCCGTAACTAACCATAGCGTTTTATCTTGTTCAAACTGAGCTTTTAAAGATAATTTGTCTTCTTCTGTCCACTCGAGTTCTGGCTTAAATTCGCGCCCAACCACAAACAATTGGTTGCCAGAGGCAAAGTCCTCTAGTGACTCACTCATCAGTACCACTGAATCGATGCCTTTATCGAAGATCTCTGCCTGTTGTTGGTTGATCAGTTCACGCACATTGAGCATAAAAGCCTGTTGATTCGTTTGAATCGCCTTTTGGTGTTCAGGATATACACGTTGTAGATCCTCTCCAACAATGCCCGCCATTCGGATTAAGTTTGTAGGGTTCAGCCACGCGTACTTCGATGTTGACCCGTTTTCCAATGTCAGTACTGCAACTCCTTGAGCTCTAGGAGAAATGGCCTGCGATGCATCGATTTCAATCAAGTGAATGTTGCCCTGTCGAGCGTAAACATAAGTCGGGTCTTGTTTCCAAATCGCACCAAGAGTAATAGCAACCGTCGCGGCTTGACCCGCTTGCTTAACTTGCTCTGTACCTTTATTTGCGAACCAGTTTTCAAGACGCTCAACGCCGTAACGCTTTGGAGGCAGATACTGAGTCTCTATCCCTGTACCTTTCATGATTTGCTCAGACAACATGTACGTGACGGGAGTGCTGGTTAAAATGTCTTTGGCGCTTGCCCACGATGGAAGTGTCGTCGCTATAACCAAACCAAAAGTTATCGCTAATTTTTTTATCTTCATGTTCATTACTTTATAAAAAGGGTTACGCTTTTTGGATAATTCGGTAAACCGTTGCTGTTAGGAAAAAGGCCGCAGAAACAATGATGATGGATGCGCCTGATGGCACTGGTAGCTCAAGCTCCATCGGCAGTATGGTTCCGACTAAACACGCAATGGTTGCCAATAAAGAAGAAAGGAGAACGAAACTGCCCATGCGTTTAGTCAATAACCTAGCCGTTGCACCAGGAATCAGTAGCAATGCACCAACCAATACCGCGCCAATAATCTTTACCGCGGCGATGGTGACCAAGGTGATCATCATGACAAATAGGTAATCATAAAAGCTGGTATTAAAGCCGCGTACACGTGCAATATCCGGGCTGATACAAGTCAGCAAAATGCGGTTAAACGTAGGAATAAGAAGCAGTAATATGATCAAACAACTGATCGCTAAAATAAGGATATCGTTGTCCGTCACAGTCAAGATCGATCCGAACAACACGTTCTCCAACATGTGAATGTTGATCTTACGAGCGACGTACATTAACAGCGCAGCACCAACCGCTAACGCTAGTGCAAGAAAAACTCCAACCAGTGTATCGTAAGGTACATTGGTACGATTACGAACAAAGTGAAGCAACAGCGCAAAAATCATACAAAAGCTAAACAAGCCGATGATCGGATTCTCTGGCGGCTCACCGAGCAACACACCAATCGCGATTCCGGTAAGCGCAGCGTGCCCAACCGCTTCAGAGAAAAAAGCCAGTCGCTTGGCGATGACTAATGTCCCAAGACCACCAAGTAATGGTCCTAATATCAACGCAGCCACAATTGCGTTCACCATGAAGGCATAAGAAAAGCTATCGCTTAACCATCCAGCTTCAACGCCGCTAACCGCTAACTCTCGTAACCAATCCATTATGCAGCCTCCACTTTTGCTGTGTAGTGCTTAAATAATGTTTCTATACGATCAGGGCTTAGCACATCTGAATGGTGACCTGACGCCACAATTTGACGATTTACGACATGGACCTGAGCATCTAAACGGCGCACTGCGGTCACGTCATGGTGTACTGCCAGTACCGTTTTGCCTTCTCCAACGACTTCATGAATCAAACCTTCAAGATACCGAACACCTTGCTCGTCCATACCAGTTGTAGGTTCATCTAAAACCAATAAATTGGGCTCATCCAGTAAAGCTTGCGCAAACAAAACACGCTGTTGCTCACCGCCAGAGAGTTGCCCCATACGACGATCGCAACGCGTTGCCATGCCCACGCGATCCAGCTGGGCCAGGGCATGTTGAGTTTGTTTAGTTTTACGTCGCCAAAATAGAGGGATACGGGTTTGATTAAGCAGCACAAAATCCATCACGGTTAACGGGAGGCTTGCCTCGAACATCGCCTTTTGTGGTACATATCCTATCTTACCCGATGCAGCTGATTGCTCTGGCCAATTGAGTGCAATGTTTCCCGAAAATGGTGTTAGCCCAAGTATCGAACGAAGCAAAGAGGTTTTCCCACCACCATTCGGCCCCATGATAACGTGGCATTTAGCGCTCTCGAATTCAGCGCTGATGTTCTGCAAAATAATATTGTCGGCGTATTTTAGGCCCACGTTACTTAAGGAAACGGAAGGTCCAGTCATTACGCCTTTTCCCCTGCTCGCTTGCTCGCAACAAACTTCATTGCCTCAATGAGCGTTTCCACGTTATCTCGCATCTCAAGTTCGACTTTATCAGCCTCATACTCACCGTGAGTCATGTGAGAAAAGCGATAAAGCTGCACCCCAGTCGCCTCTTCGATGGTATCAACAAAACGGTTCGGCATATTGAGCTCATAAAACAGCACATCAATACCCGATTCACGAATTTTCTCAATCGTTTCCTGCAACTGACTGGCACTTGGTTCAACACCATGAGCAGGCTCAATGACAGCTGCGACGTCAACACCAAACTCCTGAAGAATATAGCCGTAAGCATTATGGGTTGTCGCCACCTTCATACCAGCCGTGTCCAACTCTCCAAGAGACAACATTGCATCACGCTTCATCAGGCGGAAAGTTTTCGCGTATTTACGAGCATTTTGGCGATAAAAAGCAGCGTTGTCTGGGTCCAGTTTACTTAGCTCACTCGCGATGGTGTAAACCTTTTGAATAGTGGTCGATAGACCAACAAAGGTGTGAGGGTTCACTGCACCTTGACCAACTGACTGCCCCATCGCCGGTAACAGAGGCACTTCTTTGTTTGCTTCGATAACCACGAGATCATCATGCTGAGAGGCTTTGATCACTTTCAGTGCAAAATCGTCATGACCAATACCATTGATCACTATCGCATCCATTTCATTCAAACGCTTAAGATCATTGGGTTGCGGTAAATAGTTATGAGGGTTAAAACCAGCATCGACCAGAGGAATGATGTTCGCCTTGTCATCAACAACAGCTTTGACATAGCTGTAATAAGGTTGAAGCGTAATACCAATACTGAGTTTATCGGCAGCAAAGCCAGTAGAAGACACCGTCAATAACACGGTGGCTGTAAGAATACGACGTAAAAGAGAGCGTTTGATCATAGTAGTTATCAATTATGTTGTCTTAATGGGCGTGAGAATGGGAAGAAGAGGAATCTGACAGAACGATTTGTTGCCAGCCATGCTGGCGGCGTTTTGCTAGATCGCTTAGTACCTCCGCATTTAACGATCGGCTAGAATCACTAAACCAAATATCAGCTTGAGAGCCACGGCTATCCAGAAGCATAGAGGCAGAACCTTGGGCATTTTTCTTCATGCCAATGTAGACTCCGTCATCGATTCGTTTCCACTGATGAGACCCTTTGCGCTTCCAATTTTGGTCTTTTACGAATGGAGCAATCCAAAGCGCCTCCATGTCAGAGACCTCAGGCCAAGTTCCAGTTTCTAGCTGCAAATCACGAATCTCTTCATGAGCAAGCTTAAGTTCAGCGATCAAACCCAACTCGTTTTGATGTAAGTCCGTGATTAAAACTTGATGAGCCTGTATGTCTGACTTTTCAGTCGCAACCTGATGATGGGGCATAAGTATGGCTGCAAAACCGAGAATCGCTGCGATAGTCAGTGCGACCCACTTTCCTTCTCGGTTACCATCATCGGGACGAACTTTCTGTACACTCATTTCTCTTTCAGCTCAACGATATCCACTTCCACCGGGCTTTCATGTCCGGCATCAAATACCAAATAGAAATCTGTTTCAGGGTGAGTAAATTCTGCGATGGAACGCTTATCTGTTTTTTCTTTGGCGATCAGATTGTCGTCGTAATCGTACATTTCGACATCGTAGTCGACCGCTGTCGATCCATCCGAGTAGCCCGCTTCACAAATCACTTTATCTTGCGCCAAGTGACAACTCATCAGAGGGAAGTGTGCAGCAGCGTGAAAAGAAGCAAATCCAGAAAAAAGCAAAGCAGCTTTTAGAAGAGAAGTGTTATTCATGATGATTCCAAAATGGCCCAGCGATTGCTGAGCCTAATTCGATTAGTTAAGTTGAGTTTCAAACGTAAGGTGAACATTGGCACTCGCTTTATCCGCCAATGGATTATCTTTTAATTCACCTTTGTAGTTCGCTTTCATTAAGTAGCGCCCTGCGACCTCTGGCGTGAAGATCACTTTGCCATCTTTATCACTCACCACATCGATTTGTTCTTGATGGTTTCGGTACATGGTGCCTTCACGTGTGATCTCCGCTGTGACGCCCTCTTGTGGCTCACCATTGAAGAAAAACTGGAAAGTGACTGGTTCACCTTCAATGATGTCCGATGGATGCGTGACTGGCTTCATCTCCAGCATTTTGCCTTCAATCTCCAACGCTTTGTCCGTTGGCATACCAACCGTAATGTAGCTTTCTGCTCGGGTGTAGCTTAGTTGCGTAACCACATCACGTGCTTGCTCGGGAAGCACATCACCACGCTCAGCTTTGTTTGCTCGCGCCCACTTCACCGTATCACGACGACCCGCTTTGTATTGGGTGTAGTAGCTCGGCTGATTATTGATCGCGACTTTGTGCGTGCCTTCTTCCGTAAAAAAGAAATCAAACATAGAACGACGTTTGCCACGAACAACAAAGTTAGGACGCTCAGAACGGCCATCCGGCATCACCACGAACGCTTGGTCACTACCCGCAGGCTTATCAAAAACAAACGTCCCGTGAGAAGCAGTAACATCAAATGTCAGCCAGTCACCACCTTCTTTTGAAACCGTAAAGTGAGAAGGCAGAACCCAACGTGGATGCGCTTGTGCGGTGGTTGTTGCAGCCAATCCCATTGCCATTACACTCGCCAATGCCACTGCTTTCATTTTGGTTTTCATTGTTGTGTCCTTTAATCACTTAACTTGATAATTGACGGTGATGACACCCGTCTCTTGAGTTGGTTTAAGCTCATAGCGCACTTCACTGTCCGCTAGCGTTATTTTTTGACGTAAGTAGTTACGCCCACCGTGTTCACGAACGACTTCGACGTACAATGTGTAATTTCCCTGCTCCAAACGCTCCCCTGCGTCATTGGTTCCGTCCCAAACAAAACGGTACTGTCCAGCAGGGCGCGTTGCTGACGTCACCGCATCAACAAGTTCACGATCATAACGACCCGCTTTTCTCCACCAGCTGCGTAGATCTTTTAACCATTCGTCTTTCCCTACCCATAACTGAATGGTTTTAACCGGTTTACGCTGATCGTTTTCAACCCACACCGCCACATAAGGGCGTGCGTACATTGAAGTGTCTATCTTTGGAAGTTCGAATTCGAAATCGATCTTCGCGTTATCTGGTAGAGGAGCCGCAGAAAGAGAGAAAGGAGCAAAAGCCGCGATCAAAGCGGCTTTACAAAAGTGATTGCGGCGGAAAAATCTTCCTGTGTTCAACATAAGTGTTCTCTAAAAAAGCTGTTATGGAACAGCAACAAAATAAATCACGAGCGACAGTAACGTACCAAAGCTCATCCATTGCATTGACGTTCTAAGCGTCTTCTTCTTAGGCAGTATTAAGCACACACCTGTTAGAACAAAAAACACCATCAAAAGCGCAGTGACGTCGATAAACCACTTCCAAATCCCACCACTGTTGCGACCTTTATGTAGATCGTTCAACAACGCCACAATACCGTAGTGCGTCGTTTCAACATCTGCCGCACCAGTAGTCATATCAATAAAGACCGTAGCGTTATAACCCGGGCCTTTAAAATCCATAGACAGCTCTCCGAGTAACAACTCACCTTGCTCAACTTCGGTATACACATCTAATGCGGAGGGAGTACCGCGAAGCTCGGTTTCCTTAGTCAAAAAAGCCACCAGTTCTTCACGATTAGGTTGAAAAGTATCTGAATGTGAGAGTAGAACTGAGTGCGGAACCGTCAGAGTATGTTGTTGAATGATAGGTTCACTGCGTTCAAACAATTCGGGGCGATTGAGGGTAATACCAGTTACTGCAAAAAACAGCGTAACTAAGAGAAGAGCCATCGAAATATAGATATGTAGGCGGCGAGCCCAAGTTTGAACACCTTTGCTTTTAAGCAGCATAGAAACAATCATCACCAATAAATGTGGGGCATAATTTAGGTGATAATCATTCGTATTGGCATTTAATTTACATTGTTTACTTTTTCAATTCAGCTTGGCTGGCGCATGTTGTAACTATTTGCGCCAATATGAGTGACCAATTGCCTCCCTCTAGATAATAACCCTATTGATTTTAATGACTCAAAATTTAATGATATTTCCAATACTAAAAAGTGGGATAGACTCCACCAAAATGCGCCTTTATGTATATTTAATGAAAAGCTTAAAAGCTATCGATAAGCTAGATTAAAAAGGTAAGCTAAGAAGTTAGTGTAGGGTTAGATAGAGAAGATTTTCTGATGCTAGCCAAACGTTATGGTGCAGTTCAGAAGGAAAAATATGAACAAGAATGTTGGAATAATTCTCTTATCACTTTTCTCAAGTGTCACTTTCGCAAGTGAAAAGTTTGAAGCCAGTTTGTTTAACAACGTAAGCCAATCTATCGATAATTATGGTGCTAAGATAAAGCTGTGCGAATCTATGGCAGACCAGAATACACCTGACAAACAAACCCTAGAGTATTCAAAGAAGCATATAGAAGCATTAACTCCTGTTCTGCCGTTTTTAAGCGAGAAAGCTTTTGAGGCTTGTGTATTAAAAGAGAAGCAAGAGCTAGCATATTATCTATTAATAGCAAAAAATAACGCTTCAAGAACCTCAACATTAAAGCTTGTAGAATCGACTGAAAGCCTAACTTTTCATATCGAACCTACATCGAGAGAAAAGTTTGAAACACTGAGCAAGGTACATCAAGAATATATAGAGAAAAGCCCTTTTTTCTCCCGACCATTTGATGCATTAGCCTTTTATGAAAAGCTCATACAATAAATAGCCTTTATGACTTTAGACAAAAAATACCCGAGACTGAGCTCGGGTATTTAATAAAAATGTTCGCTATGAGTTCTGCGTCGATTCTACTTTGCGTAGCTGTGATAGATACTTAACCCAACTTTTTGCCTGATTCGACGGTTTTATCTCATCCGCTCTTTTGGCATTAGCAAGTGCATCGTCAAACCGCTTAAGCTTGTAGTAAGCGCGAGTTTTGATAAGTGCGACATCCGCTTTACGACCGCTGACCTTATCGAGCGCGGCAAGGGCATCTTTATAGTGGCCTTCTTGCACCAATAATTGAGAGTAGTTCCAGTAATACTGTCGGTCTAACTGAGCAGCAACACGCCAACTATCGATAGACTCTTCCCACTCTTTTGCCATTTGCCAATACGTCGCTTGCTGAGCTTTCAGTTTACTATTCGAGTTTACATCCTCTAGCTCGTTCATCACCAACGCAGCTCTCTCAGGAATACCTCGTTTCGCGTACAATTGTGCCAGCAGCTTTAAGTCATCTTGGCTAAGTTGTAATCCTTTCAGTTTTGCCAACGCCAAAGAGTCCAGAGCACGTTTGTTGTCATCAACACGCAGGTAAAGAGCAACAAGCTGACGCCACCATTCAATTCGCTCAGGTTCAATCGCGATCAAGCGTTTGATGGTCGAGATTGCCGGCTTCCACTTTTTCAGTTCTAGCTCAGCAGAAAGCTTTATCGACAATGCGCCAAGCTTGTCTGGCTGACCAAACTTCTCATAACGAGCCATTGCTGAAAGCACTTTCTGCCACTGACTCAGTTGATAATGAGATTGGGAAATACGCAGCCATAGCTCATGCGCTTTTTGACCTTTAGGAATGTTTTTGCTCAAGGCATAGTAATGAGGTAACGCCTTAGAAAAGCGTTGCTCGTTCAGCAGTATATCTGCCAACATCTTTCGGGTTTGCCATGCTTGCTCATCTTGTAGCAAACCACTATTGACTGCCAACTCAAGTTGCTTAATTGCTGCTTGAGTTTGTTCATTCTGCCAGTAAAAAATACCCAACATTCGAGCGACATAAGCTTGGTCATATCCACGAGAAAGCTCCATAGCTTCAAGAGATGAAATCGCTTCTTTTAGTTTCTCCTCTTGAGCCAAGTTGTGTGCTCGTTGAACTCTCGCGGCAGTGTATTGGCTTAACTCACTGGCAATGGTTGAAAGTGCACTCAGGCTTAATACCGTACCGATTAAGAATTTTTTCATCATTTGGCTAACTTGAACTCCACTTTAGCGGTTTGTCCATACTGCTCAATTGACACACCATCCTCAACTTTTGGCTGATACTTCCATTTTTTAAGCGCACGGATTGCTTCCCTTTCGAACATACGCTGTGGCTCAGCCTCGATCACTTCAATATCTTTTGGTCGTCCTGTTGCATCGATCGTGAAACGCATAATGACATAGCCTTCAACTCTACGTTTCAGCGCCTTACTTGGATAGCGAGGATCAACACGATACAACGGCAGTGCTTGTTGGTTGCCCATTGTTCCCTTCAAGTTTGGCGCACTGATCGCGATACCTTCAAGGGCAGTGTTCAAACCTAAAGCACTGACTGGCGTCATCTGGCTCATTGGCTCCATTTGAGTGTCAGCTTGAGACAGATCCATTGGCTCCGGCGCTTGGGGTGGTTCTGGTTGCTCCGGCACTGAACGTTGACGGCGCTGCACGTCTGCTTCATTCTCTACCATCACCATATCAAAACGAACCGCTTCCGAAGCTTCTGGCGCACGCTGGTTGCCTTTATCAACCATCCACGCCATAAAGCTAAACAGGCTCACAGAAATTAACAGTGATGCTGGTAGTGCAAGTAACAGCCTGCCCATTAAGGTTTCTCCGCCGCCAATGCGATGTTTTTCACGCCCGCCGCTTTTGCAGCGTCCATCACTTTCACGACAGTGCCATTATAAGCATGCTCGTCAGCTTGGATAACTAACGAAGCATCAGGCTGATCAAGTAACAGGTGCTCAATAGAGGCCTCAACACGCTCAATATCAACCACTCGTTTGTCGATGTACACATCATTCGCTGCCGTTACTGCGATAAAAATGCCCGCGTCTTTTTGGCTTACTACATTAGAAGCCTGAGGGCGGTTCACTTCTACACCGGATTCACGTACAAACGAACTGGTCACAATGAAGAAGATCAACATGATGAAGACGATATCAAGCATCGACGTTAAATCGACTTGAGCTTCATCTTGTTGGTTAGGTCTGCGTCCGAGTCTCACTTTTGACTCCTTAAAGATTGTTCTAACTGGATAGCTTTTCGTTCACACACTTTGCTAAGGCGAGCATGAATAAACATGCCCGCCAGCGCTGCTACCATACCCGCCATGGTTGGCAGCGTAGCAAGTGAGATACCAGAAGCCATCAATTTTGGATTGCTGCTGCCTTGCGATGCCATTACGTCAAATACCGTAATCATGCCCGTCACCGTCCCTAACAACCCTAACATTGGGCAAACCGCCACAAGTAGCTTAATGGTCGATAGGTTTTGGCGCAGTTCGATTTGCGCTTTTGCAATCCATCCTTCACGGATTTGATGTGCGTACCAAGAGTGGTGCTCTGATCTTGCTTGCCACTGCTCACAAAGCTGTTTCTTTACCCCAGGGAAAACCGTTGTGAGATAAATAACTCGCTCCATAACCAACAGCCAGCACACCGCCACGACGGCAGCCAGCCACCATAGGATTTGGCCACCTTGCTGCATAAAGCTCATCAAGGTTGTGGCCCAATCCTCACTGATCAAACCCAATGTGTTGAGTAGGATCTGCTCCATTACGCTGCGTTCTCCGCTAAGGTGTTAGAGTGACTTTTGTTGCTCGGCATATCACGCTCAGCTTGTTCTGCAACTAAACCGATACCTTGCTTTTCTAAGATACTGCGAATATTTTCTGCTTGAGAGCTCAATACGTTGTGCGCCAATAACAATGGCATGGCTGAAACAAGGCCAAGTACAGTAGTTACAAGCGCCATCGAAATACCACCCGCCATTACTTTCGGATCACCATTACCAAATTGAGTGATGACTTGGAAGGTTTCGATCATACCCGTTACCGTGCCCAGTAGACCAAGCATAGGGGCCAGCGCAGCAAGAAGCTTCAGCATCGACAACCCTTTTTCTAGGTGGGTTTGCTCATCAACAACGGCTTCCAAAAGACGTAGCTCTAACGCTTCTACGCTGCGATGCTTATCTTTCTGATACACCGCAAGCACACGACCCAAAGGGTTGTCTCCTGGCTGTGCTGGAGTTTTCAGTTGCTTCATGATTTTCTGGCGCGAAATCATCAGAGATGCACCACGAACGAGAGCAATCAATAGGCCGATAGCTAATAAACCAAGAATGATTTTACCGACAACGCCGCCTGCATTTAGGCGATCAGCCAAAGTCGGTGAGTTTGCGAGCTGCTCAAGAAGAATGCCGCGTGACGGGTCAATGACAAGCGCATCAATGTCACCAGAGGAAATAGTATTCGCTGTTGGACCGCTTTCAGGCTGACGAAGATAGTTTACCGCATCTCCGCGTTGACCATTCCACTTAACGTAGCCAGTGTCATCCAGCAGCGCCATAGAACCAAGACGAACACCATTAACCGTTTGTTCACGACCTTCGCCATTTAGCAGTGTGAAAGAGACGTTTGCCATCTCACCACTTGCTTTGATTTGTTCTTCCATGCTGCGCCACATCGCCTGAAGTTGGGTCAACGTTGGAAGTGATTTAGCTGCAACAATAGCATCGATATCTTTCTGATATGAGTTTGCATCAACACCCGTTACTGAGCTCTTGAGCTCTGACTCTAGCTCTTTTGCGTTCTGGCGAACGACGCCAAATAGCTCACCTAAGCTCCCGGTTTCTAGACGTAGCTTTTCTTCTAGCTGCGCCAGTTCCGCTTCGTTTTCACCGAAAGTAACACTTAATGAGTCCGCTTCTGCTTGAAGAGCAGCTCGCTCTGCGGCCAATTTATTCTTTATAGCCTGTAGCTCTTGCTCTGTTTTCTTAAAACCTGATTCACGCGCGACATTGTGCGATTGCTGTTGACGATTTTCTTGCTGCGCCTTTTGTAACAACGCATCACTAGCAACAGTTGTATGAGGCATTAATGCGGCTGTCGAGATTAATGCAACCGATAACCATTTTTTCATCATTTATTTGCCCTCCGCAGCGGTTAACGACACTGGCAGAGTTAACATACTCGGCGCGATCTGTTTATTCGCCATAGCGAACGCTTTATCTAGCTCTGATTCTTGCTCAGAACCCACTTGTTGCCATGCTTGTTGTTGCTGTGACCAGCTCCAGAATGTCTCACCAGATAAGCTACGTGCTACCAAAGACAAACGCCCTAAATAGAGAATGTCCGCCTCCACAGCTTCATTGTCACCCAGGTTAATCTTGCCTTGGTAAACACCAAGTTTGGTGCCGTAATCCATTTCGATTTGGTACGCTTCTAAAATACGTCGAAACTTCTCTGCATCCGCAACGTCTGCACGCGTCATCATGGAATCCAGCTTTGCAATTCGCTCCTCACGTTGCGCTTTGCGTATAGGTTTGTCGTTAGCGACGAGCACTTTTAAGCCCTCAAGCATGTGATACATCAAAGGCACGACACCTTGACGAGTTTGAGCAATCTGCTCAATTTGCTCGTTCAAGCTATCAACTTCTTGATTTTGGCTCTCAACAAGGCTTGCAAGATGATCGCGATAAATCTTCAAGTTACCGACTTCCTCTTGCAGCTGCTCAATTTCAGCTTCTAGAGTAAGTGATTTTTCTGCGCTTGCATCAATACGTTTTTGGCTTACCGCCGACGACTGGTTTGTTTTACTCTGCACAGCTTGTGCATCGTTTAAGTTCGCCGCGTGAGCGGGAATCAAAACCGATGATATCAACAGAGCGATACTTGATTTCATTAGATTCATACGAGTTATATTTCTGTGTTCCAAAAACGACCAAAGGGGAAGACTACCCTTCCCCTTTAATAATCAAATTGTTATCAGTACTTGAACTGGATTGTTGCCATGTAGTTGCGGTCTTCTCCAACCACAACCCCACTCGCACCTTTTTGCTCGCTATTCGTGCTACCACCACCTGCGAAGTAGTCGGTATCGAATAAGTTCTCTACATTGAATCGAGCAATGATATCCAAGTTTTCATCGTACTTATGTTTGTATGACACGCCCATATCAACGCGAGCGTAGCCATCTTTCTTGAAGGTGTTCTTTGCATCACCGTAGCGATCACCTTCATAAATCAAACCAAGGTTTAGGTTCGTATTGTCTTGAACCTTGTAGCTAGACCATAGACTTGCCGAGAACTCTGGCACATCTACAGGGCGGTTGCCTTCATATCTTTCTGCCTTCTTAAGCTCTGCATCCAAGTACATTGCAGAAGCGGTTAGCGACAACTCAGGGGTCACAAAACCTTGGGCCATTAGCTCAGCACCTTTGTGTACTTGCTCACCACCTTGAGTTTTCTTATGTAGAACCTTATTACTAGCATCTTTACCACTTTCAACATCCAGCGACATGTTCTCTAATGTGATATCAAACACAGCACCTGATACAAATAAGCGCTGATCAAACAGTTCCCACTTCGTACCGATTTCATAAGAAATTCCGCGCTCTGCATCTAGCTTCTCGCCATCGTTCACGTAAGTTTTGCCACGACCACTACTGACTTCACCTTGCGGCATAAAGCTTTCAGAGTACTGAACGTAAACCGAGCCATTCGTCGCTGGGTGGAAAATTACACCAAATTTTGGAGAAACCTGGTTTTCAGTCAGGTCATCGTCACGCTTTTCGTCATAACGAACACCTGCAAGCACTTGCCAGTAATCATTAATCGTCATCATGTTTTGCGCGTAGATACCCCAAGTGTCGTGCTCGCTTGTGGACTGTTTAACTTTCCCAGAGTAGCCAGGACGAGGCACAGACTGACCGGCTTCTATACTTATAGGGTTGTAATACTTTTGGAAACGGTCATAGGTATACTCTAGATAGTTCGCACCTACCAAAAACGTGTTATCTGTACCAAACAGAGAAAAGTCCGTCGTCACATCTATATATGCAGTATCAAACACCCAATTATCTTTGCGTTCGTTACCAGAATGGTCGATCTTAGTATCTTGGTCATAAGTATCGAAACCTGGGTAAGACTCTACATCAAAACGCTTAAAGTCTTGACGGTTGTAACCCGCTTTTACGTCTACATTGTCAGTCACTTGAGCATTAATATCGATACCGTAGTTTTCTACTTCGTTGTCAATCTTTGACCACTGGGCATCCCAGATGTGCTTGTCACCGCGAACCGCTTTACCATCCACAATGTAAGCACCAGAATCCACGCTACCATCGTCTTTCGTGCGATCGTAATGCGCTGACACCATAAAGTTGTCGGTGATGTCGTACTCAACCACTAGGCCCGCAACCGTACGATCCGTTTCTGGCTCGGTACCATCGCCGTAGCTGCGCCAAGAGCCGTAGCTTTCTTTGGCAAAAATTGCGCGCGCGCGCAGTGTCTCTGCATCATTTAGCGCGCCACTCACATCAAGCACCGTGCGTGAGTGATCATTCGAACCTAGATCTTGACTCAAACTAGCTTGTGTTTGAGTTGTTGGTTTTTTCGAAACCATGTTTACCAAGCCACCCGGCTCAGATTTACCGTATAGCAAGCCTGATGGACCTTTAAGCACTTCAACACGCTCTAAAAGCTCAATTGGCTGACGGTAGTGTGACCAGTGTTGACGGCCATCACGAAGAAAACCGTCTGAACTGCTAAGTTCAAAACCACGTAGAGAGAAACGTTCGCGGTTACGGCTTGTACCACCCGCGCTAACACTTGCATCGTTACGTAGCACTTCACCAAGTGTACTTGCACGCTGCTCATCAATTACCGTTTCATCGATAACCGCTACTTGTCCTGGCGTTTCCAGTTGCGTCATTTCCATGCGCATTGCTGTACTGTTTGTATCCGCCTTGTAGCCGAACTCTCGACCTTCTACAACTACATGTTCGTCTGTTTGAACGTCCGCCACTGCAGGTGTTGCTAACACCGTACCGATCACTAGCGCCAAATGGCTCTTAGTAAACATATCCTTTCACTCCGATTATTATTTTTCGGGTCACATGCTTGTTGAATGCGATTCCCTCTTAATTATTTCGCGGGTGAATATAAGTGATAAGTATTACCATTTGCATTAAATTTACATTCTTTGCATTTGCAAACTTTTGTAAAGTACTCTCTGATGACGAGCCACAATAACGTGATCAACATCACGGTTAATAAGACTTAACCATACTTACTGCTTGAACACCAAAGTAACACTCAGACCTCCTTGTTCACGATTTTTCGCCGTAACGGATCCACCCATAATGCGCATGGATTCTTTGACAATCGCGAGACCTAAGCCGTAGCCGCCAAGCTTCTTATCTCTTGATGCATCTAAGCGAGTAAATGGGTCAAAAATATCGACCAACTTGTTCTCTGGAATACCAGGCCCATCGTCGGATACAGACATGGAAATCAATTGCTGCCCATCTTTGACATGATTAGCCAGAGAAACTTCTATCTGAGATGCTTGCCCTGAATATTTGATGGCATTTCCAACAAGGTTATTCAAACAACGAATGACGAGCGTTTCTTCGCAAAAAGCTTTGGCGCATGTTGCTTCTGAACGGAATGACAATGTTTGTTCTGGTTTTAAATCGATTTTGCACCGCTCTACTTGCGGTGCGAGCAACACCTCTAAATCACGGCGTTTCGCACCTTTGTCGAAACGCGCATTTTCCAAGCGACTGAACTCCAAGATATCGCTTATCAAATGGTTTAGCTCTTTAGCTTCGTCTTCTAGCCTGGTCACCAAGCTTTGCTCGTTCTCCCCAACTCGCTTTCGCAAAAGGTGTAGAACTAAATTCTGTCTTGCTAACGGCGTTCGGAGCTCGTGGGAGACATCTCTTATAAGCAATCGCTGCTTTTCGGCAAGAGAATGAATTTGCTGTGTCATGTGGTCGAAGTCTTGTGCCAGCTCGTTAAACTCGCGCGTATTCGATTTTAACTCTTTCACCACACTGACATTAAAGTCACCGTTAGATAGCTTTTTGCTTGCTTCTCTTAAGCGATCAAGCGGCTGTTGTAAGTTGCGTGCCATTAGCAATGAGAACAACGCCAAAATAACTACCGCAATCACCACTTTGAGAATAGAGAAATATAAAATGAAGTCATGTGCGGGATGCAGTCGATGTGGCAGTTGAATCACCAAGCTATTATCTTTAACCAAAGGGATATTGATAATCGGGCGATTTACCTTTCCCTCAAGTTGATCATCAATACTTCTTTTAAATTGAAGTTTGAACTCGAAGTGTGGATGCATTAAACGGTGAGTGACGGGTTGCTGGTGCTCATTCAGCACAAACAGATAAAAGTTTTGCGCGTTCGCCCAGTCAGCAAGTTCATCCATGTCTCCGTGCTCAATCAGCACATTGGCTTGATGTGCAAGATCGAGCATTTCTTCTCGCACACTGTCCGGCACTTTTAGCATGGCTTTCACGAGAGCTTGCTCCGCCATTGCTTGTACGACCAAAATACTTATCACAATTGCAGTCATATAACTAAACAACTTAAACGCTAAGCTATCTTTACGTTTCGCGATAAAAGGTGGGCACGTGAGCTTCATTAATTGTTTACAGCCTCTAGGTAACTGTAACCTTTGCCACGGAAGGTTTTGATATGTTGCTTAGAGAGCCCTGCTTCTACTAGCTTGCGACGTATATTACTGATGTGCATATCAAGATTGCGGTCAAAAGGGCTTAGCTCTTTCTTTAATACTTCGGTTTGGAGTTCCGCTTTTGAAATCACCACACCTTGGTTTTTGACTAGATAGCTCAGTAACTCGGCTTCCGTGCTTGTGAGTGGTAAGCTATTGAGCTGATCACTGATCGTTTGAACGGTACTGCACATCGCCTGACGTTGGCGCTCTAAACCAACACGACGAAGAATCGCTTTGATGCGCATCAGAAGCTCAGCAACATTAAAAGGCTTTCCTATGTACTGATCGGCTCCCGCTTGGTAGCCATCAAGCATCGAGTTTTCATCATTAAGCGCAGTAAGCATTAGAATAGGTGTCGCGAAGCGTTGACAGATTCTACGGGCAACTTGCATGCCGTTAAGGTTTGGTAACATGACATCAAGCAGTACAAGATCTACCGGCGTTTTTTCCATATATTGCAAAGCACTTTCACCGCAATGTACAGAAGAGACAATATAGCCCTCCTCTTGCAAAACTGCTTCTAATAGCTCACACAAAGGAACGTCATCATCCACTATCAAAACTCGAGACATTACCACTCACCATTCAAATAAAAATGGTTCGCATTCTATTACTCATTTACAAATTAAACAACTACACATCCTAGGGCTTTAGTACAAATAGCTCTATAGCAGTAGACCGGAGTGCTAAGCTAACTAGCACCTGATAATGAGGGTAGATCAGGGCTTTAGCTTCGTCTCCTTAGCGACATTTTCGACGATGTGTTTTAAGTGGGCGCTGATCGTTTTTAATGTGACAAGCTCCTCTTCAGTGAAGGGATGCATCAGAACTGAATTTGCTCCGTTTTTTCCAATAACCGTAGGTAGGCTGAGAACAACATCATGCAAACCATATTGCCCCGACATCATCGTACCGACGGGCAACACCGATCGTTCGTTAATCGTCACGGCTTGAATGATTCGAAAGACACTGGCGGCAATGCCATGAACGGTGTTCTGCTTACGCCGAAAGATTTCGTATCCCGCCTGTTTCACCGCCTCAAGAAGTGCGTGCGGATCAATTCTCTCAATGTTATGGGTATCGCAGTAATAGTCGGCCGGTTGCCCAGCGATAGAAATTAAGCTCTTAGGAGTAAAGCAATGGCTACCATGCTCTCCTAATACATAACCAAACACGTTCTTCGGGTCTAGGTCTACACGGCCAGCAACAATACTCATTAAACGAGCGGTATCAACTACACAGCCACTGCTAATAACTTTACTCGGCTCAAAACCGGTGTTGGTGGCAATAAAGTGCGCCACGATATCGCATGGGTTTGACACAACAATCAACACCGCATTTGGCGCTACACGTTCTATTTGACGCGCAATATCAACTCCAATTTGAGCATTAACCTCAGCAATATCCAAACGAGTTTGTCCTTGTTTAATCTGCGTACCAGCGGTGATAACAACAAGAGAGGCTTCGAGTAAATCTAAGTAATCATCCGACGGCATAATGCGTGTGTTTTTTGAAAAAGTCAGTGCCATCGTGTGACGAAAATCAAACACTTCACCCTCGGCACGTTCTAAATTTTTATCAAGTAGAACAAGCTCACTAAAACCACCCAGAGTGAGTAAGTAATTACATACTCCCACACCAACAGCTCCTGCACCAATAACACCGATCTTCATATTTCTCTCTCCCGATAACCATGATGCACTCGCAACTACCTTGCTCTTTAAAAATGAGCGGCAGGAGAATAAAAGTCCAACTTTGGTTCATGATTCGACAGGAGTTCTTCCAACAACCTACCTTGACGAATGGGCGATTTGGCTTTTATTAAGACGATCTGACAACATGCACCTTGAGGTATATCTTCAAAGCAAAAAACGAGTACAATCTGCTCAACACAAAGCAGAAGATGAAGAACATGGAAACATTAGTAATTGGTCATCGTGGTGTTGCTGGCTCATACCCAGAAAATACAAAAGTGAGCGTTCAGGCCGCCATTGACCTCGGATTAAATTGGGTTGAAGTTGATGTACAACCGACCAAAGATAATGTTTTAGTGGTTTGCCATGATCACACCATAAATCGATGCAGTAATGGACAAGGGCGTATAGATGAACTGACTCTGGAAGAGTTAAAGGCGTTGGATTTTGGTAGCTGGTTCAGCGCAGATTTTTCAGGTGAGAAAATCATGACATTAGATGAGCTGCTCACTTTAGCTACTGAGCATAAGCTTAACTTGAATATTGAAGTTAAGGTAGATCGCCACCCAGCAGAAGAAGTGGCACAAATTCTCGCAAACGTACTAGCAAAAAGTCCCATGCCGCAAGAGAAGGTACTACTCTCCAGTTTTAGTCATGATGTCATTAGAGCGCTGCATAAATACTGCAATGAGTATCGATTAGGTGTATTGAGTGAATTCTTAACGAGAAAAGATAAACGCCTTTTGGAAAAAGTTAACGCCTATAGCTGCAACCTAAACATTAACTGGGTTCGCTCGCGCCAAATAAACAAACTCCAGCAGGCGGGTTACAAAGTGATGTGTTATACAGTGAACAATCCAAACAAACTGAAGTACCTACCTCAGTTAGACGGTATATTCAGTGATCATCCACAACGCTTTATGCCATAGCACATACCACCTTGAGCTTCAGAGGCACCATTTCGTTACCACTCAATCTGAATTGGTGTCCCCATCTCTACAAGCTGGATAAATTCATCCATCTCTTCATTGGTAATCGCAATACACCCATTGGTCCAATCAAAGCTTTGGATATAAATCGGCAACTGACTCTCACCGTTTTTTAAACCATGAATTTTGATGTTCCCTCCTGGGGACACACCTCGGCGCTTCGCTTCCAACGTATCAATCGCATCAGGGTAGCTAATATGCACAGAACGATAAAAAGCAGAGTCTTCTATAACGTAATCTAAGGTGTATTCGCCCTCAGGTGTACGATTGTCTCCCTCTTCTTGTTTATGCCCTTTAGGGTCCGCTCCTAAAGCAATGCGGTATTCTTTTAGTATTGTGCCTTGTTCCATTAAATACATTCGACGCTTTGACTTGTCGACTTTAACAAAATCTACAGCTGCATGGACGCCAGAAGCCAACACACAACACAAGAACATAGAGCACCATTTCACTGACATTGCCGGAACGCCTAACCTAACTAAAGTGAACAAGAAAAGAGCGATTATGCTAGTCAGTTAGCGCCCGTAAAGCAAACAGTATCTAGGGTAGACCCTGTATTACCCCAGGAGCTAATGGAATGAACGCACAAGTGCAGAATCGTAAGATAATACTCATTGAAAGGCGTGATCGTTATCGTTGTTTGATATGGCAAAAGTTAAAGAGAAGATTTCTCTATTCATTCCGCCTAAGTTGCATTACTTTATAAGTATATTTATTTATAAAATCCGCACTTTTTGAGAGGGAACCATGATTAATATTGCTTTTTTTAGTGCAAAATCCTACGACGAGGCCTCTTTTAATAAAATTAAAAATAACCGAGATTTTGAATTCCACTATCACGACTTCCGGCTAACCGAAAAAACCGCCAAAATGGCACATGGTTGCGATGTCGTGTGTGCTTTCGTCAATGATGACCTTTCAGCTCCCGTTCTTAAACAGCTTTCTCTGGGCGGAACTAAGCTTATTGCCATGCGCTGCGCGGGTTTTGATAAAGTGGATCAACAAGCTGCTAAAGAACTTGGCTTACAAGTAGTTCGAGTTCCAGCTTACTCACCAGAGGCGGTGGCAGAGCACACAGTCGGTTTGATGATGTGCCTAAATCGTCGCCTTCACAAAGCCTACCAACGCACACGTGACGCCAACTTCTCGCTAGAGGGCCTAGTTGGCTTTAACTTTTACGGGAAAACCGTTGGTGTCATTGGTACAGGTAAGATTGGTATCGCGACGATGCGTATCTTCAAAGGGCTTGGCATGGCGCTGCTTTGCTATGACCCTTACGAAAATCCATTAGCACTAGAAATGGGAGCGCGTTACTGTTCGCTTGAAGAAATCTACGCTAATGCGGATATTATCTCTCTCCATTGTCCAATGAGTGAAGAAAACTATCACCTATTGAACGAAAAAGCCTTCGCGCAAATGAAAGATGGTGTGATGATCATTAACACCAGTCGAGGCGAGTTGCTGGATTCACTAGCAGCGATAGAAGCATTGAAACAAGGTAAGATTGGCGCGCTTGGTCTAGACGTGTATGACAATGAAAAAGACTTGTTCTTCCAAGATAAATCTAACGATGTCATCGTAGACGATGTTTTCCGTCGCTTATCGGCTTGTCATAACGTGCTGTTTACTGGCCACCAAGCATTCTTGACTCACGAAGCACTTAATAATATTGCCTCTGTGACGCTTGATAACGTCGAAGCCTTCTTCTTTGGTAACGTATCGGGCAATGAACTGATTAACTAAAGCCAGACAATCGAGAAGTATAGTAGAGCGTGTGATCTCAGCTATGCTATACTTCTCGACTATTTAAAATTTGAGCCAAATTACCATGAGCATAAAAACTGATATTCAAAAGCTGCACAACCGTTTAGATACATGCCAACGTAAACTTGATGCGGCACGTTCTCGTGGTGATCACGAAATGATTACAAAGTTCACGGATGAAGTAGAACAGCTAACCAAAAAGCTTAATCAGTTAAAGCATAAGCAAAACTATGAGCTGAACAAAGAACGTAAAAGCTTACTTGATATGCCATTCTCTCGTGAAATCACCAAAGCAGAACAAGCGGACATCGGCAAACTGAAAAAACGCGTACGCGGCTTAGTAATCGTCCACCCACTAACAAAAGTTGGTAAAGAGCTTCGCCTCGATGTCATGACAGGCTTTGCGCCAAAAGAGTTTTAAACTCATATTAATACTCGTTGAGCCTAAGCATTTGCTTGGGCTTTTTATTTTGTACTGCTTCATTAAATTTCATCGAAATATCAACCCATAAGCTCTTAAAAAGGCCAGCGACAAAAGCCACTGACCAAATTCAAAATGCCAGTCTGCATTACTCGCCTACGACAGTTGCTGCAACTTGTGCTCCACAACGGGGTCATTCGGAACTAACTGCTGAGCCACTTCCAAAAGTTGTAATGCATCTTGCGGATTATCATGCTCATGCTTCATCGCAATATCAACAAGTGGCTGAATATCGATTTGCGCTTGATGCTCCTTCACATGTTCTTTCTTTTCTTCAATTAACACATTATGAGCGGTACTCAGTAAGTTCAAACGATGCTGTGAACTCGCATTCGCCTTGTTAAGGCACTGATAGTAATCTTCTTTTAATCGCAGCGTTTTGGTCTGATGACGAAACTGCGCTATATCTATCTTCTGATAACGTATAAAGTCTACAGCCACTTGCTTATAAAAACCGAATTTATTCAAATACGTCGCGTGGGTACCATGTCCCATACCGAAGACTCTCAAGTGAGTGAGCTCTGGGTAGCGTTTGGCGTGAAGGCGGTCGATTTCATTGGTTGGATCATAAATGATGTAACCTTTTGCATCTCCAAGGTCGAGGTCGTGGTACTTTCCTTCCCAATCAAATTGTTGGGCAAGTTCAGTACTTGGCCTGTCATCCCATGGCACTAGCACTTTGTTTTTTGTACTGACCGGGTGAAACATCAATACTTGATCCAACTTTAATAGATTGGAAAAAGCGCCAATAGCAAAACCACCGCGGCTAAGGCCATAACCTAAACGGCATTCAAAAGGCTCAAGTAATGTCGATAACTGCTCTAGAAAGAAAATCAAATTACGGCTGCGAAACCAGTTACTTTTCCCAAGGTGCTGAAAAGAAATAATATTTACTTTTTGTTTCTGGGCTAAGCGATAGCCCCAAGGCGCAAAGTCTGAGTGTAAGTCCTGTACTTGTAGATTCGTACCAGCAGGGGAAAAGGTGAACAACAGCGGTTTATTGCGGTCGACAAACTCATACTTAACAAACACATCATCAAGTAAGTCCTCCCCGGACATCGGTAGCCTGGTTTGCTGTTCTTCACGAGAAAGAGCCAGCCATTCATCCAACCAGTACAGTAACTTCATTAATCCTCCATCTAAATTGCGCCTAGCAATTGTGTTAAAAATCTAGTTTTTAGTGTGTGATCATCTCCCCCTAATTACAGGGGACTCTGATATCAGTCCTCTTTTAAAACAAAGCGTGAATTTGCTTATTAAATTGGTCAATATCTATGGTTTGATGACGAACAAACTCCTTCGCCACCAGATTAAAAAATTCTAATTTATCTAATTGTGTGGATTGAGTGCCGTGCCCCATACCGACGACTTTTAAATGAGTAAGCTCTGGATAACGTTCAGCATGAAGACGATCAATACGATTGGTGGGGTCATAAATAATGTAACCTTTGGCATTGCCCAAATCTCGATCATGGTAGCCGCTTTCCCAATCGAACTGTTGAGCAAGCTCGGTGCTGGGCCGATCATCCCATGGCACTAACGCTTTATTTTTTGTGCTAACAGGATAAAATAACAAAAGATGCTCCAACTTCAGTAAATCAGCGAATGCACCAATAGCAAAACCACCTCGGCTCTGCCCATAACCCAAACGACATTGGAAGGGCTTAAGCAACTCAGACAACTGCTCCAGAAAGAAAATCAAATTCCGGCTACGGAACCAATTACTTTTACCTAAATGTTGAAAGGCAATAATATTTATTTGTTGTTGTATTCCGAGGTCGTAACCCCAAGGAGAAAAATCCGGAGTTAAGTCTTGTACCTGAGCATCAGTACCGGAAGGAGAAAATGTGAACAACAATGGCTTGTTAAGATCGACGAATTCATACTTCACAAAAACATCATCAAGTAAATCGTAGCCAGAAATTGGTAAAGCAGCCTTTTGCTCTTTTTGAGTAAGCGCTTGCCATTCATCTAACCAGTAAAGTAGCTTCATTTTTTCTCCAAGTACATCAGCAGTATTTAGACTGAAACTCTATCAAAATGCTTTTAAGCATCCCACGTTGAGACTTAACAAAGCTCTACTTAAAGCCCAAATGACCTATGGAAATGTCTTCGATTGAAGATATTACTGCGTAAACTACACCCAAAGTGAGTACGCTAAAGAACTTAGAGAAAGGGCCGGAGAAAAGCCAATTAGAAGTTTTCGATAACAGCTGTTAAAAAACAGCAGATACAAAAAACCGCTGTAAGAACAGCGGTTTTTTAAAGGTGGCGGAGAGATAGGGATTTGAACCCTAGATACGCTATTAACGTATGCCGGTTTTCAAGACCGGTGCTTTCAACCACTCAGCCATCTCTCCACAAATTGTCACTAAAACTTAGTCTTATACTATCGATGCTAATTTTTAGTTTTGCCTTCAATTATCTTAATTAAAAAGAAAACTTGAAAGCGATATTTAAAGCCTGGCGATGTCCTACTCTCACATGGGGAAGCCCCACACTACCATCGGCGCTATTTCGTTTCACTTCTGAGTTCGGCATGGAAGTCAGGTGGGTCCAAAACGCTATGGTCGCCAAGCAAATTCTTTAATCTGGAAAGCTGTTTCTTAATT